>NC_013158.1:0-311679 GCF_000023945.1 Halorhabdus utahensis DSM 12940
GTGTTTTCGTGCGGTCGATCGGCCTGGCCCGCAGTGGGAATTCTCAAGGGCCGGCGAGCCAAACGGCCCCACATGGTAGATGCCGACGCCGGGATCTCGGTCTCCGTCAAGGGGGCAAAGAAGCGTGACGCCGGGAGAGGAATCGCCCGGCTTCCGGAAGCAGTCCGTAATCGACTCGGCGTCCTGAGCGGCGATCCGGTGTGTATCGAGGGCGACCGCCAGACTGTCGCGAAGGTCTGGCCCGACGATGGCACCGGTGAGTACGTGCGCATCGACGCCGATACGCGATCGAATGCCGACGTGACTGTCGGCTCTGAGGTCTCCCTCCGCCGTGCCTCACTCCAGGACGCCGAGCGGGTCGAACTCCGGCCGATCGACGGGACGATCGAAGGCAACGGTGTCTCGACGATCGACGATCGACTCGGGAACGTCCCGGTCCGACCCGGTGACCGCGTGACCGTCCCGGAGGTCGGGACGTTCCACGTCGAGGACACTGACCCGGACGGGACGGTTCGCGTCGTCGACGGGACCACGTTAACCGTGGGCCAACCGATAGACGACCCCGAGCCCAGTGAGGACGACACTACGGAGTCGGGAGACGCGAGCGAGCCCGGCTCGGTCACCTACGAGGACATCGGTGGCCTCGACGACGAACTCGACCGGGTTCGGGAGATGATCGAACTGCCGCTGTCTGATCCCGACGTGTTCGATCGGCTCGGGATCGAGCCGCCGAAGGGCGTCCTGTTGTATGGTCCGCCGGGCACCGGGAAGACGCTGATCGCGAGGGCGGTCGCCAACGAGGTCGACGCCTACTTCGAGGCCATCTCCGGCCCGGAAATCGTCTCGAAGTACAAAGGCGAGAGCGAGGAACAGCTCCGGGAAGCGTTCGAACGGGCCGAAGACGAGGCCCCGTCGATCCTGTTCGTCGACGAGATCGACTCCATCGCCGGCGCGCGAGACGACGACAGTGACATGGAAAACCGCGTGGTCGCCCAGTTGCTCACGTTGCTCGACGGATTGGAATCCCGCGGCCAGGTCGTCGTCATCGGCGCAACTAACCGGGTCGATGCCGTCGATCCGGCGCTTAGACGCGGCGGGCGCTTCGATCGGGAGATCGAGATCGGCGTACCCGACCGCGAGGGCCGCCAGGAGGTACTCGAAGTTCACACCCGCGGTGTGCCACTGGACGAGGACGTCGATCTCGAACGCCTCGCCGGCCGGATGCACGGCTTCGTCGGGGCGGACGTGGCCTCGGTCGTAACTGAGGCGGCGATGGAAGCCCTCCAGCGCGAACGCGACGAACCATCCGTGACGCGGGCGGACTTCGAACAGGCCCTCGCCGGTGTCGAGCCGTCGGCGATGCGGGCCTACGTCGCCGAGTCACCGGCTGGCGATTTCGCGGACGTGGGGGGTCTCGATGACGTCAAGGAGACCCTCAGAGAAGCTGTCGAGTGGCCGCTCCGATACGGCCCGCTGTTCGAAGCGACCGACACGGATCCGCCGACCGGCGTCCTCCTCTATGGCCCGCCGGGCACCGGGAAGACGCTGCTGGCTCGGTCCCTTGCCGGGGAAACCGACGTCAACTTCATCCGCGTCGCGGGTCCGGAGTTGCTCGACCGCTACGTGGGCGAGAGCGAGAAGGCAGTTCGGGAGGTGTTCGAGCGTGCCCGCCAGACCGCACCCTCGATCGTCTTCCTCGACGAGATCGACGCCGTCGCCACCCAGCGGGGCGAGAGCCACGAAGTGACCGAACGCGTGGTCTCCCAACTACTAACGGAGCTGGACGCGGCCGGCGAGGATCCGAACCTCGTCGTCCTGGCGGCGACCAATCGCCGGGACGCCCTCGACGACGCGTTGGTTCGGCCCGGTCGGCTCGAAACCCACGTCGAAGTGCCCGCGCCCAGCCGGGACGCCCGGCGGGCGATTCTCGACGTGCACACGGCGACCAAGCCGCTGGATGCGGACGTCGATCTGACCGAAGTTGCGACCGACACGGCGGGGTTTTCCGGGGCAGATCTCGACGCGTTGGTCCGGGCCGCCTCGATGCGAGCCATCAGGCGGGTCGCTGCCGGTACCGACCCGTCTGTCGCCAACGAACGGACCGACGAGGTCACGATCCGCAAGCAGGATTTCGCGGCTGCTCGCGAACGGATCGAGCCAAGCCTGGGCTAACAATCGAAGACGAGGAGACGGGAGCCGGTTGTCCGGACAACCGGCATCGAGGCGCGGCCGAGCAGCGTGGCGGGTGTGTGCCGGCTAGGCGAGAAAAGCGCCGCGCCGGCGCCTGAATTTTCCAGCCCTGGATAAATAAATGTCTGCATCCGTCGCCGAACCCGGAGTCCCCCCGCGATTTTCACTCACTCGCCGTCCAGATACGCGTCGAGACCGTCGCGCAAGTTTTCGAACTCGGCTTCGAGGTTTTTCTTGAAAAAGCGTTCGACGCCGGGGATCCGCCCCTCGACAGTGAAGGTGTTCGTGAGACGCGTTCCCGTCTCCGTCGGCGTGAGTTCGTGTTCGCCGACGACGCGCACTGCCTTCGACCGACCGACGAACTTGACGAACTCCGGTTCCCGGCGCTCGACGTCTTCCGTCTCGACGGTGATCGTCCGATTGATCACGGGGATCGGGAGCGAGATCTCCCAGGTCGCCGATCGGTCGCCGTCGACAGTGTAGTCCTCGACGACACTGATGTATTTTGCACGCTGTTCCGGATCAGCGATAAATCGCCAGACTTCCTCCGGCGTCGCCGACACCTCGATCACTTGCTCCAGACGGATCGACATAGGCGAACCTGGGACGGGTCGGCAAAAAGTCCGCCGCTAGCTCCGGGTCACTCGCCAGGTTGTCGACCGCGCCCGCCCCCACTTCTCGATATCTACTTCGTCGGCCTTCTCCGCGAGGTGTGGGAGCCGAACACCGACCTGCTTGGCCGAGAGCCCGATGCTCTCGGCGATGTTCTTCGCGCGGAAGTAGCTGTCACCGCTGGCGACCCGCGTCCGCAGGTACTCCAGGATGCGCTGTTCTTCCTCGTTCAACTCGACCATACCTAGAGTAACGGCTGTAGCGATAAAAGCCGTTTGTTCAATCAAAGGCGTGGCTGGCGGCGACGGCCGCCGAACCCGCGCCGATGGCCAATGCGAACCCCGCCGCAGCGACCAGATTGTCGGCCGCACCCAGAAGCATGACGAGTGCCCCGGCGAGTGCGAGGACGCCAAAGAGAATCGTCAGCCCAAAGCCTTTCTCGGAGTCGATCGTGGCTGGCATGCCCGCTGATTCGCGTCCATCCCGCTTGTAAGTTTGGCTGCCGGAGAAGACTGAAGCACGTGCCTCCATCGTCAAGGCCTATAGGCAGCGGCCTGTTTCGCGAGCATATGCATGACGTGATCGTGGTCGGTGCCGGCCCGGCGGGCAGTCGGTTCGCTCGGCGGGCCGCCAGCGATGGGCACGACATCCTCGTCTTCGAACAGGGGGAAATCGGCGAGCCACTGGCCTGTTCGGGCCACGTCAGTACGGACGTCCTGGAGTTCGTCCCGCCCGACGACCGCGATAAGTTGCGGCAAAACGAGATCTACGGTGCGCGGTTTCACCTCGGCGGCCCGGCGAGCCGAGCCTATCCCTTCTACAAGGACGAGGTCGTTTCCCGAGTCATCGACCGGGTCGAACTTGACCGGACCCTCGCCCGCGCCGCGAGCGAGGCTGGCGCGGACGTTCGGGACGGCCATACTGTCACAGACGTCGAGGAACGCGATGATTCCGTCGTGGTGACGGTCTCCGGACCGGACGGCGTCGAGACCCATCAGTCGCGGATGGTCGCCGGGTGTGACGGCCCACAGTCCCGCGTCCGTGACGCGGTTTCCCTCCCGGAACCCGACGAACTTCTCCACGGCGTCCTGGGGTTCGACGACGATCCCGACGACGGTGACTTCGTCGACGTCCACCTGACCGTGCCCCGCTTTTTCGCCTGGCGGATCCCCCGTGGTGACGCCGGCGTCGAGTACGGGCTCGCCGTCCCACCGGGTGAAGCCGCCGGGGATCGCTTCGAGGCCTTTACCGATTCCTACGGCGTCGAGACGGATCGCCGCTGCTCCGGATTGATCCCGATCGGCCCGCCGGATTCGGTCACGAGCGAGCGGACGTTTCTGCTCGGCGATGCGGCGGCCCAGACGAAACCGTTCACCGGCGGCGGGATCCGCTATGGCATGACCGCAGCTGATCACGCCGCCCGCGAGATCGACCCGACTGATCCCTCGACACTGGCTGCGTACGAGCGTGCCTGGCGGCGGGATCTGGGCCGAGAAATCTCCCTCGGGTCGTGGGTTCGTCGTGGGTACTCGTTCCCGGCGCCGCTTCAGCGAGTCGGCCTGGGGCTGTTGGCGGGCGAGATCGGCGTTCACATGGACGAACCGTCGTCGCTGTTCTCGCGGGAACAGCTCGCTGCACTCCGGTCCCGATAGCGACGCCTGGTGGGGCCGGTCGACGCTTACTCGAGCTGTTCGACGAGGCTCTCGACGTCCGTCCGATCGAACGCGGGGATCGGTCCGGGTGTCGTGCGTGTCAGCGTCGCTGCGGCGACCGCGTGTGAGAGTGCCGCGTCCGGTCGATCACCGGCGAGCAGTTGGGCGACGAACGCGCCACTGAAGGCGTCGTGCTGGCCGGCAGCGTCGACCGTCTCGGCTTCGACACTCTCGATCTCGTGGACGACGCTGTCGTCGATGACGAGTGCTCCATGTTCGCCACGAGTCATTGCGAGCAGATCGATATCCCACTTGGAGGCGACGCCGTGAGCTGCTTCCCGGGGATCACCTGTCCGTCCGAACACCGTTCGCAACTGGTTTTCGTTGGCGATCAGGACATCAACGTGTTCGAGCATGGGGGTCAGCGTCTCGCGGGCGTCTTCGGCGTCCCAGAGGCGCGGGCGATAATCGAGTTCGAACACTGACAGTCCGTTGTCGCTCCCACTGGCCCTGAGGACGGCGGCGACCGTCTCGGCTGCCGTCTCCGAGAGGGCTGCCGAACTCCCGGCGACGAAGACGCCATCGGCCGCCTCGACGTCGTCCATCGGGATGTCCGCGGGCGTCATCGAACCGGCCGTCGCCCCGTCGCGGTCGTGGATGATAACCGGCTCTCTCGGCGGGACGCCGGGCTGGCGGAATTCGAGTCCGACCCGGCCGCTTTCCGTCCAGGCCACGTCGGTCTCGACGCCGTATTCCCTGAGTTCGCTGACGACCCGTTTGCCCAGTTGCGTCGACGGGAGTTTCGACGCCCAGGTCGCGTCCGCACCCAGGGCAGCCGCCGCAATCGCCACGTTACTTTCCGTTCCCGTTGCCGTCAGCTGGACGGTCTCACTGCCGACAAATCTGCGGTTCCCCGGCGGACTCAGCCTGAGCGGCGTTTCCCCGACCGTGATGAGAGAAGGCATAACGCATTCATCTGCGGCAACATGCTTAATTGATACGGTCGAGCAACGGCCCATCCACAGACTCAATCGAGTCGTCTCGTCGTATGGCCGGGATAGTCCCGCTCGAAGCGCTCGGCCAGTTCGTCGGCGTCGATCTCGACGACGACTGGGCGGCCGTGCGGACACGCATAGGGGTTCTCACACGCCTCGAGCCGTTCGAGCAAGTCGACGATCGACCCCTCTGTCAGCGACGTGTTCCCGGTGATCGACGGATAGCAAGCGAGGTCGGCAAGCACCGCCTCGGCCGCCGCCTCGACGGTCGCCCCCGGATCGCTGTCGCTATCGACGAACGACGAGAGCACGTCCCGAAGGAGCTCGGGATCGGCAGTCTCGGCGACCAGCGACGGCACGGTCGTGACTGCAACGGTCCGGTCGTCGACCCGTTCGGCACTGAACCCGAGTCGCGCGAGCGCCGCCTGGAAGTCCTCGAACAGCGAGGATTCCCTGGCCGTGAGATCGATCTCGACCGGCTGGGCCAGCGCCTGCGTCGTCGTCTCACCCGCGAAGGCGTCCCGGAGACGCTCGTAGTTGATTCGTTCGTCAGCCGCGTGCTGATCTATCAAGACGAGTCCGGTATCCGTCTCGGCGACGACGTACGTCTCCTGGAACTGCCCGAGAACCCGCATCGACGGCAACGAGTCGAACGTCTGCTCGAGCGGCTCCTCGCCACTCTCCAGGCGGGTCTGGGAACCGGCATCGACCACCGCCGTCTCGGCATCACCAGCCCCACGCCGTTCGGGCTCGCCGGATCCTTGAGACGTGCCCTCACCGTGGCCGGCGGACGCCGGTGATCCCGTCTCTGCCGGAGGGGCCGCGCTGTCCGGTTCGGTTCCGTGCTGTGTGCGCCCCGTCCGGCGTTCCGGCTCCGTATCGGTTTCAGCCTGATTGGGCGCTTTCGTGAACCCATGCTCACTTTCGGTCCGCTGGCTCGCATCCGATTTGCTCGCCGCTGGAGTCGGTTCGGCTGACTGGTCGCTACCCGAAGGTCTCGACGCATCGTTGGTCCCTTTGGCGATCGATGGCTCACTTTCGGACTCCTCCCGACTACTCTCTGACGTACTCACGCCACTGTCGGGTGTGGTCGCCGTCGGATCGATCTCGGTCTGTTCGGGCGCAGACTGGCCGCGGGGGGCCCCGGAGCGGATCAGTCCGTTTTCCAGCAGTGTCTCCTCGACGGCGGCCCGGACCTGCTCTCGGAGTCCAGCCTCGTCAGCGAACCGGACTTCCATCTTCCGGGGGTGGACGTTGACGTCGACCGTCCCCGCGGGCAATGAAAGGTCAAGCACGGCGAATGGATACCGATCCGGGGACAGCTGGTTGCCGTAGGCTTCGACGATGGCGTTGCGCGCGGCGCTCGATCGGACGTACCGGCCGTTGACGAACGTCGCTACGTACTCGCGATCCGCCCGATTGGTCTCGGGATGGCTCACCAGCCCGTCGATGGCGTCGAGTGGTCCCGCCGGCAACTCCCGGGCGTCGACGTCGATCATCGACTCCGCCACCTCACGCCCGTAGACGGCCATTACCGTCTCGCGAAGCGAGTCACCGCCCGTCGTCGCGAAGGTCTCCCTGCCGTCGTGTTCGAGTGCCACCGCGACAGCCGGATTGGCCAGCGCGTAGTTACGCACCACCGTGTTGACGTGGTCGAACTCGGTCGCGTCCCGGCTGAGATACTTCCGGCGGGCCGGCACGTTGTAAAAGAGGTCCGCGATCTCGACGGTGGTCCCTTCCGGACAGCCAGCGGCTTCGACGGTCGTCACCTCACCACCCTCGACGCGGAGTCGGGTCCCCCGATCGCCGCCGCGTGGCCGGGTCGTGATCGTCATGCGCGAGACTGCGCTGATCGCGTGGAGTGCTTCCCCACGGAACCCCAATGTGCCGACACCGGATTCAAGGTCCGAAATGTCTCGAATCTTGCTCGTCGTGTGTTCGCGGACCGCCGCGCGGGCGTCTCCCTCAGTCATTCCGACGCCGTCGTCGCTGACCCGGATCGATTCGGTCCCGCCGGCCTCGACGGCGACCCGCACGCGCGATGCATCGGCGTCGAGACTGTTCTCGAGGAGTTCCTTGACGACGGAGGCCGGGCGCTCGACCACCTCGCCCGCCGCAATGCGCTCGATCGTCGTCTGATCGAGTTCCCGGATCTCGTCCATGCTACCTCTCCGGCATCGGCCCGGAAAAACGTACGGTGCGCGGCTTGCCGCTACTCGAACTATTTTTACATATCCTGTCGAACAAACTGACAATGTCAACGAACACGAGTAAACTCCAGTGTTGTCCGCGATGTGGCAGCGACGACCGCGACCGCGTCGGCACTGATATCGTCCCCGGCGGCACCGACTGGCGATACTTCGAGTGTCAGTCCTGTGGGAACGAGTGGCGAGAATAACACACCACCCGGCACTCCCTGAAACCGAGTGTCCGCAACCGCTATCGTTTTGAGCGCCGCTTCCGTCCGGCTTCCTATGGCAGGTGTCGGCCGTCGGTTCGAACGCGCAGTTGGCACTGTTTTCGACGCCGAGCTCCCGTCATCGCCGGGCCGACCGCAGTACGTCGCGCCGCTTCCAACCTGGCTCGAAGACATCGCGCTCCGGCTTGCGTGGCCGATCGCCATCGTCAACCTCGTCGGGACGGTCTTTGGGTTCTGGTATTATGCCGGCCGGCCACTGAACGTCGAAGCGCCACTTCTGGAAGGGCAACTCGGTGCTGCACCACTCCCGGCCTGGCCAGTCGTCCCCGATAGCCCGATGGCGACGTTGCTCATCGCGCTGTCGTTGCTCGCCTGGCGGCTGGATTTGCAGGCCAACTGGCTGCACGTACTGGCCTTCTTTGGCTGTCTCAAACTGGGGCTGTGGACGCCGTTCGTGCAACTGTTCGTCAACGGCCCCGAGGGCATCGCCACCTGGTTGTACGTCTTCCTGATCACGAGCCACCTCGCGATGGTGCTGGAAGCGTTCGTGATCCATCGCTACGCGGAGTTCACGCTGTCGGCGATCGGCGTCGCCACTGTCTGGTACGGATTCAACGATCTCGTCGATTACTTCTGGCCGGTGCTTGACGGCCCGCATCACACCGTCTTGCGTGCCGAGCCGTACGTCGACGGGGCGTACGACCACGCAGTCCTCGCACACGATCTGGCGGCTGCCGCCGCGGTCGTGCTCACGATTAGCGCGATCGTCCTGGCGCTTGGAACCTACCGCTCGCAAGCGTGATGAGATCTGTCCGAAGGACCGCCCAGTCACAAACGGGATTATGAAAGCCGGCCCCGAATCGACTCGAGGGCCTGCCGGATCGATCCCCCGAATCCACGCTCGTCGGGGTCGCTCTCCTGACTCGTTTGCTCCACGGAGGGGAACTCTTCACGACGGTCGTGGTTGGTTCGACCGTCGATTGTCTCCGCAGCATCGCTTCGCTCCGAGCCGTCTGCGTCCGGTTCAGTGTGGGGCACGGCGGTATCCGTCGCCACCGCTTCGACCTCCTCGAGACGCTGTTCGAGTCGATCGACTGTCGCCATTGCCGAGTCCGCTCGACGTTCGACCGCCTCGTTCACTGATTCGACCTTCGAGACGTAGCCATCGATCGCCTGCACAGTCGATTCGAGGTCGGCGACCCGTGAATCGAGTGCGTCGAGTCTGGATTCGAGCTGTTCGATGTCCGGGTCCGAAGAGCCGGTGTCCTCGAGCACCGTCCCATCGTGGTCTCCATCGACGACGGTCCGCTCGATGGCTGCCAGCCGCTGTTCGAGTCTGTCGATATCAGTCACGGCTGTTCGTCCCCGGCTGTCGGCGCTGAACGGTCCCGTCCCCTGTTCCTCGCTGATTTTGGCTGTTGGTTCTCATATGTTCTCCATGTATCTGTTCTTCGTCCCCTGTCCGCCCCTGATTTCCGCAGTCCGTTTGTCGTTCATGCGTCGACGAGGACGAGTGAGGTCCCATCGATATCGATCCGGCGAACGATGAGTTCGCCGTCGGCCCGCTGCCACTCGACGCCTTCCCTGTCGATCCGGTTTCGTGTCTGCTCGGCCGCCGAGAGCAGTGTTGTGGTACCGAAGCGGTACTCAGCGACGACTGACGCCGGCCGCTGTCCGTGAACGATTCTGTCGAGTGCTTCCCGGATGGTGGCGTTCTCGACCGCGGCCACTGGTGTGAGCGAGCCGAAGGCCACGGACTCACGAGTGGTGCCACCGTCGTTTCGCATCGCAACGCGACGAGTGTCGATCTTGATCTCGACGGCGTCGTGGGGATAGCGCGCTGCCGATTCCTGGGTTCCACCGGCCACTCGATCGATCGTATTGACGGCTTTGGTCGCGTCGGGTGGGGGCTGTGAGGGCAGTCCGAGCACGAACGCGAACAGTGTCACACTCACAACGCCGACACCGACCCAGACGTACCACGCGTCGACTGGTGCTTCGAAGTCCATGACTACTCATCCGCCACCCTGGCCAAATCGCGTGCAGGAATTGCCGTCCGTGTCGACGACGCCGACCGCCGGATACGTCGGGGAGCATTCAGGGTTCTCACCGTCAGTATCGCCCACACCGACGCCGGTCGGCGTGATGACGATCAGCAGCGAACGGCCGGTGAAGTTGATCGGCTCGACGCGGCCGAGGCTGCGTGACTCACCCGCGATATCAGCAGTCACTGTCTGGTTCTCCCGGACGTACGTCGTTGCCGTTGTCTGCGTCGGAGACCCGACGTTTGCCGTCACTTCGAAGCGTGCGTACTCGCCGGCGACGGTGACGTCCCAGGCGTTCATCGTCGCGTACCAGTGGGTGGGAACCGGTAGCAACGGCACCCCGCCCGCGATTCTGGCTGGCCGCTTGATTTTCTTCGACCACGATCCCGCCCACTGATCCATCTTGTCGCGAACCCGCTCTTTGGCCTCTTTCGCGACGTCTTCGAGCCGTTTCTCGATCGCCTCCGAGGCGACGTTCCCGATCTTGGTTTTGACTGCCTGTTCGATGATTTCGACGTTTTTGTTGTGCTCGATATCTACCTCGATCGCACTCGCGTTCTCGATCGCCGGCCGCAGTGCTGACTCGACCAGAATCCGCCACTGATCGTCGTCGTCGCTCTCGAAAACGGTTGCGTGGCGGTAGGCGTCGGCATCGATCGCGTCGCTAACCCCCTCGAGTATCGGCTCGGTAGCGTTGCCTGTCCCGATCGCGATCGCTTGCCGTCCCGTCGTGTTGTAGCGATCCAGCGCCACGTCGGTACGCCGTTCGATCTCCGTGTGAGCGGCTGTGATCGTTTCGATCAATGACTCGCTGTAGCGATCCGAACACGTCACGCCCCGTCCAGGAGCGCTCCGTCCCTCACTCACGACGCAGGCTGCTGGTTCCGTGGGATACAGTTGCCGGACAGTGTCGTCGGCGACGCTTTCGCCAACTGTCGAGACCGATTCCGCAACCTCCACTTCGAATGTGTCCAGCGCCCCCTCGAAACTGCTGTTGGTGATCGGGTTCTCCTCGGCGGCGTCGGCTAGATTCCCGGCCAGCAGCACGTCGCCTGCGGTCTTGATCGGTACCGTCCCGTCTGGACCCCCGAGATCGAACACACTGAGGACAGCCTTGACAATATCCCCCGTTATGTCGTCGACCGGCGAATCGAATAACTCCTCGTTTCGCATCGCAAACGGTGTGAACGTGGTGTTGGCCGCGATCGCTGGAACATCCCGCTTCGTGAGATTCTCCGCGACGAGATACGTCGGCGACCCCGTGACTTCATACGAGACTCTCCCTGTCAAATTCGAGGAATTGAGCGGAACAGGGTCCGGCGCTTCTGCCGAAACCCCTTCCTGCAGAAACGTCAGCGCCTTCTCGAGGCTCAATCCGACAGCGCTGAATTGCTCGTCGATTCCCCCGACTGCACTCTCGTGGCCGTCCTCCAGTGTTTCGAGTTCCGCGATCAGCGCCTGGAGATATGCGTACCGCGCCTCATAGATCACCTTCTGTCCCACGCTCTCGTAGGGCTCCGTTCGGTCGAGATACTGTGTCGTCAGGTTCGTTTTCGTCCGCTCGATGAGTCCTGTCACCGGACTTTGCGTGCCCCGTTTGAGCAGGTCCGTCCGTGAATACTCGGCTGTGATGGCTGCGGCAGCACGTTGCATCTCGTCGAGGTCCGAAACGATCGCTGCAGCCAGGTTCGCATCGAGGAACTGCTCGTGATCCAGCGTCACTCGGGTTTCGACAGTCAACTCGTCATCGAGATGCGTGGTCACGTTCGCTTCAGTGTCGATCCGATTCGGTAACGCCGCTTCGACCCACGCCGCGTATGCGTCCGCGCTGGTGTCACCTCCCAGCAACGACGCTGTCAGTTTCTCGCCCCCTCCGTCGTAGTTCCTGAAATCCGCCGGGAGGCCGTCGATTCGACTTCCCCGAGCGTATTTGTGCTTCCCGATCGAAACCGAATTCATTTCGTCGATCCTGGCGTTCGGATTCGCGTCGGCTTCCTCGAACGTCGTTGCGACTTCAAACGTCACGCTATCGGTGGCGACAATCGGGTTCTCCGGCTCGGGGTGACATCTTTTGTACTTTGTTACACGCGCTTGGACGGTCGCTGTCGCGTCGTAGTACTCGTCCTGTGGCATCGCGTCCGTGATGGTCGTTCCATTGACTGGCTGCCAATCGGTGATTGTGTACGTCCCGTCTGCATTGTTCGAGTTGTTACACGTGGCGTTTCCGGAGAGATCGAGTGAATCGGTGACTGTCGTTTGCGTCTTCGCTTGTCCGTCGATCGTATAGATCCGGTCGATGGCACTCTCGATGGCATGCTCACCGTCTCCGGCGGCCATTTTGGCAAGTGGCACGTACGCCGTCTCGTTGACCCCGATCGTATCGGTCGTGTTCATCGCTGGCGCGTCCCCACGGAGGTCACCGATTCCAGGTGCAGACGGCAACTCCCCCGTCACCTGGTCGCCGAGGGCCATCTCCGCTCCCGAACAGAGCGTGTTTGCCACACTACTGCCGTCAGCCGGCACGCTGGCTGCGAAATCCGATCCGTTCGAACGCTCGAAGACCAGTTCATCGCCAGTATAGGTGCTGTTCCCGTAACTGACATCGTTCGACCCCATGTACTCGTCGAACATCGCACCGCCGTCTTTCAGTGCCATACACGTCCAGCCGAGGCGGTTTGCATCCTGTAGCTCAGGGTCAGCGGCTCCGAAGATGTCCTTTTGTGTCCGGTAGACGGCGTCGTTCGCGGCGGGTTCGATGTGTCTGTTGGCGAGTACTTGCGCGATCGGTGCCTGATAGTTTTGGGCGTACCCTCGTGCCCAGCCGAGCGCGTAGATCCGCGCGTTGAATCGCTGCGTGAATCCTCGCTCGGTCACCCCAGCGTCGAGGGCGTTCTCGAACCGTTCGACACGCTGATGCAGTTGCATGATCGGCGTCGCGATCGACACTGTCATCGTCGTCTCACGATCCTCGATCACCCGGCCCCCGGATCGAGCGATGAACGTGACGTTTTCGATCGTGACCTCGAGGACGCCATCTTCTGGCTGCGCAAGGGAGACACGATCGATCGCTGCTCGAAGATCGGCCGGCGCTTCGATCGTCGGCACCGAGACCGTTGTCTCGACGTCGCCGGATTGCTGTCCAGCGCGTTCCAGTGACGATTCGACGTCACGGTAGATCATCGCCCGGAGGTAGTTCCGGAACGTATCGGTTGTGCCAGGTTCGGTAGCGATTCCGCCGGCATCCGGCCCGACAGTGCCCGTGGCCTTCCCCTGGAGAACTCTCCCCCAATCGGTCTCGCTGGCTTGGGTCAGTGGTTGGGCGGCGGCGGCTTCGACGCCGCGCTGTGCCCCGGTCCGGATCGCCGACTGGGCGACACTTTCCGTCTGGGAGATGGCGACACTCGCGTCGACGTCAGTGGTCACGCCCGATCGCGTCAGGGTATGGCCGACGAACGTGACGCTCGTTAGCAGGAGCAATACCCCGATGATCGCGAACGGGACGCGCCCCCGATCGTCACCCTCCAGACGACTGAGCGGGTTTCTATTCGACTTTCGCGCGTTTCGATCGCGAGTGTTGTCTCTTACTCCCATGTTCTCACCGTGATCGTGACTGTCCCGGTCGAGATGCGCTCGGCAGCAGTCGTTGCGTTGCCAAGCGGCCCGGCGGCTGGCCGCGTCGAATCTTCGGGTTCCAGATAGGCTTCGAGTTGCGTCGCGAGCGCCTGTGTCAACGCCGCGTTTGCCGTTGAGGCATTGGCGGCCCGCCGCTGAAGCGCCGGTGCGACGGCCGCCTCGACATCGTTTGATTCCGTCCCCAGAACCTGTGCCATCCGATAGTATCGATACGCCGTGAGATCGCGGGCGACACCGTTGCTTTCGAGTGCCCGCTGTGATTCTCTCGTCGGAAGATATCCGTCGATCAGCGCTTTCGCAACCGTATCCGCGACGACATCGAAATCAGCTGGATCGTCAACCCGATCGATCGCTCGCTCACGGACCGATGGCACGTCGACCGGAACGGTGAGTGTCGTGGCACTCACGTCGGTCTGTGGTGGGGGGCGCTGACCGAACTCGGCCGACCCTCTCAGTGGTCCGCCCTCAAGTGGTTCCCAGACGGCGATCACCTGTGTGTCGAAACTCGACTCGACGAGGCGCGTCTGCATGGCCGCATCGACAGCGGGTTCGTATGCGACGGCTTCCCTGGACAGTCCGACGGTCCCTCGGCTTGCCTCCGGCTGTAGCTTGTCGAGATCGAATTCGAGGTTCAACACCGCGGCTGCCGCGGCGTGAGCGACGATCGGTCGGTGGGCGAGTCGCCTGAGATTGTCGTCGGTGTACTCCCGCTCCACACCTCGAAGGCGCTCGTATTCTTCGAGTGCCTGCTCGACATCGTAGGTGACGTTCATCGTCCCCGACGCGATCGTTTCGGCGGTGTACGCCGCAGTCATCGGATCGTGGCCCACGTCGTCGCGCTCGACGAACGTCACGAGCACGCCCATCGCTGCGACGACGAGCAAGATCGCGAGCGTGACGTCCGCGACAGTACTGACCGCTCGATCCGTCTCGATCACGACCAGACCACCACCGAGAGTGTGCCTGGCTGGACATCACCGGGACTCACCCGGACCGGCACCGATCGGTTGCATCGCTCGGCGGTTGTCGGCGGCTCCGTCCCGACCACGTCCCCCTGGGCGTCGACGGTCACTGCACCGGCTGGTACAATTCGCCCCGTGTCACCGACGTACGTCACAGTAACCTGCACACTCGCGCCGTGCGGGATCGTCGAGGCATCGATCAGGGACGGGAGATCATCGCCACTGTCGTAGATGCCGTTCGTACCGATCGCCTCCCAGACTCGTTCCGCGGTAACGTCGCCGAGTGCTCGGTCCTGGCCGACCCCGTCGAGAACCTCGCCGTACAGTCCGGTATAGAGGGTGATGGCGGTACAGACGAGTGCGATCGCCGCGAGTGCAGCTAGCGGTTCGGTCTGTCCCCGAGGCGTCAATGGATCCGTTCGCATGTGCGCATACACCCCCTGGCCCGGGTATCGTACTTAAAGTCAGAGACGCAGACACTCAGAACGTCAGGCCGACGGCGACCACGGTGAGCACGTAGATCGTGACGGCTCCGACCAGTGACCGACCGATCCGATAGCCGATGAGTGGTCTGTCGAGTCCGTCCTCGAGCGCGACCGAGAGCGGTACCAGGATGAACGACAGCGAGACGACGTACGCCCCGATCACGAGTCCGAGCTGGTCGGTCGGTAACGTCGTTGCGCCCTCGATCGCTGTCGTCCCATCGCCGGACAGACCTCCGGCGAGCCCGACAGTTGCCCCCGCAACCATCGGGCCGAAGAAGGTTGCCGTGTGGTCGATCGTTTCGGTGATCGTCGAGAGCTGTCGTCTCGTCCGTGCCTCGACGTCCCGGAGTTCGTCGAGGTGGTCGGCCATCGAGACGATCGCGCGTCCGGCCGGTGCGCCCTGTTCGGCTGCGATCGCGAGTAACTCGACCGTGGCTCGGACTCGTGGACTTGGAACGTCGCTGACAACACCGTACTCCCCGAGGAACGCGTCGTGCACGCTCAGGTGCAGCCGGCGCTGAAGTCCGGCTGCTTGTTCGAGCAATTCCCCGGTCGCGGCCGGAACCTGATCGCCAGCCCGCTGGATCGCCGTTTCGACGGATTTCCCGTCGTCGACAAGTCGCCCGGTGAGGTACAGCGCGTCGGTGAGATTCGACTCGACGTCACGGATGTACGTTCGAACGTGGAGGATCGGGCGGACGTACGCAATCAACATGGCACCAGTGCCAAGTCCAGCCGAGGCCACCGGTGCCAGATGCGCGACTCCCAGGACGTTCACGAGTGAAAACCCCGCGAGGACGCCGATAGCCCCCCACAGCAGCGTGGGAAGAAACCGCGATGGGACGTCCGGATGGGACCGGGTCACCTTCGGTGGGGGAAACGCGATCGGTCGACGGACGAGCAACCAGAGGCACGCCCCGGTCAGTGTGATCGGCAAGACGATGTCGTACCCGACGACGAGATACCAGATACTGATCTCGTAGCCAACGAACCCAAGCGCCGGGAGAAGCGCGACAAGCGCCAGCGGGATCATCACCCCAAACGCGTACAGGATCGTCGTCGGCCCGCGAATGGCGTTCGTGAACTCGGCCATCCGATCTCGCGTTCCATCGAGAACGGCCCCAAGCGATCGATCCAGCGTTCGGGCACGTTCACCGGCTGGTGCCTGCTGTGCACTCGCAAGCAAGTACGCTGACCGCTGCATCGCCGGAAACCGGTCGGACCATTCCTCGGCGAAGGACAACAGCCCGGTTCGTGGTGTGCCGACGGCAGCATCGATGTGCGTCGACAGATTCGCCGCGAGTGAACTCGATCCGGTATCGGCGGCGAATCTGACGGCTGATTCGGTCGCGGGCTCGATCTGCATTCGCAGGACTGCTCGCCCGATCAAGTTCGGTGCGTCGCCGAGCGCTTCGGTTCGCTTGAACGCCGCCTGCACGTGCGGGAGTGACTGAATCCCGTGGATGGACGCCAGCGAGCAACTCAGCGAGGTGACGACAACGACGTACCATGGTAGCCACGCTGTGAGCATGACCGGGAGGAACCCACCGACGATCCCGCCACCGAAACCGGCGCTGACGTAGGTTTCGGGCTCGTAACTCACATCGAGAAACGTCACTGAATCTGCGAGGGCGTCACTTGCCTCGACCTCGAACGGATACAACCGAGCAAGCCCACCCAGGATCGTCGATCCAATCGACATCAGTCAGCTCGGATCCGTCCGGCGTACGCGCCGGCGACCTCCGTCGGATCAGTTCGGCCGTCCCTCGCGAGCCGTCCGAGACGGTCGGCTCGCTCGGCCATCGATTCCCGGATGTCGGCGTAGGCTTCGCCGGGATCGGATAACTGATGGATGAACCGACTCTCTCCCTGGTCGATCCGGCCGGTCGGTCGTGCGGCGGTGCCGTCGCTCTCGTAGAGCGGCTCGAACCGAACGTCACTTCCGTCGTAGACTACCTCCTCGATGCGTGACACTCGGCGATCACGGCCCTGCGGCGTCGGCAAAGATTGGATCGTGACCACCAGATCGGTCACGGCGAACGACGACGGATCCACACCGAGATCTGAAACTACGCGCTCGTAGACGTCCGTCGCCCCGTCGCCGTGGATCGTGCCGAGGACGGCGTTGGCGTTCGCGCCGATCCGCATGGCTTCGTACAGTACCTGGGCCTCTTCACCACGGATCTCGCCGACGACGAGGGCACCATCACCGAGTCGAAGCGCCGTTCGGAGTGCCCCCGAGGGCGTCACCTCCGGCCCGTGACTGGTGCCGGTTCGGAGTGCCTGGACGTCCCGTCCGACAGACTGCAACGATTCGACCGGCAACTCCGGCGTATCCTCGATCACGACAGTTCGCGTGTCTGCTGTGAGTTCATACAGCAATGTGCCAAGGAGTGTCGTCTTTCCAGCCCCGCGCGTGCCGGCGATGAGCGTTGCAGCGTTGCCCTCGACTGCCACTGACAGGAACCCGGCCACGTCCGGAGTGACTGTCCCGTTCTGGACAAGTTTCGGCAGCGTGAACCGGTCGCTGGCCTGCTGTCTGAACGCGAACGCGATCCCGTCGGAGACTGGTTTGGTCACCCCGGCCACCCGGACGTCAGTCTCACTATCTAGGGTCGCTTTCGCATCCACGGTCGGCGTTGCACGCGAGAACGCCCGGCCACTCGTTCGCCTGATCCGTGACGCGAGGGCGGCCGCACCGTCGGCACTCAAAAATACATTTGTGGACATCGATTCGCCATCTCTGAGAATTCTGAGCGGATTCCGTGAGACCGGTGCGGTAACGTATACGTCAGTTATCTGGGGGTCGGCAAAGAGGTCCTCGAGAATGCCATACCCCTGGGTGTGCTTCCGAAGGATCGACGTCAACAGCGGATCCACGCTACCGTCGCTCGCTGCCTGGATCGCGTGTGTTGAAGCTCTTTCGCCCGTGATATCGCCGTTTGCAATCCGATCGTATCCATCCAGCAGTCTTTCCCGCTCCGGTTCGGACAGCCTGAGTTCGGCCATATCGAGTGCGTACCGCGGAATCGCGTCCGAACGCGCGTAGATCCGGGCCTCAGTGCCGGTGTCGAGGTCGATGACTTGCTGGAGTCGGGAGTCATCATCGACGGATTGGTCGACGAAATAGTGGCCGATTGTGAGGCCGATCTCGGGCGTGAGTACCTCGCTCACGCTGTCGATCTGCGCCGCTGTTTCGAGCAGTCCGGATTCGACGCCGACGTCCGCGATCGGATCGACTCGTTCACGGAGTTCCGAAGCCACCGCGAGGGGCTCTGTTACAACCCGCTGTTCGATGGCCCGCTCTCGATCCCCGAGGAGGTTGATAAACCGGCCCGCAGCCGACAGGAGGGCGGCTGCGTTGTTTCGATAGCGGTGCCGACAACCGTTCGACTGGACCAGGATTTCATCAGCCGGACCGGCAACGAGATTACGCACGACGGTTTCTCGACAGTCCGGCGACGCCTCGAGATCACCGTCACACTCGCTTGCGTCGAGACGTAACTGATTGCCAGCTTCTTCCGGCACACAGTCACACGCGTCCGAACGCTTCTGCTGTAGCACCTCCAGCAGGGTTTCGAGCCCCAGCTTCCGGGCGAGTTCCGTGGCCGACGATCCGGCGGCAGTGTCTGACATGCAGGGGATGGCTGCCCACTCGAATATAAACGCACGCGACAGGGTCGAGCCATCGGATGGACTGGCAATCTGCTACAGCCAGCGGGTCGGCGTCCGATCTGCGTGAGGAGGCCACACTTCGTGCTGACCAGCCCATCGATATACTGGACGATTACGCGCGATCTCTCGTTGCATCTTCCCGAGAAAGCGTCGAGAATCAACGCATTTGACGGAATGTGATACAGAGGATCCCGCCCGGAACGTTCTTTTCTGTCGCTGCTCATTCGATTCGTATGGACGTTTCCTGGAAGTTGTTCGCGACGCTTCGGGAGGCCGCCGGGCAGGCGGAGGTGCAGGTTGCAGTTGGGACGGACGGGACAGTCGCTGACGCGCTCGAGGAACTCCTTGAGGAGTATCCCACACTCGAAACGGACGCGCTTGACGGGAACGAACTCCGGGCGCACATCAGCGTCGTTCACAATGGCGTTCGTATCGATGAGCCCCTGGCATCTGATCGTGAGCTGGCTGACGGTGACGAACTTGCGTTGTTACCCCCGTTGAGCGGCGGCTGATCGCTTTGGTTTCGTCCGGTCGGGCCCACGGGCGATCCCGGAACCTACAACTTGCCGAGGACCGACCGATCGCCCATGGGAGAGGAGTTTACGCACGTCGATGATGGCGCGGCTGATATGGTGGACATCAGTGACAAGCCGGCGTCGAAGCGTCGGGCGGTCGCCACGGGAGCGATTGAGCTCAGTGACTCGACCATCGAGGCGATCCGCGAAGACGAGATCGGAAAGGGAAACGTTCTCGCGACCGCACGCGTCGGGGCGATCCAGGCCGTCAAACACACCTGGGAGACAATCCCGCTGTGCCACCAGATTCCGATCACGAACGTGACAACGGACTTCACTGTCGGCGAGGACGCGGTACAACTCCGGGTAACTGTCGAGACGATCGGGCAGACTGGGTGTGAGATGGAGGCCCTAGAGGGCGTCACCACGGGTCTGAACGTCGTCTGGGATATGGTCAAGGCCGCTGAAAAGGACGACGACGGATCCTATCCTGAGACGGCGATCCGAGACGCAACCGTTGTCGAAAAGACAGTCCAACAAGCAAGTGAGTCAGAGTAACCAGCATTGGGATTGATCGCTGCGCCAGGATGGCAGATTCTTTGTGGGGCCACCAGCGCGTCGAGAACTGCCCCTGTCCGAGGCGACAGTCCACGATGTGGCGAAGATGTTCGCTGCAAGGTCTTTCACGATGAGTCCCGTGGCTTCGTCCATGTCGGGAGCGACGGGAGATGATACAGCGGTCGATCCGGACGTGATTGCCCGCCGGGTTCGTAATCGTGCCGAGCAGACGAAACGCCGAGAAGTTGCCGTCGCGACCGCAAAACTCGACGGACGCTATCACGAAGAACTGGAAGCGCTCAGTGAGCAATTAACCGGCCGGCTTCTCGCGGGGCCGCTGGCCGCACTCGAGGTGGCCGCCGAACGTGACGACCAGACACTCGCAGGGGACGTAGCGACGTTGTTCGGTGTCGACCGCTGTGCGGAAACAATGGAGGCGACTGGTGACGACATCCAAAAGCAGGTTACATCACTTGAGCATTAAGTATCGCAGTGTCGCGTGGTTATTGTCCGTGACTTGATTGGATGGTCGTGTCGGACTGGTTATCTGACCCGTCCAGGAACCCTTCCAGGAGATTGCGCTGGGCGGCCGCCAGATGTTCGGTGAACGTCGGCGTCGCGACGTCAAGTTCCGTTGCGACCGCTTCAGCAGTGGCGTTCCGTGGATATTCGAAGTAACCCATTTCGTATGCAGTCTCTAAGACTTCCCGTTGGCGGGCCGTCAATTCGCCAGGATCAGTGACCCACAGCGGCCCCGATTCGCTCTCCGGCGGGGCTCGGACGAGTGTTCCTACCTGGACGCCATCACGGGATTCTCGAAGTGTTGAGACAATGGCTCTGATGCCATCGAGATCGGCGGCAAGGACGGTCACGAACAGCGTTCCGTCGACGACCTGTACGTCTCGAACGGTACAGCCTTCTCGCTCGATACATTCACAAGCACAGCCCTGGCCACGGGATCGCGCCAGCCGATAGATCGTCCGGCGATCATCCTGAAAGATCGCTGTGGCGTCACCCAGCGTGTCCGGACAATCGCCCTCGCGGACAGTGAACTCGTCGTGGACCCGCCCATCCTCGTCCGGGACGGCGCTCCGTGACACCGATGCCACTGGTCCACAGTCCCGGGACACAGCCGCGACGTCACACTGGGGTGGTTCCTCGATGACGAGTTTCGCCCGAATACCCTCCATTGGTGTACATACGGGCGGTGGATCGGTAACCTGTTTGGGCCGAACTGGTTCGGCTCTGCTCCCGCAGAGAGACTTAAAGGTCGTCCCGAATATATTTTACAAACTTTCAACATAAAACCCCTCAGCGTTGAGGTTCTAGCTCTTTGGAGAGTGCCCATCATTATCTAGGGGACCGGCGTCTTCACCCGGCCAACCCCGGTGGTCGGCCGTGGGACGCGTCAGTACACAGTGATCACTATGAGACGGTCCACACTCGTTATCGCCATCGTCGTGCTCGCCGTTTTGCTGCCAATGTGGTTCGTGGCGTTACACGGCGAGCCGCCCGCAGAAGAGATCGCGATCGATCAGAGCGTCTCCGAGATGCACCCGCTGGAGAGTCTGATCGATACGCCGAACAAACTTTCGCCGAGCCAGGTCGGGGTGATCGTCTGGATCGCGCTGTTTGCCCTCGTCGGTGTCCTGGCCGGTGCCCATCGGTTCATGAATCGGGCAGTGCGACGGTCCGATCCGGGTGATTCCCCATCGGCCTCGGACGGGATGCTCCCCTGGCTGGAGACCGAAGACCGATGGATTGTCGCCTACGAGGACGCGCCTGATTCGATCGAGGGGCTGGTTGCGATGGCCGGCCTGACGATACTTTCGATCGTCTGTGCCGCGTTGTTCACTGGCGAGTATCTCACCCTGGCGCGCACCCAGTACTTCGGACTGTACGCGACCGGGCTGTTCCTGTCGCTGGCCACGCTTACGGTTGCCTATTACGCCTGGTTCATGCCCCACGTTGCGGTGGCTGAACGGAGGGGTCACGGTGAGTGACGAGTGCCCCTGCGACCACGACGGTGAGGCCTCCGGTCCCGTCCGACCCAGCCTCTTCGATGACGACCGGGCCGAACTCCAGCGGCGTGACATCGCCAAGCTCCTGGCGACTGCGGGCGGACTCACCGGCCTGGCCAGCCTCGCTGCACCGCTTGCCGGCCTTCAGCAGGTCTTTCAGCGTACCTATACGGGGCCGATCTACGGCGAGAGCATCCCGCTGGTCGACGGCGAGGGCAACCGGATCACGCCGGATCGCCTCGAGGAGGGCGAGCAACTGACGGTGTTCCCCGAGCCCCGACCGGGCATCGGGGACGCGCCGACGCTGCTCGTTCGCTTTCCCGAGACGGAGTACGGTGGTGGGACCGAACTCGCCTACACCGTCGATGGCTACGCCGCGTATTCGAAGATCTGTACGCACGCGGGCTGTACGGTGTCCGACCGGGAGGGGGAGACGCTCGTCTGTCCGTGTCACTACGGGAAGTTCGACCCCACGAACGGCGCCGCCGTCACGGGCGGGCCCCCGCCCCGGCCGCTTCCACAACTCCCGATCACGCTCGCGAGTGAGGGCCATCTGATCGCGACGGGCGACTTCGACGGCCACGTCGGCGCGGGGGGTGAGTGATGTCGCGAAGTCAGCGCGTCTACGCGTGGTTCGACGATCGTCTCGATCTGGACGAGGCCGAGCAGTTCATGGGGAAGGCCTTCCCGGCGGAGGACTCGTTCCTGCTCGGTGAGGTTGCGCTGTTCTCGTTCGTCATGCTCGTCCTCACCGGCATCTTCCTCGGGTTCTTCTATGAGCCCTCGACCACGGAGATGACCTACGAGGGCAGTGTCGCCCAGTTTCAGGGCGAGTCCTTGCCGGCGGCGTTCGGAAGCGTTCTCCAGCTGACCTACGACGTGCCCTTCGGCATGTTCATCCGCCGGTTCCACCACTGGGCGGCCCACCTGTTCGTCGCCTCGATCGGCCTGCATATGCTGCGGGTGTTCTTCCACGGGGCCTACCGCAACCCGCGTGAGATCAACTGGGTCGTCGGGACGACGCTCGCGATCCTCGCGATGGGTGCGGCATACACCGGCTACGCGCTGCCCTTCGACGAGTTCGCCTCGACGGCGACCGGGATCGGCTACAACATCGCCGGCTCGATCCCGATCCTCGGCGACCCGATCGCCGCCATCGTCTTCGGCGGGGACTTCCCTTCCAGCGCGACCATCCCCCGCCTCTATTTCCTGCACGTCTTTGTCATCCCCATCCTGATCGCCGGTGGCCTGGCGCTCCACATGGGACTGCTCGTCCGACAGAAACACACGGAGGCACAGCGGGAGGACGACGTCAAACCGGTCGATTCGGGAACCGCCGAAGCCGCCGCCGACCGCAACCGCGAGACCGTCGATCGTGAGGACGACAGCGTCGTCGTCGGGCTGCCGGCGTTCCCCAACCAGACGGCAGTCAGCGCCGTCGTCTTCTTCCTCACGCTGGCGACGCTGTCGGCGCTGGCAGGGTTCCTGCCCGTCCACAACATCGCCGAGTACGGCCCGAACAACCCTGCGGGCACGCCCGCGCTAATCATGCCCGACTGGTTTTTCATGTGGCTGTATGGGTTCCTGAAAGTCCTTCCGTCGTCGCTGGGCTTTCACCTCGGGCCGATCGAGATCAGCGCCGAGTTCCTCGGTGGGGTCGCCCTGCCGTCGCTGGTCTTCCTGGCCGTCTTCGCCTGGCCCTTTATCGACCGACGACGGGATAGCGTCCACTTCACGGCCGATCCCTTCGAGCGCCCAGTCCAGACCGGGGTCGGCGTCGCCGGCGTCGTCTTCGTCATGATCGCCTCGATCGCCGGCATGAACAACCTGCTGGCCGAGGCGCTGGGGACGACGACCGGGGCCGTCAATCTGCCACTGTTGCTCGCGATGATTGTCGGTCCGATCGCGGCCTTCGGGGTCGTCCATCGGGCGATCAGCCGCGAGCGGACGACGGCCGATACCGCGGCGCAACCGGACGGGGACGACAGGACTGAGCCACCGGAGGTGACCGACGATGAGTGAGCACCGGTCGGCACTGTCCGGACGGACGTACCGACGCCTGGATACGGCGAGTAAACTCGGCGGGCTGGCGCTGGTCGCTGGGGCCCTGGAAGTGGGACCGACGACTGCCGCCGGAGTCACGCTCGTCGTCATCGGAGCCACGTTCGCAACTACAACCGTCTTTATCGATAACTCATGAGTGATCCAACCCAATCCGACGACAGTACAGACGGCGTCTCACGTCGCGACTTCCTGCTGGGTGCCGGCGCGGCCGGCGTGGTCGGCGCGACCGGCCTGACCGTCGCCGATCGCGCCCTCGACGGGCTCGAAACCGTCGACGATCCGATCGGCAATTATCCCTACCGCGACTGGGAGGACTTCTACCGTGAGGAGTGGGACTGGGATTCGGTCGCCCGGTCGACGCACTCGGTCAACTGCACCGGCTCCTGTTCGTGGGACGTCTACGTCAAGAACGGCCAGGTCTGGCGCGAACAACAGGCCAACGACTACCCGACCTTCGACGAGAGTCTCCCCGATCCCAACCCCCGGGGCTGCCAGAAGGGGGCCTGTTACAACGACTACGTCGACGCCGAACAGCGTGTCCAGTACCCGATGCGTCGCACCGGCGAGCGCGGGGCCGGCGAGTGGGAGCGCATCTCCTGGGACGAGGCGCTGACCGAGATCGCCGAGCACGTCATCGAGGAGATCCAGAACGGCCGCTACGACGCGATTTCCGGGTTCACGCCGATCCCCGCGATGAGTCCCGTGAGCTTCGCCTCGGGGACGCGGCTGGTCAACCTGCTCGGCGGCGTCTCTCACTCCTTCTACGACTGGTATTCGGACCTCCCGCCGGGCCAGCCGATCACCTGGGGCCATCAGACCGACAACGCCGAGAGCGCCGACTGGCACAACGCCGAGTACATCATCGCGTGGGGGTCAAACATCAACGTCACGCGCATCCCCGACGCGAAGTACTTCCTCGACGCGGGCTACGAGGGCGCAAAGCGGGTCGGCGTCTTCTCCGATTACTCCCAGACCGCCATCCACACCGACGAGTGGATCGCGCCTGATCCCGGTACCGACACCGCGCTGGCGCTTGGGATGGCCCGCACCATCGTCGAGGAGGAGCTCTACGACGAGGCACACCTCAAGGAACAGTCCGACATGCCACTGCTCGTTCGGAACGATACGGGCAAGTTCCTCCGGGCGAGCGAGGTCCCCGGCCTCTCGGTTGCAGCCGACGAACCCGAGAAGGTCATGGTCATGCAGGACGGGGAGGGCAACCTGCGTGCTGCGCCGGGGTCGCTCGGTGAACGCGAGGCCAAGTACGACGACTCCTTGTCGATCGAACTCGATTTCGACCCGCAACTGGCCGTCGAGGACACCGTCGGGACGACCGACGGCGAGGTGGCCGTCACGTCGGTCTGGAACAACCTCCGGGAGGAACTGGCCAACTACACGCCCGAGTACGTCGCCGACGAGACCGGCGTCGGGAAGGAGACTCACCAGAAGATCGCCCGGGAGTTCGCCGACGTCGACCGCGGGAAGATCATCCACGGCAAGGGCGTCAACGACTGGTATCACAACGACCTGGGCAACCGTGCGATCCAGTTGCTCGTCACGTTGACGGGCCACATCGGGCGGAACGGCACCGGCGTCGACCACTACGTCGGCCAGGAGAAGATCTGGACGTTCAACGGCTGGAAGACCCTCTCGTTCCCGACCGGTTCCGTCCGGGGCGTCCCGACGACGTTGTGGACCTACTACCACGCGGGCATCCTGGAGAACACCGACGCGGAGACCCGCCGGAAGATCGAGGAGGCCGTCGAGAAGGACTGGATGCCCGTCTACCCCGAGGAGCGCGGGGACGGCACCCGACCCGATCCCTCGACGATGTTCGTCTGGCGGGGCAACTTCTTCAACCAGGCGAAGGGCAACGTCGCCGTCGAGGAGGTCCTCTGGGACAAACTCGACCTCGTCGTGGACATCAACTTCCGGCTGGACTCGACAGCGCTGTACGCCGACATCGTCCTGCCGGCCGCGAGCCACTACGAGAAACACGACCTCAACATGACGGACATGCACACCTACGTGCATCCGTTTACGCCCGCGGTCGAACCGCTGGGTGAGTCCAAGTCCGACTGGCAGATCTTCCGGGAACTCGCGGCGAAGATCCAGGAAATCGCCCGCGATCGGGACATCGACCCGATCGACGACCGGAAGTTCGACCGCCAGATCGACCTCCAGTCGGTCCACGACGACTACGTCCGGGACTGGGTGAGCGACGAAGACGGTGCCCTGGAAGAGGACCGGGCGGCCTGCGAGGCCATCCTCGAACACTCCACGGAGACCAATCCGGACGACGGCGGCGAGATCACCTTCGCCGACACCGTCGACCAGCCCCAGCGCTTCGAGGCCGCGGGCGACCACTGGACCTCCGACATCGAGGACGGCACGGCCTACGCGCCCTGGAAGGACTTCGTCCAGGACAAGGAGCCCTGGCCAACCCTGACGGGTCGCCAGCAGTACTACATCGATCACGACTGGTTCCTCGATGTCGACGAGCAACTCCCGACGCACAAGCGCCCGGTCGAGACCAACGATCAGAGCGAGTACCCCCTGCGGTACAACACGCCCCACGGTCGGTGGTCGATCCACTCGACGTGGCGCGACAGCGAAAAAATGTTGCAGTTGAACCGGGGTGAGCCGGTGGTCTTCATTCACCCCGAGGACGCAAAGCACCGCGGGATCGAGGACGGCGACACGGTCGAGATCTACAACGACCTGGCGACGATCGAGGCCAACGCCAAGCTCTACCCGGCCAGCGAACCCGGGACCGTCCGGCATTACTTCGCCTGGGAGCGCTACCAGTACCCCAGCCGGAACAACTTCAACTCGCTGATCCCGATGTACATGAAACCCACCCAGCTCGTCCAGTACCCCGAAGACTCGGGCGAGCACCTCCATTTCTTCCCGAACTTCTGGGGCCCGACCGGGGTCAACAGCGACGTCCGCTGTGATATTAGGCCGAAAGAAGGGGGTGACGACTGATGGCCCACGACGATGTCGACATCGCGGAGGGTGTCGACCACCAGGTCGCGATGGTGATGGACCTCAACAAGTGTATCGGGTGTCAGACCTGTACGGTCGCCTGCGAGACACTCTGGACCGAGCGGGAGGGCACCGAGTACATGTACTGGAACAACGTCGAGACCCGCCCCGGATCGGGCTATCCCCGCGACTGGGAGGAGAAAGGCGGCGGCTGGGAGTCCGCGGAGCACAACCAGCGCTCCGTCGGGGAGATTCCCTCCCAGCAGGATTACGGCGAGAACTGGGAATTCGATCACGAGGGCATCCTCAAGGAGGGCGAAGACAAGGCCCTCGAACCCGAGAACGTCGATCCCGAGTGGGGGCCCAACTGGGACGAGGACCAGGGTGCCGGCGAGCACCCCAACAACTACTACTTCTACATGCCCCGGATCTGCAACCACTGCACCCACCCCTCCTGTGTGGAGGCCTGCCCCCGCAAGGCCATTTACAAGCGTGAGGAAGACGGCATCGTTCTCGTCGATCAGGAGCGCTGTCGGGGCTACCGCTACTGCGTCGAGGGCTGTCCCTACAAGAAGGTCTACTACAACGCCGTCACGAAGCGCTCCGAGAAGTGCGTCTTCTGTTACCCGCGAATTGAGGGCGAAGGCCCCGACGACGAGGTCCACCCGCCGGCCTGCGCGGATCAGTGTACCACGCAACTCCGTCTGGTGGGCTATCTCGACGACCGGGACGGCCCGATCTACAAGCTCGTCGAGCAATACGAGGTCGCCCTGCCCCTGCATCCGGAGTACCAGACGACGCCGAACGTCTACTACATCCCGCCGTTCGCCCCGTCCCAGCATAGCGAGGACGGCGAGACCGTCGACGTGGATCGGATCCCGCGATCGTACCTCGAAGAGCTGTTCGGCGAGCAGGTCAACGATGCGCTGGACACGATCGAACGTGAACGCGCGAAGGTCGAACGCGGCGGTCACAGCGAACTGATGGAGATCCTTCAGGACAAGAATCCCGCCCAGCAGTACCGCCTAGAGGTGTTCGACGATGCGTGAGCGAAGCGAACCATCGTCGAGCTCGGGAAGCTCCGCTTCCCGGCGTTTGACGATGACTGACATCACCCACGGCAAGCGTCCGCTACTGGTCGCCGGCCTGCTCGCCGGGTTGCTCGTCGCGAGCGCCGCGCTCGCGCCGCTGATCGCCGATGCACGGCCAGCCCGGGAGATCCCCGTCGAGAACGTCGATCAGTCGCTTTCCGATCCCGGTGCCGAGGGCTGGAGTGACGTCCCGGCGGCGACGATCCCGCTGGCGAGTGCACCCAGTGGCGTCCCGAACGCCGACGACACGACAGTTCGGGAAGTCGAAGTGGCGGCGGCCACAACGGCCGAGCAGTTGTTCGTCAGGCTGCGATGGGCCGATCGGAGCGCCGATCGATCGGCAGGCACGCCACGCGCGTTCGCCGACATGGCGGCGATCCAGTTCCCCGTCAACGCGACGACTCAGCCCGCGATCGCGATGGGCAGCGCGAGCAACCTGGTGAATGTCTGGCAGTGGTCGGCCGCGGGCAACTCCCAGGAACTGCTTGCCGGCGGGCCCGGGACGACGACAGTTTTCGAGCAGCCCGAGATGAGCACTGCTGCGACCCGAAGCACAGTCGGGGACGGGGAGGGATGGAGCGTCGTGTTCGCCCGCGATTTGAACGCGACCGTCCAGAACCGAACGCAGCTGGCTGCTGATGCCGATATCAGCGTCGCCCTCGGGGTCTGGGACGGACAGAACAGCGAACGGGCCGGACAGAAGGCTGTCAGCGAGTGGTACTACTTCCCGTTCGGGCCCGAGGACGGCGGCGCGCCGTTCCAGACGATCCTCTGGGCCGTCGCCGCCGGCGCGATCGCACTCGTGATTGCGGTCACGGCACTCAGCGTCCGGCAGGCCCGTCAGGAGGGCGAGTCAGGATGACCGCGACAGATACCGGCGGGACGGACCAGCGTGACGCCCAGCTCAAGGCGGGAGACGTTGCAACTGATCCCGCCGCCCGTGGCGTTCTCTATCAGACGCTGGCTCGGGCCTTCGCGCATCCGACGGAAGCGTTCCATGCCGCACTGGGTGCGGGCCGAATCGGTAGCGGGATACGGGACGCTATCACCCAAACACGATTGGACGTCACCGTGCCGGACCTCTCCCCAGCGGAGGACTATCAGGATCTCAGCGCACGCTACAATCACGTGTTCGCCCTCGGGATGACTGCGACCACCGACCGGACGGACGGGTCAGTCGAGAAAGAAGGGCCGGCAGTCTCGCTGTACGAGTCGAGTCATCGGGACGATGCGACCTGGGAGACGATCAACGTTGACCTGGCACGGGCATACGAATACTACGATCTCTCGGTCGATACGGACGAACGCGATCACCACGACAACCTCGGTCTGCAACTGGAGTTCGCCGGCTACCTCGCCCGCCGGGAGGCGCTCGGCGAGGACGACGCCGCGGCCGCCCGCCGGGATCTCCTGGATCGGCATTTGACCGTCTTTACGTCGTCGCTACGTGAGGAACTGGTCGAGTTGGACACCGCCGGGGTCTATACCGAATTGGCGACGCTCCTGGAGCGCGTCGTCGCGGCCGACCACGCGGACCTCACGGACCGTCTCGGCGCTGTTCCGTCGGCGGATGAACGCGAGGTGAACTGGTGATGAGCGGACGTGTCGTGGCCGACGAGTTAGCCCGCATCCCGACGACTGCACGTGGTGTCGGCGAGATGGATCGCACGGTGCTTGCGGTGCCGGCCGTTCTCGTGGCGGCCGCGCTTTTCGTCAGCCGATTGGCGATCAATGCACGGTCTGGCAGTCCGATCGATCTGGTTGCCTTCCAGAAGTTGCTCGTCCCGCTCACGGCGCTTGCTTGCGCCGGATCGCTGCTCGCGGTCGCGATCAGTCACGGAGAGAGCTACGAGACAGTCGGATTGGCGTTCGTCGGCGTCTTCGGCGTGGCCGGGACGATCGCACGGCCGGCGTATCTTCCTACCATCGTGGCGATCATGGCGGGAACGGCTCTCGCGACAGGCGGTCGGTTGTTCAACGAGCCCATTCGTATCGGCCCGGTCGTGGTCGGCGGCCTTCTGATCAGTGGACTCGCAGTATCGCTAGCCGGGACGTTCGGGTTCGCGTCTGCCGCGACGCGTTCGCTGGGAACCCAGTTGACGCTCATCGGCGTCGCCGGCACGCCGATCTTTCTCGTGCGCGACCGGGCGGACTATCTCGTGGGTGCCCTCGGTACCGGGTTGCTGGTCGCCGTGGGCCTGATTGGACCGTTCGTGCTCGGTGCGACCGGCCTCGTCGCCGGTGGGATCGTCGGCGCTTCACTCCCGCTGATGGCACTCGCCGTCGGTGGACTGACGACGACAGCGAGTGCCGCGTTGCGAACGCACCAACACGCCGCTGCCCTGGGTGCGGGGCTCCTGTTGTTCGCCGGGATTCCAGCGACGCTTCCCCGTGCGCTGGCGTTCGTTCTCGCTGTCGTCTTGCTCGTCGAGACGACGACCGGAGGTGCCGGCGATGCCTGAGCGCGACGGCGATCACCGGTCACCGCAGGCCGACGATCTGGCCGAGAGGGAGGGCAACCATCCCGAAGTGACCACCAGCAGGGCGGACGTGACGTTGGGGCAGGCCAGCGAGGCCGACTTCGCGGCGGCAGACACCGATCCCGTGGCCGACGAGAGCGAGTGCGCGCTGCTCGACCGTCTCGACGCCGACGCGGCGACCGAGCGCCAGCGGGCGGCTCTGGCGCTTGCCGGGCGCGATCCGGGCGAGGCGGCGATCGATGCGCTCGCCGATCGCACGAGGGACGATCCCGAAGCCACTGTCCGTCAGTTCGCCGTCGAAGCGCTTGGCGAACTGGCCGAGTCGATGCCGGAAGCTGTAAGGTCGGCAACGGAGGATCCGGATCCCTGGGTTCGAGCGGAGGCGATCGTCGCGCTCGATCATCTGGATCGGGAGGGCCACGCCGACCGGATCGTCGACGCACTTGATGATGAGCACCACGCTGTCCGGCGGAACGCCGTCATCTCGCTGTGGAAGGGCCGCGGCGAGGACGTACTGCCGGAACTGCTCGGCCTGGTTGACGACGAGTCCGATCGCGTTCGGGAGTGGGTCGCGGAGCTCCTCGGTCGGATCGGCCATCCGGACGCCGAAGACGCCCTGACACAACTTCGGGCGGACGACGAATCGATCGTTGCCAAGACCGCTGCGAACGCACTCGATGGGGGCGATTCGATACCGGGACCGCCCGGCGGAACCGCCCCGGACGGGACTGATCCATCGGGAACCCGCGACCGATCACCACAGCTGTGAGCCGATCTGCGGAACACGGGTTACCACCACGGAGCAATGACAACCGACACCATTTCAGCCGAAGTCAGGCGATCGATCGAGACGCTCACTCCCGAGGGAGCGGGGACGCCGGTCGAGTTGCTGTTCGTCGGTGAGGGGGCCGTGTGGCTGGTCGTCGATCCCGACCGGATCGAGAGTCACGAGGCGATGATCGACGTGTTTCGAGCCGTCGAAGACGTGCCCGGCGTCGAGACGCTCTACGTCGAACGGAGTGACGTCAGTCGGTTCGAGGACGAGTCGCTTCCCTAGCGTCAATTCAGGTCGAACGTGTTCGGGACGGTCGACTTGGACAGCGAGGCGTACAGGGTACTATGGATCGCCACAGCACTCGTACCGTCGCTGTGTATCGACTCTCACGGGTCGGCCAACCGGGGGGAGAGAAACGTGCGGCCCACTGACATCGACCCGAGTGAACGCCCGATCGTCCTCATCTGGGAGCTCACCCAGGCGTGTGATCTAGCCTGCAAACACTGCCGTGCCGAGGCCGAAGACCGCCGTCACCCCGACGAACTCACGACGGCAGAGGGCAAGCAGTTGCTCGCTGACGCGACCGAGTTTGGCGATGAACAGCTGGTCGTCCTCTCGGGGGGTGATCCGCTCTACCGGGACGACGTGACGGAACTCGTCGAGTACGGCACCGACCAGGGCCTTCGAATGACGCTGACGCCGAGCGGCACGGCCTCGCTGACGTCAGAACGCATCGAGGCGCTCGCCAGCGCTGGTCTCCGGCGCATGGCAGTCAGCCTGGACGGCCCGGATGCCGAATCACACGACGGGTTCCGCCAGGAAGCGGGGAGTTTCGAGCAGACGATCGCCGCTGCACGGACCGCTCGCGAGAAGGGCCTCCCACTGCAGGTCAACACGACGGTCTGCGGGGAGACGGTTGAGGACCTGCCGGCGATCCGCGATCTGGTAGCTGATCTGGGCGCGGTGCTGTGGTCGGTGTTCTTTCTCGTCCCGATCGGCCGCGGGACGGTGCTCGATCCGATCTCGCCCGAGCGGGCTGAGGACGTCATGGCGTGGCTCGCGGAGGTCCAGCGAGACGCTGACTTCGGGATCAAGACGACCGAAGCGCCGCACTACCGACGTGTCGCGCTCCAACGACGGCAAGATGGAGCAGGTGGTCGCCCGCCCATGGGGCAGCAGCGTCACTCATCAAGCGGGGACCGGTCGACGGGAATCACCGCCGGCAACGGCTTCGCGTTCGTCAGTCACACCGGCGAGGTGTTCCCGTCAGGCTTCCTCCCGCAGTCAGCCGGCAACGTCCGCGAGACGAGTGTCGTCGACATCTACCGCAACGGGGACCTCTTCGAGCGACTGCGGGATCCTGATGAACTCTCCGGGAAGTGTGGGGCCTGTGAGTTCCGATTCGTCTGTGGTGGCAGTCGCTCGCGAGCGTTCGCGACTACGGGCGATCCGATGGCGAGCGATCCACTCTGTGCGTACGTTCCAGAGGGCTACGACGGTGCGCTCCCCGATGGAGCTCCGGAAACCGCGGACTGAGGAACAGCGACGACATTGGTGTGTGCCCGCTTAAAACTGCCCCGTGGTACGTCACTTCTTCGGCAACGTCGCGACGAATTTGCCCTCGCCCTGACACGCTACCTCGTAGTTGTCCGCGTCGAAGGCGTCGACTTCGGCCTGGAATTCATAAAACAGCGGTTTGGGTTCGTGGTCGTTGATGATTTCCAGTGCTTCACCGTGTTCTAAGTCCTCGAAAGCGTCGTGAATTTTCGGATGGCGCTCCGGCGGCGGCACGTCCCTGAGATCTAGCGTGGTTGCTGGCATACAGGCGTCTTCTGGGATGTGGCCGTGAAGCGATTCCCCCGAACATATTCCGCCGGTCGTCATCCGACGACCTTGACCGGGTCGCCGACCGCGATCTCCGATTCCCTGTCGGACTTTGGAATCGACGCGATGAGCATCAGCGTATAATAGTGATCGAACGCGTCTTCGTCGGCCCAGTCGGGGAAGGTCTGCTCGCGCATTTCGACGAACCGTTCGCGGAACGCGGGGGTCGGCTCGCCGGTGTCGGGATCGCGCTCGGGAACGACACATCTCCCGCACGGCGTCACGCCGTCGAATCGGACGCCGCCCGCCTCGAAAATGGGGGCCTCGTCGCCGACGAAGCGATCCTCCCAGAACGCGGGCACGCCGGAAACTTCGACGTTGGCCCGGAGTCTGCGGCGCACACTCTCGACTGTCAACTCGTCGAACCACGACGCGACTGCCTCTAGGGTCGCCGTGGAGACGACCGACGGCCCCATGTCCCGGCGGTCGACGAATCCCAGGGACTCGTCCCGGCGTAGCGTCAGGTCGGCCTCGAAAAACTCGCCGAACCACGACTCCGCCTGCCGACGATCATCCTCCACGTCGAGGTCGAACTCTCGTTGGTCGCCGGCAGGGGTTTCGACCGTCAATACACCGGTCGCCGTCTCGAAATCGGTCATCAACTCGTGGATTCGATCGGTCCGCTTGCCGTTGAAGACCTCGCCGTCGGCGTCAAACAGTGCATACTCCCGGTCGTGTTCGAGCGTCCCTCCTTTGAGAACGCGAGCGGTTTCGACATCGATCCCGTCGAGTCCCTTGACCGGGAATACGCGGAGTCGCTCGATCCGTGCCATCGCTTTTTTCTTGGAACGATCCGGGGAAAATCTTGGCGTCCTCGACGTTCAGGCGTGCCGGATCTCGACGTGGTACTTCTGTGGACCGACCTGTTCGGTCTCATGGGTGAATCCGCGGGCTTGAAGAACGTCGTACAGCGGTTCGGGTTCAAAGCTATTGATCAGCAGGAACGATCCATCTTCTGAGAGCGTTGCCAGACCGTCCATGATTGCCTCGAAAGGCTCGCCGTCGATCTCTCGGGCGTCGAGCGTTGCCTCGTGAGCCTCTGCGTGTTGCTCCATGGGGTTCCTTGTGGGTTCCCCGGTATTCGTTCTCTCCCGAACTTGTTCGCCTCTTCTCCCGTTCTGGAGTTGACGTACCCAGTGGTGTCACACGACCAGGTCTCGCGCTGGTATCCGACGCCCCACGGTACGAACATGTTCTGCTCAATTCCTTTCGATGGCCGTCGACGACGTTTGATAGAGGCACAGACCGATGTCATCTATCCCGGTCGCCACACGACGGCGCGTTCTCCAGGCCCTCGGAGTCGGCGGCGCCGCGGCCCTCGCCGGCTGTGGTGCGTCGAGCGACACCGACGACCAGCCTGCCGAGAATACGTCACCCACCGAACCTCACATGAACGATCCCCAGATGACAGACGTCGACCGTATCGCCGCCGATCCGACCGACGTCCCTGATCCGATCGACCGGTCCTCGCCGGCGACAGTCAACGTCGAACTCGAGACGCGCGAACTCGTCGCCGAGGTCGAACCGGGCGTCACCTACACCTACATGACCTTCGACAATCAGGTTCCGGGGCCACTGATCCGGGTCCGCAAAGGTGACACGGTGAATATGACGGTCACCAGCCACGAGGACAACACGATGCCCCACAACATCGACCTCCACGCGGTCAGGGGGCCAGGTGGCGGGGCCGAGGCGTCGATGGTCGCCCCCGGCGAAACCGAGACCTTCCAGTTCAAGGCGACCTACCCCGGCGCATTCATCTATCACTGTGCCGTCCCGAACTTGGACTATCACATCGCCTCGGGGATGTACGGTCTCATTCTCGTCGAACCCGAGGACGGGCTTCCCGAGGTCGATCACGAACTCTACTTCGGCCAGAACGAACTCTATACCACGGGCGACGTATCCCAGGATGGCCACCACGACTTCGACATGGATGCGATGACGGCCGAAGAGCCGACGTACGTGCTCATGAACGGTGAGAGTCGCGCTATTACGGAAAATCGGTATGGCCCGGTAACCGTCGACGTCGGCGACACCGCCCGCGTGTACTTCGTCAACGGTGGTCCAAACCTCACGTCGAGTTTCCACCCGATCGGGTGTGTCTGGGACGAAGTCCATCCCCAGGGTGGGATCGGGGGGCCGCCCCATCGAAACATCCAGACGACGCCCGTCATGCCCGGCTCGGCGACCATCGCGACGATGCACTTCGAGGTCCCCGGCCCGGTGAAACTCGTCGATCACGCCCTCTCGCGGGTCGCCCGGAAAGGGCTCCTGGCCGTCGTCGAAGCCGAGGGCGACGCCCGTCCTGATCTCTTTGATCCCGATCCGGACTGACGCTCGCCCCGGCGGGTCGATCCCGTTCCGTCCCGTTCGGCCGATTCACTCACTCGCCAGTCGGTCGCGCAGTGTCCGGACACCGGCTTTCTCGAGCCTATCCGCCGCGGCAACGATCTCGACGCGCTCTGTTCCGAGTGACACGAACGTCACGTCCAGGTCCGCAGCGGTTTCCGCCAGTGTGACCCCAGCGTCGGCGTCCCCGGCAACCACCCGCCGCGCGGGGCTCTCGAACGATCGCGTCTCGATCGTCCGGAGCGAACGCTGGAGCGTGGCTTGCGCCTCATCACGAGAATTCGCGAGTTCGTCGATCGCCGCGTCGAAACTCCCAGCGAGTCCCCACTGGGAATCGACCGTCGCCACGAGGAGATCGCCGTCGATCAGGTCATCGAGACCGGTCACGTCGTCCGGATTGCCGGTGGGAACGGCCAGCCCCCACTCGCGCTCCCAGGAATCAAGAACCACGCTCTCTGCCGGGGCTTCGATGGGACCGGCGATCACGGCCACATCCGTGACGCCGTCTTCGAGCAGGCGGACTCCCGTTCGCGATCCCTCAGCGAGATACCGAGGCCGGTCAAGCTGATCCAGTAGGTCCCAGAGGTGGGAATCGCCCTCGCCAGCCCCGAGCAACGATGGGATCGCGGCGTCAGCCGAGAACAACTCGACAGTGACGGACTCGTCCGGATCGAGATATGCCGTTTGCGCGTCGACATCGACCACGCCGTCGGCGTCGACCAGCGTGGTGGTCGCGCCGCTGCCCTTGTCGACGGGATACGCGAGCGTCCGTCCGTCCCCATCTTCGACGAGGGCGACCGGGAGAAAGCGCCGTCGTCCTTCCTCGAAGCGTGCGCGAGTTGCCATGTCGGCCTCGACGGTCGCCGTCCGGCGCTCAGGGAGTCCGGCGGCCGCGCGGATCGCCGGCGCGACGAACACCCGGAATATCGTGAGCGCGGACACCGGATACCCCGGAAGCCCGATGTACGCCGCGTCCTCGAACTGCCCGACGATCGTCGGCTTCCCCGGCTTGACTGCTGTGCCGTGAAGCAGCAACTCCCCACGCTGCTCGATCACCCGATAGATGACGTCCATCGTACTCGCGCTCGTCGATCCCGAGGAGAGCACGAGGTCACACTCGTTTGCTGCCTGGGTGAGTGTATTCGCGATCGACCCCTCGTCGTCGCCGACGTGTGGATACACCCGGGAGCGCCCGCCCGCTTCTTCGACTGCTGCGGCGATCGTGTAGCTGTTGACGTCGTGGATCTGTCCGGGGGCGCTGTCGAGAGTATCGTCGGGCCGGACGAGTTCGTCACCGGTCGAGATGATGCCGACGGTCGGGGGCTTGCGAACCGTAACTGCGTCACAGCCGATCGCCGACAGCAGCCCGATCTCACGGGGCGTCAGTCGCGTTTTCGGGCCGAGGACGCGCCGGCCGGCCGCCACGTCGGCCCCTGCCGGCATGACGTTCTCGCCGGGCGTCACCGCATCCCGGATTGCCACCGAGCCGTCGCGCTCGCTCGTCGCCTCGACCACGACGACTGCGTCCGCGCCCGGCGGCAGGACCGCACCGGTCGAGATCTCGATCGCCTCGCCCGCCTCGATCGATTCTGTCGGGTTCTCTCCCGCATGGAGCGTCCCAACTGTCTCAAGATCGACGGGGGACGCCTCGCCCGCGTCGACGGTGTCACCGGCTTTGACCGCGTAGCCGTCCATCGCTGCACGGTCGAAGCCTGGCACGTCAATTTCGGCCGTGATCCGCTCGGCGAGCACTCGCCCACGGGCATTTTCAAGGCTGGCTCGTTCCGTCCCGGCTTCGAGTTCGAGACTGTCGATCGTCGCGGCCAGTTCTTCGCCCGAAGCCAGATCACGGAATTCCCGTCGATCAGTCACGGCGACCACTCCCAGTCCTCGACGCTGACCGTCGCTCCGGCCTCGATTCCCTCCTGTGATTCCGGGACGACGACCCACCCATCCGCCGCCGAGACGCTCGACAGCACGCCGGCCCCACCGGACCGGATCGGTTCGACACCCTCGGCGACGTGGCGAACGCGAACGTAGCTGCGGACGCCCGGTTCGCTGGCGATCTTGCGTGTCAGTTCGCCCGCTGTGGTCGGCGGCGCTTCGGGCTCCCGGTTTCCGGCCCACGCGACGGCCGGATACAGCAACTGGACGGCGTTGACGAGCGCGGAGACCGGATAACCGGGCAGCATGAGCACCGGCGTCGCCTCGACCCTGCCAAAGCCGACCGGATGGCCGGGTTTGTGCGCAACGCCGTGGACGGCCACGTCTCCGAGATCCTCGACGACCTCCGGCAGGAGATCACGTTCGCCGACCGAGGAGCCGCCGGTCGTGACGATCACGTCGGCGTCGAGGTCGCGCTCGATCGCGTCGGCGAGGGCTTGTTGATCGTCAGTGACGATATCTCGGTACCGCGGATCGCCGCCCCACCGTTCGACCAACCGTATGACGACGAGCCCGTTGGTCTCGACGATCTCGCCCGGTCCGGGATCGGATTCGACCACTTCTTCCCCCGTCGGAATGACGGCGATCTCGGGAGGCTGGTAGGCCGTCACCCCTTCGATCCCGGTCGCCTTCAGAAGCCCGAGGTCCGACGGCCGAAGGCGGTCACCGGGCTCGAACAGCGTCGCGTCGGCGGCGACGTCTTCACCGGTTGGCGCGACGTTCTCGCCGGGCGCGACGGCCGTCTCGACGGCGAGTCCGTCATTTCGTTCGGTAACATCCTCGACGCGCACGACGGCGTCGGCATGCTCTGGTAGCTCGCTGCCCGTATGCACTCCCACGGCTCGGCCAGGCCCCATGTTCTCGGCTCTTTCGAGTCGTGCCGGTGCGCGTTCGCTCGCTCCCACCGTCTCCTCGGCGTTGACGGCGAATCCATCCATCGCGGCCCGATCGTAGTGTGGCACTGCCCGTTCTGGCGTTACCTGTTCGGCGATCACGCGCCCGACTGCCGCTTCGGTCGCAATTTGCTCGGTTCGGTCGACCCCGGTGACGACTGACCGCAGTTGTTCGCGTGCCGCGGTGACGGGCGTCTGTCGCTTGAAGCCCGCCTCGTGTCGGTCACTGCTCACCCGGATCCCTCCCGACGATGTCTGTCATATGGCGTTGTGAAGTACCACTGGGGTAAGAAGGCTCGGCTGGTCGACCACTCGGGCCACCTGACCGCCCTAGTTTGAATGCTGGCGCGCTTCTGTGCCGGGGTCATCGATCGCCCGGAGGGCCGCGACGGTATTGACGTTCGTGAGCGACCGTTCGAGCGTCGAGGGGCCGTTGTCGATAGTGACGTCCTCGACGGTCGACAGCTCCCCGAGCAGGGCGTGGAGCCCTCCGGACGCGTGGAGTTCCTCGCTGGCGTCGAGAATCGCGGCCCGGCGATAGCGTGCGTGCAAGGGCTCCCGGCCGCCGGCCGTCCGGGGGACGAGTGCGTCAGCCGTCGAGTCGGCGTCCAGAATCCACCGAACGGCGTCGACATCGAGCAGCGGCATGTCACAGCCAGTCACGAACAGCCACTCGGCATCGCATGATCGGGCGGCCCCCATCACTCCGCCCAGCGGCCCGTCGAACCGCTCGTCGTCGACCGCAAAAGAGAGGTTCTCCGTCGGATATCCGTCGCCACCGAGCCGATCAGCGATCGATTCGCCCCGGTCGCGATCGGGGACCATCACCAGCGGCTGGCGATCCGTCGCTGTCGACACGGCGTCGAGTACGCGTCCGAGGATGGGTTCGTTCCCGACTGTCGCGAACGCCTTGTCCCCGTCCGCAAAGCGCGAACTCTCCCCGCCAGCGAGGACGACGCCACGGATTGATCGGTCGTCGGTCATCGCTCGTGGGCCCAGAACTCCTCGGAAACGGTGACTTCCTTCTTGAACAGCGGAACTTCCGCTTTGATGCGGTCGATGCCGTCCTCGACGGTCCTGAACGCCTCTTTGCGGTGACCCGCGAGCACGACGACGTACACGACATCCTCGCCCGCCTCGACGACGCCGGTTCGGTGGTGGAGTCGAACGTCGAAAACACCGTCCCGTGCTCGCAGTTCCTCCTGGATCGTCGCCATCTGGTCGGTCGCGACCTCGTCGTAGCGCTCGAATTCGAGATACTCCGTCGGTTCGTCGTCCGGACTATCCTTCCGGCGGACGCGGCCAGTGAACGTCGCGATTGCACCGGCTCGGTCGGCGTCCGGGGACCGTTTGACCTCGGCAACCAGCGACGACAACGTCTCGTAGGGATCGACGGACTCGATCACCTCGACTGCATCTTCGAGGTCGACATCCGCGGCGCTTGCTGCCGCCAGCATCCCGTCAGCATCCGCATGGCCCAGTACGATCTGCGGGAGATCAATATCCGCGTATCCTTCGACGATGGCATACGCACAGTCGGTCGAGAGGGCCTCGAGTGCGTCATCCAGCGTCCGTGACTCGCCGGTCCCAAACCACGATCCGTCGGCGATTCCGTACGTCCGGTCGGCACCGGCTGCCCGATGGCGGGCGGTGTCTTTCCCGTCGGTATCGAGCGTCGGTTCGCAGTCGACGTGCTTGACTGTCCCGACTGTGCCGCGCTCGCTCAACCGTTCGACGAGGGCCTCGACAAGTGTCGTCTTTCCCGCGTTCGACGGGCCGGTCACCCCGATGACCTGCATAGCCACATTTGCGGACAGGGGCGTTTGTAGGTGTCGTCTACGGCACCTTCTCGGGCAGTTGCTGACCTACTCCGGTTCGGACAGCAGACCGACGAGATGACCTAGCATCGGCGTGACGAGTTCGGCCGTCCCGAACGCCGCCGCGGACTCGCTCCCGGGGAGACAAAAGACGGGAACGTCGTCGACGATTCCGGCGGTCGCACGGGTCAACATCGCGTGTGGGCCCGCCTCCTCGACTGACCGCGCCCTGAACCGTTCGCCGAACCCCGGCAGTTCCCGTTCGAACAGCGGCCTGAGTGCCTCGATGGTCACGTCATCGTCCGTAACGCCCGTGCCGCCGGTGGTACTGATCACATCCACGTCTTCGCGGTCGGCGAAGGTCTCGACGCGTTCGCGGATGACTCCGATCTCGTCTCCAACCAGATCACGTGCCGTGACAGTGTGACCAGCGTCTTCGATCGCGGCGACGATCGCGTCGCCGCTGTCGTCACCGTCGAGTGATCGACTCGTCGAGATCGTCAGGACAGCGACGTCGACCGCACGCCGATCGTGGTGGTGATGATCGCCCATTGAAATCTGATCGGTCCGCGGGCCGTTTTAGTGGTCCGGTCGGGGACCCCACCGCCGATAGTGACGCTTCCGGAGCGGCCACTCCAGTGGCCGGTCGTCACTTCTTTGCAGGATCGTGGGAGTCGAAGCGGGCAGCGACGTACGAGACGGCGACCAGCAGCACGCCGAGTGCGAGGCCGATCGTGACCATGCCGTAGATGGCCATTCCCAGGGTTGTCCCAGGGAGCGCGATGACGCCGAACAGCTCTGGCTCGACGACATCCGGTCTCGTTGCGCCCAGGATCGCACCCATCAGCCCGGCGATCACGACGACGCCAAGGTAGACGCCGAGGACAACACGACGGCCACGGATCGGACTGGAAGTCGACACACCCCCCGATACGTGCCGGAGGCGATTAGGCTTTTCACCTGCGGCGGGTATCTTTGGGTATGTCCGAAAAAGAACTCATGCTCGTGGCGCTGGTCGCGATCGCGCTGATGATGGGGATCGCCGCGTTCATGCTCGTCCTCGGGTGATCTGTTTCAGGAAACGGTCCGGGCCGGGCAGATCCTGCTTCGATCCGGATGTGTGCCAAAGTCAGCAGACAGGAAAACTGTGTCTTCGAACTGTCCGCGGTTTCGCCCTGGGCGTGGCGCTATTGGGTCTCGTCAGATTCGCCGCCGTCGGCCCATAGATCGGCGTCTGCTTCCGTCTCGTCCGCAGTGATTCGATCCTCGTTCCAGGCAAACTCACGGGTGAACAGGCCGTCGTCCTTGAGATCCCACGGGTCGCCGTCGGTGAGTTTCGGGCCGTCGAGCCACGACTGGAGAATGTTCCAGACGAAGACGAGTTGCCCCACGAACAGGATCAGTGCGCCGACGGTGGCGGCCTGGTGGAGGAGCGTGATGACGTCGATCGGGCCGACGGTGATGGCGTTGTAGGTTGCAAGTCTGCGCGGCAGGCCGACGTAGCCCAGCAGGATCATGGCGAAGAACGTCACGTTCGTGCCGATCATGGTCAGCCAGAAGTGCCACTTGCCCAGCGTGCGCTGGTACATCCGCCCAGTGTAAATGGGGAACCAGTAGTAGACGCCGGCGAACACCGCGAAGGCGATCGCCCCCATGATCACGTAATGGAAGTGCCCGACGACGTAGTAAGTGTCCGTCAGGATCAGGTCGATCGGGATCGACGCCAGGAACACGCCAGTCACGCCGCCGATGATGAAGTTTGCCACGAATCCGATGCAGAACAGCATCGGGGTAGTTAGCCTGATGCGGCCGTTCCACATCGTCGTGATCCAGTTGAACGTCTTGACTGCGCTCGGTATCGCGATCGCCAAGGAGACGGCCATGAAACTCGCCCGGAGTCGCGGGTCGATCCCCGTCGCGAACATGTGGTGGGCCCAGACGCCGAAGGAGAGCACGCCGATCGCCAGCGTCGAGTAGACGACGAACTTGAACCCGAACAGCTTCCGACCCGAGAACCGCGGGATGATGTAGCTTATCAGCCCCATCGGTGGCAACACCAGTATGTACACCTCCGGATGGCCGAAGAACCAGAACAGATGTTGCCACAGTATCGGGTTCCCGCCGTCGACGGCGAAGAACAGCGTCCCGAGGTTCCGATCGAGCAGCAACATGATGAGTGCGCTGCCCAGCAGCGGGAACGCGAAGAGGATGATCCCCGACTGGGTGAGCATCGTCCAGGAGAAGATGTCTAAGTTCGCCCAGGAGACGTCATCACCGCGTTCGGTGAAGATTGTGACGATGAAGTTGATCGCCCCCATCGTCGCCGAGACGCCCGTCAGATGGAGTCCCAGCAACATCATGTCCGTCCCGAGATGGGGCTGTTCGACCGACAGCGGCGCGTACATCGTCCAGGACGCCTGGGAGGGGGCGATCCCCGGGATGAGAAAGCCACTCCAGATGAGTAACGCGCCCGGCGGCAACAGCCAGAACGCGATCGCGTTGATCCGGGGGAAGGCCATGTCGTCAGCCCCGATCAGTAGCGGGATGAAGTAGTTCCCGAAGGCCGCGATGATCGGCGTTCCGAAGAGGAACAACATTGTGATGCCGTGGCTCGTGAGCAACGCGTTGTAGAAGCTCGCACTCACGATGTTCGAAGACGGAGTGACCAGTTCGAGCCGCATGACCATGACGGCCAGGCCACCGACCGCGAGCGCAATCAGTGCAAAGAGCCCGTAGAGCAATCCGATGTCCTTGTGATCGACTGTCGTGAGCCACCGGAGCACCCCGGCGGGCTTCTCCCGGTGGCCGTATCCTGTCTCGCTGACGGTCCCGCCACTGGCCGTCGGTGACGCGTAGCTCCGCCAGTCTTCGATACGCGTGAGAAACGCCGCAACCCCGACCAGCAAAATTCCCATCAAGACCGTCAATGCGAGCTGTTCGCCTGCCATGGTTCTCCCTCCGGGAGGTTCCCACTAAAAGGGTGCGTTAGAGGCACCATTCTCTCCCGGTTTCGGCTGTCGAAGCGAGCCGGTTTCAGGGAGCAGTTCATGACCACGTCCACGCAACCACCGCGCCGTTTCGGCCGCTGCGCGGCGAAGCAACGATCTCACGTCTCTGGTTTCACAGTCTCGCGACGGTACTCACTCGCGGGTTTCGGGCACGACGCCCGGCGGTTCCTCGGGTTCGCCGTCGGCCTCGGCCCGCGAGACGGCCCGGCCGGCGTAGTACGACAGTACGCCCAGCAGGACGATCATCGACCCGACGATCGCGAGCTGGAGGCCGGAGGCGACGCTGTTCCAGCCGAACGGGCTGGCGACGACGAACGCGACGAAAAAGAACGTCAAGATGCCGAGCGGTATCGCATTGACCGTCAGATCGAGAACTGTCTCGCGATCGAGCTCTCCGAGTTGCATGTGAAAGGCTTCGCCGACAGAGATAAATAGGCTGTTGAAACCGGAAAACGATGGTCGGTCCCAGCCAATCTTGAGCAGCGGTGTGACGGCCCGGGCGAGTCACTCCAGCAGCGCGCCTGTGAGCCCGACGGCAACCAGAATCCCGCCGGCTCCTACGATCGACAACCCACGCCCGACGACGCCGTTCGGGTCTTCCGTGAGGGCGAGTACGTCGAGACCAGCCGGACCTACCTGCGTGGCGAGGACTGCGCCCCCGATCACGGCGAATCCGACGCCGAGTCCAGCGAGCGGTCGCCAGAGGTCGGCCGTGTAGCCCGACTCACGGAGGATGCCGGCGACACTCGCCCCGAGGAGGAGGATGCCACCGACTGCGACCGGATAGAGGCCGATGAACACGCCGAGTTCCGACAGTGCGAACCCGAGTGCGACGAACAGCGGCCACGGACTGGCACGCCGGCTGGGGGCCTCCACGTTGGAGTGTTGGCTCATACGAAACCCTCGTGCGGTAGCGTCAAAGGTCCATCGGAGCCGACAATGCCGTCCGGGACATCGCTGGATCGTTGCACTGTGTTGGACTCCTGTTGTCCCCCATCGTGTGAACTCGATCGCTGGCACAAAGTATATGCCTCGCATGGGACTTGTTCTGGACAATGACTACACGTGCAATCGAGCGCGTCGACCAGTGGGAGACGCGCTCGTTTACCGGGGGCTATCGCGGCCTGCACGAACTCGCCGAGGCGGAATTCTCGGGCGTCGTGCGCGCGGGAGCGGCCACGTTGTGTATGCTAAATGGAACCGTCATTGGCGTTCTTGACGGCTCGATCGAGGACTTCGAGGCGGCGGAGGGTACCGCCTACGCCGCGCCGACACCGGCGCTGCCGCTTCTGGTCGTGATGCAGGAGCGAAGCGACGAGGTCCGGGCGAAGTACTACACGGAAGATACGCCGTTGTCAAAAGTCGATGAGACGCTCGCTGACGGCAAGTTCACGGGTTTCGTCGAACTCTCGGAGAACGTCCTCAGCGGGGACTACTACGCTGTCTATCACGCCGGCCGCTCGATGAGCGTCGCGTTTGTCGGCGAGCGCGGAGAACTGCTTCGCGACGAGGAGGCGTTCGAGCGAGCCGACGACGAAGTCGGGATCTACGAGGTCCGACCGGTCGACATCGACGTCATCGAGGTGCCCGATGTAGCGCCCGAATCAGACGACTCGCCGTCGAGCGATCTTGCGGCCGGCGGTGGCGTCGGTGGTGACGAAGTCGACGCGTCCACCGAAGACCCACCCGTGGTAGACGACGAGACGGACGAGACGGACGGGACGGACGAGACGGACGAGACGGACGAGACGACGCGAGAGGTGGAATCCACGCTTGCCGAGCGTGAAGACGATGACGTAGCTGCTGAGACAACCGGCCAGGACGGCGCTGTGGATGACACTGGCCACGAAGCACCAGCCGATACTGAGAGCGACGCGGCCGCTGAGGCCGACAGTGATACCGAATCAGCCGGTACTGACACGGATGCACCACCGCAACCGGCCGACACTGCCACTGACGGTGCTTCGGACACGGCGGACTCGTCGCGCCCTGACCGACAGACTGCGGGCGAGCGACAGTCCTCACCACCGGAGGCTGATTCGGCACGGACGCGGGAGGCTGACACTGATCAGACTGCTGAGGGGACACAAGCAGAGGTCGAACAAACGGAGTCAACTGACGACCCAGAGCGATCGGGAAACAGCGACCGTTCCGGGGCGTCATCAACGACCGAGTCTCGTTCCATTCGGAGCCAACAGGCGGACCGACAGCGGACTGATACAACTGCGTCGAACCACCCTGGAGCGGCGGCTGCCAGGCAAACGCAAACAACGTCGAGTGTTGCTGCCGGGACACCCTCCGACCTCGAGATTCGAACGATACCCTCGCTTGATCCGGACAAATCCTGGGGCACAGACGAGAATGGACCCAAGGCCAGTGCTGCACCGGTTCCGCCTGTCGATACTGGTCACGCCGGGTCGGCTTCCCAGGACACGGTGGATCATCGTCGGGAGCGAAACGAGTCGACCGCACACTCTCAAAGCGATATTTCGGAGCAATCGGAGTCGGAGGAGTCTCCGCGACAAGGCACGGCCACCACGCAGTCCCCGAGCGGATCGGACGCCGAGACGGACAACCAACCGTCCACCCGAACCCAAAACGAGCCCAACCAGACCGATGGCCAGGTGCGTGAACTCAAGGCACAAATCGAGGAGCGTGAGGCCCGCATCGAGGACCTCGAAGATCGCGTCGAGACGACCGAAGCCAATCGTGACGAACTCAAGGCCGAACGTGACGAGTTACAGGCCGAACGTGACGAACTGCGGGAAGAACTCTCGGACGTTCGAGCCGAACTCGAGTCCCTCAGAGAGGAGCGCGACAGCCTCGAAGCGAACCTAGAGGAACTCGACGTAAACGCCGACACTGTCACACACCGGATGAGCCGCCAGGAGGCGATCGAAGGGACGAACCTCTTCGTTCGATACGATTCGAAGAGCGCGCCCACGCTTGCGGCCGCTCGCGAGTCCGGAGCAAGTCAGTCCGATGTCAAAGAGAACCTCTCGGTCGAGTACCACACCCAGTTCGAAGTCGAGGGGGCCCACGTCGAGGGCCAGCCCTTCGAACAATTTCTGCGCGACACGATGGAACACCGGTACGTCACCTGGGTTGTCGAGGAACTCCTCTTCGAGATCCGCGACACCGGCCACCGCGAGGCGATGGCCGATCTCTACGACGCGTTGCCCCACATCGATCGTGTCGAACTCAATGGCTCGGTCGGCGTCGAATACGACGAGGACGGACAGACCAAACGCTCTCAGGAGTCTTTCGACGTCGTCTTTCGCGACCGGATGGGGAATCCGCTCGTCGTCGCGAACCTGAACGATTCGCGACAGGCGGCGACCGAGAACCAGATGAACTCGCTGGTCACGGCTGCGACACGGGTCGGTGAAACGAGCGATTCGCTCGCGGGGGCGATGTTCGTCACCTCGAGTTTCTTCGAACCGGCTGCCCTGGAAACGACTGCCGAGGCGACCGGCGGTGGCCTACTCAGCCGGGACAAACGGGAGAGTTTCGTCAAACTCTCGCGAAAACAGGGCTATCACCTCTGTCTCGCCGAAGCACGTGACGATCAGTTCCACATGGCCGTCCCTGAACTGTGAGGGAGCGTCCGCTCACTGCAAACGGTGAAAGGGTGTCCGGTAGCTGAACGTAGACAGTAACAGCTATCGCCGCGTCGGACGACAGATGACGTCGAAACGAATCTCAGCCTTCGATCTCGGCCGCATCCTCGATCTTCATGCCTTCGAGCTTTTCGATGGTCTGATCGACCTTGTTGTCGAGGTCGTCGACGAACTCGTGGGTGTGGTCTGTCGTGATTGCACCCTGGCTCGAGGGCTCGATGAGGTTCTCCTCTTCGAGAACTCGCAGGGAGTACCGTACCTTGTGATGGGGGTAACCCGTCTCGTTGGACATCTTGACGATGCCGATCGGTTCGTTCTCGATGACCATCCGGAGAACCTGGAGATGCCGCTCCAGCATGTCGACTTCCTTTTCGAGCCTATCTATCATGGCACGTGTTAACTTGTGTTCGGAGGGTTTAAAGGTTGCTGTCCGGTGGTCGAAAAACAACTGAAGATGCTTTGTGAGCGTCGGATATAACCCTTGTGATAGAGTGACTATCAGGACGCGCCGACCGTAATCTGTTTATCGGGGTGGAAAAAACGGGCGAGTGATGACCGTTACGATCGTTGGGTCACAGCTCGGCGACGAGGGAAAGGGCCGGGTCGTCGACCTCTACAGCGACGAAGCCGACGTCGTCGTCCGGTATCAAGGCGGCGACAACGCCGGTCACACGGTGTGTCACAGCGGGGAAGAGTACAAGCTGTCACTGGTGCCAAGCGGCGCGATCCGGGGGAAAGTGGGCGTCCTCGGGAACGGGTGCGTGATCAATCCACGGACCCTGTTCGACGAACTACAGATGCTCCGGGACCGGGATCTCGACCCCGACGTGCGCGTTGCCGAGCGTGCACACGTGATCATGCCGTTCCACCGCGTCCTCGACGGGATCGAGGAGGACGTCAAAAGCGAGGACGACCAGGAGGTCGGCACCACCGGTCGTGGGATCGGTCCGACCTACGAGGACAAAGCCGGCCGTCGTGGCGTCCGAATCGGCGACCTGCTCGACCCCGGTGTCCTGCGGGATCGACTCGAATACGTCGTTCCCCAGAAGCGTGCGATCGCCGAGGACGTCTACGGTCTCGACGTCGACAACGTCGAGGAATACCCGAGCGCCTTCGATATCGATGCGCTCTTCGAGGAGTTCAACGAGTACGGTCGCCGGATCGAACGGGAAGACATGGCCGTCAACGCCGGCGCGTTCCTGTCCGAGGCGCGGGCCTCGGGCAAGTCCCTCATGCTGGAGGGGGCCCAGGGGACGATCATCGACATCGATCACGGGAACTATCCGTTCGTCACCTCCTCGAACCCGACCGCGGGCGGCGCAACGGTCGGCACCGGGCTCAGCCCCGGCGTCATCGGCGACGGCGAGGTCGTCGGCATCGTCAAGGCCTATCTCACGCGGGTTGGCAGCGGGCCACTCCCCACGGAACTGGGCGGCGTGCCCGGTGACACGCCGGGCTACGACGGCGACCCCGAGAACCCGCGGACCGAAGCTGAGGAACTCGCGACGTACATCCGCGACGCGGGCGACGAGTACGGGACCGTCACCGGCCGACCACGCCGGGTCGGCTGGCTCGACATGCCGATGCTTCGCCACGCCACCCGTGCCAGCGGTTTCACCGGGCTGGCGGTCAATCACGTCGACACCCTCGCCGGGCTGGACGAACTCGAGGTAGCCGAGGCCTACGAACTCGACGGCGAGCGTCTCGAGACGATGCCGCCGACCACCGAGCGATGGGCCGACTGCGAGCCCGTCTTCCGGACCTTCGACGGCTGGGGCGAGCAGGACTGGGAAGCAGTCGCTGCCGAGGGCTACGACGCGCTCCCGGCGGACGCTCGTACCTATCTGGAATACATGAGCGACGAACTCGATGTCCCGATCTACGCGATCGGCGTCGGCCCGTCGCGTGAGGACACGATCGTTCGCGAGACGCCGTACTGATCGCCCACCGCAGGACTACGTTTCGCTGTCGGGGCCGACCTCGCCCGCCGCCACCATCGCCTCGAACGGATTGTCGTCGATCGTCAGCGGGAAGTCGACGCGCCCACGCCGGCGAACTGATTCATACCCGCCGAAAATTATCTCGGCGGTGTTCAGCCCATGACGCGCCCGAAGTTCGGACTCGCGGTCGCTCCCGACGGCGTCGATCACGTCGTCGATCGCTCGTTGGTGATAGGCGTTTCCGTATTCGTACTCACCCGTTCCGGCGTGATGGAGCGTCTCGCCGTCGACGTCGACCGTCTCCCACGTCCCTGAGCCGGCTCGCCGGACTTCAAGCATCGGGCCGTCGTCGGCGTCGATTCGGATTTCGCCATCGTTGCCGACGAGGTGAAACGCGGCCCCGACCAGGTCGGATCGATCGCCCGTCGAAAGGAGCCCATCGACGCCGTTGTCGTACGTCCACTGGGCGAGCATCTGGTTCTCCTGGTGCATCCCGAAGCGGACATCTTCCTCGCGGTAATCGAGTTGTGCGAGGACCCACTCTGCCTGGGGCTCGCCGGCGAACATCCCCGCGAGGTCGATGCTGTGTGCGCCGGTGTCATAGAAGTCGTCCCACCCGATCTCGACCCGCTGGAGGTCGCCGATCTCACCCGCGTCGAGTAGTTCCGTCGCGGCCCGAAACGGCCGGCCGAAGCGACGCATTCGGTGGAACGTCAACTGGGTGTCGGCCCGCCAGGCTGCCTGTGCCATCCGTTGTGCGCCGGCCCACGTGGCTGCCATCGGCTTCTCACAGTGGATCGCCTCGACGCCGCGACGGGCAGCGGCCACCGTGAGGTCTGCGTGAGCCTCGGGCGGGACCGTCAGACTCACCACGTCGGGATCGACGGCGTCGAACAGCTCGATCGCGTCCGAGAACCGGCCGTCCTCAGGCAGGTCGAACGTCTCCGCGAATGCTTCGACGCGATCGGAGTGCCGGTCGGCCGCGGCAACCAGCCGTGTCTCGTCGTTACGTTCGTAGGCTTCCGCGTGGCGATACGCCATCGACCAGCTGTCCGTTGTCGGGTTCTCGGGTTCCGCACCCGTTCCGACGACGGCGACGTCGTAGGTCATCGTCTTGGCCGACGGACGGGGCACGTATCGGCGTTTCGGGAACGGGTGTTCCCGTAAATCAATCCGACGCGAGCGGCACGTTTTTGCCGCGGGGGGCGTAGGTAGAGGTATGCAAGAAGACCTGATGGACATTATCTGCTGTCCGCTCGACAAACACGATCTCGAACTCGACGTCGAGGAACGCGAGGACGGGGAAATCGTCGCCGGGACGCTGACGTGTACCGAGTGCGGCGAGACGTACCCGATCGAGGACGGCATTCCCAACCTGCTCCCGCCGGACATGCGCGAGGACGCACCGGCCTAGAGCTTTTTTACCGGTCCCGTCGGAGAGACACGTGTGGTAGACCCGCTCCCCGTCCACGTCAACCGCGAGGAACTTCACGACATAGCGGTGCCCACGTCCTTCGAAACCACCGGCACGTTCGACGTTCGACTCGTCAATCACGGCCAGCCACTGCACGTCCACCTTCATCTCGACGACGACCTCTCGACCGTCGCAAGCCTGGAGGCGACCAATCACTACGTCGACGGCGAGAGCGAACGGCGCGTCACGGTCTCGGTCCGGGACGGTGCGACCATCCGGGGCAAGCTCAAGGTCGTCAGCGGCTACGGTGCCCAGACGCGCTACGTCGACGTGATCGTAACCGAACCCGACGAGGAGGAAGACTCCGTTCGGGTCGACGAATCGCTTGCCGAACCCCAGCCTGTCGCCGCGGACCAGACCGAGGGGCTCGTTGCCGACGGGCCGGCCGTGCCGGTCGCTGCCCTCGCTATCGGTGCCCTCGTCGTCACCGCCGGGATCGCATTTGCTCTCCAGGCGTTCGTCGTCGGTCTCGGTGCGCTCGTGGTTCTGGCCGGCGTGATCGTCGCACTGTACGTCCTTTTCGTCGAGTGAGCGTCACGGCCTCGCAGTACAGTTATGGTGGTGTCCGCCGGAGACGAACGTATGACGCTGGCAGCGAGAGCCCGCGAAGCCGCCCGCGCCCACCCGTTCGTCCACGAAGGCCTGCGTGCAGGCGTGATCAACTACTCCGCCGCCGCGCGGCTGCTCGACGTCGGTGACGAGGAAGCGGTTGCCGCTGCGCTTCGGCGATACGCCGCGGAACTCCCCGAACGTGATATCCCGGATGGGTCCCCACGGGTCACGATGCACAGCGGGCTGGGCGCTGTAGAGCACGGCGACGGCGGGTTACTCACAGTCGGCGAGACGACGTATGCCGAGAACGCCGGGTCGCTGACCGGCGTGGCGGCCACCGGCACCATCGACGCACGATCACTGGTTCGGGTGCTCGCCCGACTCGACGCCGAGGACGTCGCCGTCGAGGCTGCCGCCGTCGCCGACGGGTATCTCGTCCTCGTCGTCGATCGCCGTGACGGGCCGGACGTGGTCCGGTTCGTCGAAGCGATGATCTGAGAGACGTGATCGGCGTGTCGGGCCGGCTTCGACGGATTGAAGCGCTCGCCCCGTCGACCGTCCCACGATGACCCTACGCGTGACGAACACGCTCTCGGGCGAACGTGAGGCCTTCGAGCCACAGGATCCGGACGCGGTCACCTTGTATTACTGTGGCCTCACGACGTCCGATCCGCCCCACCTTGGCCACGCTCGCGGCTGGGTGCACGTCGACGTGATGCATCGCTGGCTGTCGTGGCTTGGCTACGATGTCCACCACGTCGAAAACTTCACCGACGTCAACGAGAAGATCGTCGCCCGCGTCGGCGAGGTCGGCGGGAGCGAAGCCGACGTCGCCCGGACGTATATTCAGGACGTGATCCGGGACATGCGGTCGCTGAACCTCAAACGCGCGGAAGTCTACCCCCGCGTCTCCGAACACGTCCCCGAGATCATCGACCTCGTCGAGACGTTGATCGACCGAGGCTACGCATACGAGGCGAACGGCTCGGTGTACTTCGACGTCACCGCGTTCGAGGACTACGGCGAGCTCTCGAACCAGACGGTCGAGGAACTCGACGCCCAGGGTGATCCTGACGAGCGGGGGGAAAAGCGCCATCCACAGGACTTCGCGCTCTGGAAGGCCGGCGGCGTCGACCCCGCGGACATCGGAGCGCACCGCCATGCTGACGCTGCACCCGCCGAGGACGCCTGCCGGACAGCGCAGACGTGGGATTCGCCATGGGGCCAGGGCCGGCCCGGTTGGCATATCGAGTGCTCGGCGATGAGCATGACCCATCTCGGCGAAACCATCGACATCCACGTCGGCGGCCAGGATCTGGTCTTTCCCCATCACGAGAACGAGGTCGCCCAGAGTGAGGCGGCGACCGGCGATCGGTTCGCCAACTACTGGCTCCACGTCGGGTTGCTCGAAACCGGCGAGGAGAAGATGTCTTCCTCGCTCGGGAACTTCGCGACTGTCGAGGACGCCATCGCCGAATACGGCCTCGGCGTCGTCCGGACCTTCCTGCTGTCGACGGCCTATCACAGCCGCGCGGCCTACACCGAGGAGACGCTCTCGGAGGCGACAAAGCGGTTCGAGACGCTCGAACGCGGCTACGAACGCGCCGTCGAGGCGGCCGACAGCGTCGACGCGACCGCCAAGACGACTGACGACGCGCTCCGGGAAGCAGTCGAAACAGTCCGCGAGGCGATCCCGCGTGCGATGAACGACGACTTCAATACCCGTGAAGCACTGGCAGCGCTGGTCGAGTTCACGAGCGCGGTCAACCGCCACGTCGACGAGGTCGAACCCTACGACTACCGTGGCCTTCGACGCGCGATCGACGTGTACGACGAGTTTGCGGTCGGCGTCCTCGGTCTCCCGCTGGGTGACGGCGGGAGCGACACCGGCGACGTTCGCCTGGCCGAGGATCTGGTCGAACTCGTCCTCGACGTTCGTGCCCAAGAGCGCGACGCCGGCAACTACGAGCGCGCTGACGAGTTACGCGACGAACTCGCCGCACTCGGTGTCGAGGTCCAGGACAGCGACGACGGCCCGACCTATCGGCTGCCCTGAGATAGTCGCTTTCCCCGTTCGGTCGGATTTCTCACGCCAACGCTTTTTTCACAGGCTCACGAGGAACGGATATGCGAATGCTGATGGCCGGAGTAGTGCTTTCGCTTCTCGGCTTCAGTGGCTACCTCGCGGGCATCGCCATCTCCTATCCGAGGCGATCAATCTCGCTTGCCGCGATCATGATCGGGCTCACGTTCGTTGCGATCGGTCGGGCGAGTGCGATGGAGGGATCGGCGTGATCGACGCACTCGTCTACGACGGGACCGGCGTCGAGTCCGTCGAGGATATCGCCGCCGCACGCGCGGCAGACGGAACAACGTGGGTCCACGTCGAGGATGCGAGCGACGCGGAGATCGATGCCGTCGCCGACGCGTTTGACCTCCACGCGCTGGCGATCGAGGACGTGCGCAACAACGTCCGGGCGAAGGCCGAGGAGTTCAGCGCCCACACGTTCGCCCTGGTCAAGACCGCCCGCCTCACGCGGGGCGAGACCACCTTCGAGGAGGAGATCGACGACGAGCCGGTTGGCCTCTTCATCGGCGATGACTGGCTGGTCACCGTCGCCACCGGCAGCGCCGACCCGGTCGCTCGTGTTCAGGAGAGCGTCCGTCGTGGGGACGAACGGCTGCTCGAACGGGGGCCGGATTTCACCGCCTATCGAGTTCTGGACGTGCTCGTCGACAGCTACTTCGAGATCCTCGAACATCTAGAGGGCCAGATCGAGGCCATCGAGGACGAGGTCGTCGAGTCGCCCGACGCCGACCTGCTCGGGGAGATCAACAGCGTCCGCCGGGAGTTACTGTCGTTCCGGAAAGTCGTCTGGCCCGTCCGGGAGACGCTCGCCGTCCTGGCTCGTGGCGATGTCCGTGGTATCCAGCCGGACACCCAGAAGTACTACCGCGACGTCTACGATCACCTGGTGCAACTCGTCGACTTGCTGGAGACGTACCGTGATCTGGTGGTCGGGACGCGGGACATCTATCTCAACGCCCTCTCACAGTCGACCAACGAGGTGATGAAGGTCCTGACCGTCGTCGCGACGATCTTCATCCCGCTGACCTTCGTCGCCGGCGTCTACGGCATGAACTTCTCCGGCGGGCCGTACAACATGCCCGAGTTGACCTGGGAGTTCGGCTATCCCGCTGTCATGCTCGGCATGGCCGGCGTCGCGGCACTGATGGTGTTTTACTTCCGGCGGCAGTCGTATCTCTGAGAAAGTAATGCTGTCTGTGGCCTTCGCTGCCACGTTAACGGCTCAATTGTTCAAGACGAACGTGTTGAGTGTAGTCATGCTTCGTTGGATGCCCTTCGTATGTCACATTTCCCTGCTGTGACTGTCCGCTATCACTGAGAACTCATGAACAAACCACTTTAAAATAGACATTTCATGTTTGAGACTGTATCCTCTCTCGCAAAACAATAACAGCCACAAAAGACATAATCGTGAGAATCACGGATGGTAGAGATGTCCGTATACCCATGCGATAGACGCTGTCATACACCCATACAGAGAAAATGAATGGGATAACGAAAAGCACGTTCCTTTTTGAAACAAATATGTCAAAATATGCGAGGGTGCCAGCAATCAGTGATAAGACGGCAATGACCTTCGTTGCAAGCATCTCTGGACCGAAAAACATAATCAGACATATGAATATCAAAATCCCAAATAACAGTCCTCGTATCTTTTGTGAATACAGTGGATTGTCGTGCATGGGTTAGGTATACTTTCGATCGTTTCTTTCTGGGTTTTCCGGTGTAATTGGTACTGTATCAACGTGAATTTTCGTGGAGACGGAATCGGTACCAAACGATATCGGATTATAGCATACTAAATCATTCTGTCTGAGTATCACTCGCTGTTTGAACGATCCAGACATACGTCGCCTCATTCTCACTCACACGCCCAAGATCAACGGGCCGATCAACACGCCCATCAGCGAGACACGTCGGGCACCCAATCTGGCAGGGATCAGGCCGACCAGCGTGCTGACGGCGAAGACGACAACCCCGATCGGCCCGGCGAACAGCGCCGAGAGCAACGCCAGTACGGCGAGCACACCAACCGATAGCCGGACGTGATCGAGCCGTCTGACTGCCCGGAGATACCAGTCGCCGACCACCACGACGAGGACGAACCCGACCGCCGCCGCGATGAGAACCGAAGCGACGAGAAGCGGCCAGGCGAGCGGCGCGCCCGAGCGGTCGAGCGCCACGAGCACGCCGGTTCGTGGATTGCCGAAGGCGATCAACGCACAGAGCGCGAAGAGGGTATTCGACGTATTCACGCCGCTGGTGGTCACGACGAACCCGCGGCTGCCGTACTTCGACGGGGCGCTGACGAGCGCCAGCGTCGCCGCGATGGCGCTTGAGACGCCCGGCAGATACCCCACGATCGCCCCCGAGACGGTGCCCAGCAGCGCGAGTCCGCCGACTGACTTTCGTGTCGTTCGGACGGTGGGGTCGTCCTGGCTCGGGACGCCGGCGCCACGCATGGCGTCGATCAACACCGGCGCGCCGAACAGCCCGCCGAACAGCGGCGCGAGCATGCTTCCGACCGGGAGGACGCCGTCGGCGGGCACGTCGAGCGTGACGACGCCAAGGGCGGCACTGACGAGAAACGACAACAGCGCGGCCTTTCGGGCGTGATTCGTCGGCTCCGTCGCGATGACTGCGGCTGCGATGGCCGTCAACACGACTGGCAATCGCTCGGCAAGCATGGGATAGACTTCCAGCATGACGAGCGTCACCGGGACCGCGAGCGGGAGCGCGAAAACGACAGCGAGCCCGCTCCCCAGTGCCGAAAGTCGAAGCGCCTCGCGACCGCGCCCGCCGAGGACGAGACGATGGCTCGGCAGCGCGCTCGCGGCCATCGCGGGATCGGGGACCCCCAGCGCGAGTGCGGGCACGAAATCCAGAAATGTATGCACGACGCCGGCGGCGAGCATCGCCGCGCCGACGAGCCGCGGCGGGGCTGGTACGCTCGGCGCGACGGCTGCCAGCAACAACGCGAAGTTGTTGGCGTGCAGGCCGGGCGTCAGCCCACTGATCGTCCCGAGGCAGATCCCGCCGGCGATTGCCACGACGGCCAGGACGGTCGATTCGGGGGCGAACGCGATTCTGACGCCGAGATCAAACACGGCGGAAATGGGCCCTCTCCCTGATTTAAACCCTCGCTCGGAAAGTGGACACCACTCCGGCGTTGGGACGCGCTCCCCCACGAAAGCGACTTGTTAAGTGAATCCACGGCCAACCCGGAACCAATGACGGAAACCGATCTCGAAGATCTACGTCGGGGTACTGATCTCGTCAAGCGTGGCTTCGCGAAGATGCAAAAGGGCGGCGTCATCATGGACGTCGTCAGCCCGGAACAGGCCCGGATCGCCGAGGACGCCGGTGCTGTCGCCGTGATGGCCCTAGAAGCGGTCCCGGCGGACATCCGCAAGCGCGGCGGCGTCGCGCGGATGGCCGACCCGGCGGATATCCAGGAGATCATCGACGAGGTTTCGATCCCGGTAATGGGCAAGTCCCGGATCGGCCACACCAAGGAAGCCCAGATCCTCGAAGCCATCGGCGTGGACATGGTCGACGAGAGCGAGGTCCTGACGCCCGCCGACGACGCCTATCACATCGACAAGCGCGACTTCACGACCCCGTTCGTCTGCGGGGCGCGCAACCTGGGCGAGGCCCTGCGTCGCATCGACGAGGGCGCGGCGATGATCCGGACGAAAGGCGAGGCCGGCACGGGCGACGTCAACCAGGCCGTCCACCACCAGCGAACGATCAAGGGCGCGATCCGCCAGTTGGAGGGGATGAGCCACGAGGAGCGCGAGGCATGGGCGCGTGAGCACGAAGCCCCAGCCGAACTCGTCCACGAGACCGCTGAGATGGGTCGTCTCCCAGTCGTCAACTTCGCCGCCGGTGGGATCGCGACGCCTGCGGATGCCGCACTGATGATGCACCACGAGTGTGACGGCATCTTCGTCGGGTCGGGTATCTTCGGTGCGGCGGACCCCGAGGCGATGGGTCGGGCGATCGTCGAGGCCGTCAACAACTACGACGACCCCGAACGGCTGGCCGAGATCGCTGCCGGGACCGGCTCCGGGATGAAGGGCGACGCCAACGTCGACCTGCCGGAAGACGAGCAGTTGCAGGGCCGAGGCGTCTGAGGCTCTTTGCGGCCCATTTGACGGCGGTCGATGACAAGTCGTTTTTTCACGTGGCCGACAGTGGTCACCGTCACAGTAACACCCAAGTCCGTTCATCCCGCTGTGCCCTGTATGGTCTCTCTTGTCTCCATGGTCTCGGAATTTCGGCAGTTTCTGGAGGAGTTGGCAACGACGGAAGCACGCATCGCCGCGAGCGTCGGCGTCGCGGTACTCGCGATCATTATTGCGGCGTTCGTCCTTCCGTTCGGCCTCGAACGAGCGTATCGGCTCATCGCGACCCGTCTCGGGACAAGTCGTGTTGCCGACGGGGTTCGCCTCGTCGGCGGGTACGTTCCAGGTACCGTCGCCGAGGGCTTCGTTCGTCTGGTGCAGGTACTGGTCCTGGCGGCGGCCGGGATTTCATTGCTGGTTATTTGGGGACTCGTCGACACCGCCGAGATGGTGCTCACGTATTTCAGTGGGTCAGTTCCTTTCCTCGGCCGTGTGGGGTTGACACTACTGTTCGCCCTGCTGGCGTACGTCGGCGCCGACCAGTACAAGCAGATGGTCGTCCGGATCGGGGAGGAGGCCACCTGGCTGACCGATCATCAACGGGAGATCGTCATCAGGATGGGGCAGATAGCGATCCTTCTGGCTGCCGGACTGATTATTCTCACCGTCTGGGGGATCAATCCGGAGGGGCTGTTGGTCGGCGCGGGCTTTCTCGGCATCGTCGTCGGCCTCGCGGCCCGCCAGACGCTGGGCGCGCTGATCGCCGGCTTCGTGTTGATGTTCTCGCGCCCGTTCGAGATCGGTGACTGGGTCGAGATCGGCGACCAGGAGGGCGTCGTCACCGACATTACGATCATGAACACGCGCCTGGAGAACTTCAACGGCGAGGTCGTCTATCTGCCGAACGACCGCGTCAACGAACGGGCGATCGTCAACCGGAGTCGACGGGGATCACTTCGCCTTCGTGTCGACGTCGGTATCGACTACGAAACCGATCCGGAACACGCCAAGAATGTCGCCATGGAGACCATCAAGCAGATCGACATCATCGCGGACGCGCCCCCGCCACAGATCGTCCCGAAGTCCTTCGGCGATTCGGCGATCGTCCTCGAGATGCGTTTCTGGATCGATCACCCGACACCACCCCGGAAGTGGAACGCGACCGAGCGGGTCGTTACCCAGGTGAAAGCAGCCTTCGACCGCGAGGGGATCAAGATCCCGTTCCCGCAGCGTGAACTCAGCGGCCGGGCCGAAACCAACGGCTTCCGTGTGCAGCAATCAGAAAACACGGTCGACGACGCCTGATCTCAGTAAAGTCGCGTCCCGTTACCGATCCGGGTCTGGTAGGCCCGGGCGTCGATCCCTCGTGCGTCGAACGTGTCGAGCATCGCGTTGGCAACCGACCGCTGGTCCCGGCTCCGAGTGACGGCGAGGACGGCTGGGCCGGCCCCGCTGATCGTGACGCCGGTCGCCCCGGCCGCGAGTGCCGCATCCCTGACCGCGTCGTAACCGTCGATGAGTTTCGCTCGGGCGGGCGTGACGACATCGTCTTCCATGCCTCGCCCGACGAGTGCCGGGTCGTCACGGTACATCCCGGCGGTCAGTGTCGCCGCGTTGCCGACTGTCTCGACCAGTTTCTCGACGGTGGTCTCCGTCGGCACCACCTTGCGTGCGTCCCGCGTCGAGACGACGATCTCCGGGAGCGTGACGACGATGGAAATGTCAGTATCGATCTGTGTGACGCCGTCGGGCGTGGCGATCGTGAACCCACCGAGGATCGCGGGTGCGACGTTGTCGTCATGGGCGTCCCCGGAGACGACAGCCTCTCCCTTGGCCGCGATGGGGACGAGTTCTTTCCGGGACTTTCCACGATCATAGAGGTCGTTCAGTGCTACCGCCGCCGCCGCGGCGCTGGCGGCTGAGGATCCCAGTCCCGACGCTGGTCGAATCCCCTTGTCGATCTGGATGTGGGCTGGCGCGTCAAGCGCCTCGGCGACCGCACCGACGGTGTTTTTCTCGGGATCCTCCGGAATGAACTGGCTCCCGGCACCAGTCACCTCGATCGTCGTCCGATCGGCCCGCTCGACGCGAACGACGTCTGCCGGACGAGAGAGTGCGATCCCGAAGACATCGAACCCGCTCCCGAGGTTGGCGCTCGTCGCCGGGGCACGGGCCGTGCGCATACCCGCCTTTTCCGTACTGCAGTCAAAAAGGTAGCGAACCCGACTGCGACTCTCCTTCCCGTAAACATAAGCCACCGTCTCTCGAATTGGAAACAGAGTCGAGTCGATGGTTCAACTGTCCGTGTCCGTCATCGTGGCTGCTGGCAGTGCTGCCGGGGGAGTCGTCGCTGCCTGGTTGACTGTCTTCGCGTGGCGACGACGCGAAGTCGAGGCCGCCACGCCGTTCGCGCTTCTCGCGGGAGCGGCAAGCATCTGGTCGTTCTGCTATGCCGGTGCCCTGCTGACAGAAAGTGCGAGCACCGCGTCAATACTGTTGCTAACGTCTGCAGTTGCCGGTGCACAGGTTCCCCCATTGTGGGTCGTCTTTTCGATTGTCTATACCGGGTTCGAGCGATATCGACGATCGGTCCTCTATCCGGTACTGTGGACCGCCCCACTCGCGTACGTACTGTTGGTGATTACAGCGCCGGTTCATGGGCTGGCGGAGACGACCGTGCAGTTCCAGACTGTTGCCGGTATCACTGCTCCGGTCCCGCAGGATGACACAGCAACTGCGGCCTATACGGCCCTCTCGTATCTCTTCCTTCTCGGCGGCTACCTCCAACTCGTGCGGTTTCTGGTCGCCGCCCGGAACGTCTACCGCAAACAGACGGTCGTCATCATCATCGGCAGCGTCTTTCCACTTCTGGCAAACGCCTTGTACGTGATGGGCTTTAGCCCCCATCCTGGATTGGATCCGACGCCGCTCGCCTTCGTCCTTACCGGCGGGATCGTCGGCTGGGCGCTGTTCGAGTACGATCTGCTTTCGATTGTGCCACTCGCAAGCGACCTTGTCGTCGATGAGTTACCCGATCCGGTGATCGTCCTCGACGACGAAGACGTCGTCGTCGACCACAATACGGCTGCGAAAGCGGCTTTCGGGACGGACGATCTTTCGGGACGAAACCTTTGGGACGCCGTTCCGGAGTTCACCGACCGTCCTGCAGGCGATCAGTTGATATCGGCGAGTTCGACAACAGACACAGGTGAGGACGGGTTGTACAACCCGCAGACGACTGAGATCACCGACCAGCACAACCAGTATCGTGGCCGGTTGATCGTCTTCCGGAACGTCACGGCCCAGCAGCGGCGCCTCGACCGGATCGAGGCGCTCCAGGCGGCGACGGAAGGGCTCATCGATGCCCGGATCGACGACGAAATCGCCGATATCGCGGTGTCGTTCATCGATCGGATTCTCGATCAGGAGATCGCTGTCGTCTTTCTGGCCACTGACGACGACAACCAGCTTCGACCCGCTGCTGTCTCCTCGGCGATCGAATCAGTGAGTGACGACCGTCCGCCGAACCTGACTGTCGAGGACGAAACGCTCTGGTCTCGATACGAAGAGGCCGATTCGGATGGCGTCGTAACTGGCGACTGGGAATGGGGGCCACTGGAATCGGTCGATGCCGACGAGATGCTTGTTCTCTCGCTGGGCGATCATGGGTTGTTCTGTATCGGGTCAGCGGAGACTGACTATTCGCGTGGGGACCGACAGTTTGCAAGAATCCTTGCCGATGGGACGGAGACTGCGCTGGACCGAGTGGTTCACGAACAGCAACTGCGGGAGAACCGGCGAATCGTCAGACAACACACGGAACAACTCGAGTTTCTAAATGGTGTCCTCCGACATAACATTCGTAACGGGATGCAGGTCATCGACAGCAACGCGGATCTCCTCGGCGCACACATCGGCCCTGATCCGGACAGTCAGCGGTATCTCGACCGGATTCGGGCCCGGACTGCGGAACTCTCGGACCTCACTGCCAGAATCCGTTCGATCACCGACACGGTAACAACTGATCCCGAAGACCGTCTCTGGCCCGTCGAACTCAAGCCGGCACTAACCGAACAGATCGCGGTTATCGAGGACCGTCACGACAACGTCGACATCGAATTTCGCTGTGAAACCGAGCCCATCGTGCGGGCGAACGGACTGATAGAGGACGTCTTCGAGATCATCCTCCAGAACGCCGTCGAACACAACGATGCCGACCGCCCCCGCATCGAAATCGAGGTCACCCACGTCGGGGACTGGCTGCAGGTTCACGTGGCCGATAACGGCCCCGGCATCTCCGATCACCTGAAGGAATCACTCTTCGAGCGGAACGTCTCGGTCAGCGAGACCGCACACGGATTCGGGTTGTATTTCGTGTCGCTGATACTCGATCTCTTTGGCGGGGAAGTCTGGTTCGAAGACAACGAACCGCGTGGGACGATCGCTGTATTGGAGTTTCAACGAGCCCCAGACGAGTAACTCCGTCCGGTATTCCCTGTCGAGAGTGAGCGGTGAAGACAGCAAAAGGCCTATTCGCTGAAGCGCCAATAGCCAGGACATGATTGGCGTCGTCGGCGGCGGAGTCGCGGGGCTGGCAACGGCCCGTCGGCTGCTGGAGCAGGGACATCAGGTAACCGTGTTCGAAGCGAGTGAGGACCTCGGTGGGTTGGCGGCGACCTACGAAACGGCCGGGCACCCGATCGAGCGGTACTATCACCATCTCTCGAAGTCCGAAGAGACGATCGTCGAGTGGATCGACGAACTCGGCCTCGAATCCGACCTGGCGTGGGGGTACAGCAGTACCGCATACTACGTCGACGGGGTCGTCCATCCGATGGACAAACCCTGGGAGATCCTCGCCTACCCGCACCTCTCGGTCTACGACAAGTTCCGCCTTGGCATGCTCGTTCTGGATATAGACGTTCGCGGTGGCATTCCCTCGTTCGACACCTACGAGCGACTCGAAGACTTCGAGGACGTTCCAGTGAAGGAGTTCATCATCGATCACACGTCCCGCGGGTGCTTCGAGCGGTTCTTCAAGCCACTGCTGGAAGCGAAATTCGGCGATCGATGGGATGACGTCAGTGCTGCCTGGCTCCTGGGACGCGTGAAGTTCCGGGGCGAACGGGACCCACTCAGGGGGGAATTACTGGGCTATCCAATGGGTGGATTCGGTCGCCTGATCGACGCGCTGGTCGATGCCGTCGGAAAGATGAACATTTTCACGGGATCGCGAGCGGTCGACATCGGTATCGAAGGCGGTGCCGTCAAGTCCGTGACCGTCGAAACGGATCAGGGGAAGGTCCCACACGCCGTCGACGGCGTCGTCATCGCCACGATGCCCGACGTGCTGGAATCCCTGACGGGCTACGAGTGCGAGATCGACTTCCAGGGCACCGTCTGTTCAGTCATCAGTCTGGAGGAGGCGCTGACGGACACGTACTGGCTCAACATCGCCGACGACGCTCCGTTCGGCGCGCTCATCGAACACACTAACCTCGTCTCAGCAAAACAGTACGGTGGCGAACATCTGTTGTACGCCGTCAAATACATCCAGGATCGCGAGGACGAACTCTGGCAGATGGACGACGAGGGCGTCGAGGAAACCTGGCTCACCGGCATCGAGGACCTGTTTCCGGAGTTCGATCGCGAGTCAGTCAACTGGATCGAAACCTCGCGAAGTCCGAAGACGGCACCCATCTACGAGCGGGGCTATCTCGAGAAAGTCATCCCGTATGATCTGAGCGAGTACGTAGCCGAAGGCGTCTACTACGCCGGCATGGCGTCGCGAGCCCAGTACCCGGAACGCTCGCTCAACGGCGCGATCGTTGCCGGCGAGACCTGCGCCGAGTTGATCGACCACGACGAGTAGCGCTGTCAGGAAGTTCGGCCAGGACGCTGGGACTGTATCGAGGCGTTTCTCAGCTCCCACTCTGGCCGTGGGCCCCAGGCAGCCAAAAGATTTCTCCGCTGGAAACGACACCGAAATATTCATATTGCCTGTGTTTGACGGCCACAGATATGTTTGGCTTGGGAAACCTTGGCGGGACGGTCATGCAACTGGGAATCGGGACGATCGGGCGGTGGGTGCTCTTCCTCGTTGTGCTGGGGCTGTTCCTCGTCCCGGCGCTGTACTTCGGAGTCAGGTACTTCCGTCAATGGCTGGCACTGCGAGGGGCTGGCGAGACGTCGGTCGCCGAAGCCGCCAATACGAACGGCTTAGTGGGCCTCGAAGGCACGGCCGTGGCGGACAAGCCGATCGAACCGGCGCTCGCCGACGAGCGGAGCGTTGGCGCCAAGTACTACCTCAAGGGGATCGCCCCATTGCGCTTGGCCCATGAGTGGAACCCGCTGAATCCGATCGAGAGCCCGCTTGAATCCGGAGCGAACTTCGCTACCCCGTGGCGGACTGTCGACGAGGGCCAGATGACGACCGGGTTCTGGCTCGAAGACGACACGGGACGGATCCGCGTCGAGCCTGAGGACGCCTCGGTGTACGTCACCGGCGGGAAAGTCCACGCCGAGGTCGATACCGATCGTGACCTCGAATCACAACTGTCTGACGTGCCCGAAGACGAGATCGTCCGGGACAAACGCGAAATCTACGACGGGAAGGGCGAGATCGTCACGTTCGTCTGGTCGGTATTGAACTGGGGCGACCGGTGGTACCGGGAGGGGCACATCGAGAATGGCGACCAGGTGTTCGTCGCCGGGCCGGTCGAGACTGATCAGTCGGTATCTGACGAATCCGGAGCGGTCAACGCCGTCGTTCGGTCCGACGGCAGCGATGGCCCCTTTTTCGTGACGAACCGATCCCGGAACGAACACACGAACAAGCTGCTGTACGTGAGTCTGCTGATCTTCGCTGTCAGTGCCGTGTTCATCGGGCTGGTTGGGTGGGGCCTTCTTCAGGCTGTCTAGCTTTCGACGGTTGCCCGCCGACCGCGATCTTCTGTGTCTGGAGCGTCGGCATCACAAACCATCACTGCGTCACCGGGTCAGACGGTATACGAGCGCTACAAGGAGCAAGCCGAGATAGAGACCGAGCGCGTTGCGAACGGCGATCCACGCCGGCGAATGTTGTTGGATTCCCAGTCCCAGATCCCCGATTCCATAGCCGAGAAGTACCACGAATCCCATCCGCAAACTGATTGGCCGGGACTCCGGACGCCACCGTGTGAGTGCCAGCGCCGCGACGACCGAGACAGCGGTAATTCCACTGTAGGTCTCTGGTATCGACACACCAGGTGCATGAGCAAATGCAATCGCGATCGGGAACAGCACCATGTGGATTGCGACGTACGTGACGACGAGGTGTTTCCCACGTCCCCAGCTCTCTTTGAGCGATCTAATCGGCTGTGGACCCGCTTGCTCGGCTGACTGGCGAGTGGGGGACATGCGAGAGTGGTCAATCCAACGAAACAAATCAGTTACGCACTCCAGATGCACCCGGTAGGCCGGCCTTCAGCCCTCTATCTCTGCGTCCTCAACGGCGTCCGGATCCACACCGGGGGCCTCCTCGACGTCGACCTCCTCGGGTTTCTCGCCGCCGCCGATCACAATTTCGCCGTCTTCGGTCTCGACGTAGACATCATCAGCAAACCCGCCGATTGCGTGGGGATGGTCGGGATCATCGAGCTTTTCGGGCGTCGATGGAGCTTCGGGCAGGCCGCCCTCCGGCGCGAACGCACCGAGCGGGTCGTCGATCGTGATACCGTGAGACTCGAAGAAGTCGGCGTAGCGATCGTAGTGGGCCTCGACCTCCTCGACGGGGAATTCCATCATCTCCGTCCAGCCGTGGTTGTAGAAGTCGAAGTTGGCCTGGGCGTGGGTGATCTCCCGTGCTTCTGCCTCCGGGTGGCCTTCCTCGAGTGCCGCGACGTAGGTGTCCATCGTCGCGTCGAAGAACCCTTCCAGGCGTTCGCGCCGCTCTTCCTGGCGGTTCTCCTCGGCCCAGTCCAGGAAGACACCGGTGTGGAGATCGACCAGCTTGTCGGACACCATCTCGCCCACTACCGGCGCAGTCAAACTCTGTTTGGCGGCCCAGTGTTTGACGCTTTGCTTGATTTTCATCTTGTGATCCGTAGGCGCTCCGGTCACATCAATACCGGGACGACGGCAAGCACCGGCGGACCCGTTCCCAATCTGGCACGGTTTGACGACCATCGAGCCGCCGGCCGAGCGGGCTATCCCAGTCCCTAATCGGGGACTGCCAGCGGGGATTGTGCCGATAGCAATCCACATTAGGCCCCGGTCCCAACATCGGGAGCATGACCACGTCGCACGTGATCCTCGGCGACGGCATCGCCGGGAGTTCCGCCGCGGAGACGATCCGTGAAGCGGATCCCGACGCCGACGTCACGATCATCACCGACGAGGGCGAACCTCTCTACAACCGCATTCTGATCAAGGAGTTCGCCAAAGGTACCCTCCCCGAAGAACCGGTCTCGATTCACGAAGAAGAGTGGTACGAGGAGCGGGACATCGACCTCGCACTCAACACCCGCATCACGTCGGTCGACACCGACGCGAAGGTCGTCGAGGCTCACGACGGCACCACCTACGAGTACGACAAGTTGCTGGTCGCCACCGGGGGGACACCGACCAGGCTCCCGGTCGAAAACAGTGACGCCGAAGGCGTCCACTACTTCTGGACGTTCAAGGATGCCCGGGCGATCCGCGACCACGCTGCCGAAGCCGAGACGGGCGTGATCGTCGGGGCCGGACTGCTCGGCATCGACCTCGCTGCGATCTGTGGGGCACAAAACGTCGAGGCCGACTACCTCATGCGGGGCAACCGGTGGTGGCGCTACGCCTTGAGCCTCGACGGCGCGGAGATCATTCACGAGGCACTCAGGGAAAAGGGCGTCACGCCCGTCTTCGAGAGCGGCGTCGAACGCTTCGAGGTCGACGACGACGGCCACGTCACCGGGGCCGTGGACGCGAACGGCGAGTTCCACGACGGTGCGTTCGCTGCCGTCGCGATCGGGCTGGACTTCAACACCGACTTTCTCGAAGACACACCCGTCGAACTCGACGACGGCATCGTGGTCGACGAACACATGCGGACCGGCGTCGAGGACGTCTACGCGGCCGGCGACCTGACGCAGTACTTCGACGTCATTCTGGATGAACGTGCCCAGAACGGCTCGTGGGGTAGCGCCAAAGAGCAGGGCGTCGTCGCCGCCGAGAACATGGTCGCCGACGAACCCGTCGAGACGTTTCGCTACGTCTCCTCGTACTCGATCACACACTTCGACTTCCCGTTTCTGTCCTTCGGTCATCCGACGATCGGCGACGACGAGGCCGAACGGAAGTATTCAGACACCGAGTGGCGACGGCTCACGTTCAAGGACGGCCAGCTTATCGGCGGTGTCCTGATCGGCGACCTCTCCCAGCAGCAAGCCTTCAAACAGATCATCCGCGAGGAGCGACCGGTTGGCGATCAAAAGGAGGCGTTACTCGAACCGGAAGTCGACCTCGACGCATTGGCACCCCCTGCCGTCGAGAAGTGACTGTGCCGGAAGACGTGCCCTTGTCGGATCGACACCGTTTTGCTCGCGACGCTGTTGTCCCGGGATATGGACGCTGACGCCGACGGCGAGATGACGCTTGCGTTCGACATCGACGCCCTACAACACCTGGCACATCCGGATACAGTGTTCAGTGATGCTCGCCAGTGGAGCAAGTACGTGGGCATCGTCTCCGAAGAGCCGACCTACGTCGTGACGAACTTCGCCCGGAAACACCGGATCCGCCAGGACTTCTTCTCCGGGCCTCGCGGGCGTGCGGAGAGCTTCGAGACGATCAAAGACCAGTTCGAAACTCCCCGATACGTCTACGTCGGCACTGACGAGGTGGCTGCGGAGGCGGCCCGGTCGAACGGGTGGGAATATCTCGACGTCGAGGACGCCGCCGAGGCAGCCGAGTGGGAACTCGGCGAACCCGAAGTCCCCTCGGCCGAAGACACCGCCGAGACGCGCGATGATTGGCCCTGAGAGCGGACGGCGTTGTCCCTTGGTGGGCAGTTACTTCGGGTACCGCGTCGTTTAACCCCCCGGACCCGCAATCTCCGCCGATGGCTACCCCCCGCGTTCCGAGCGACGAGGACCGGCTGGAACTTCCGTGTGGCGAGACCGTAGACATCCATACTTTCGACATGGGTCGGCGCGAATTCGAGTGTCACTGCGGTCAGTCCCACGCCCTCGTGATGGACGTTCATCCGCTGACCAGGTTCCTGCCGTCGTTTCTCGTCGACACTCTGGCCGAGACTGTCGAACCGAGTGGGGAGGCGGAACAACTCGGGACGGGCCACCTGATGGGCATCGTCATGGAGGAATTTCCCGACGACATAGTCGCGAAGGACGTCGAGGACGATGGGGCGATCGGGTGTGGGCTGCTGTGGGTATCCGAATTCGATTCGCGTCGGCTCCACGAGATCGTGGTCGAACTCGTCGTCGACCTCATGGAACACGCGATCAGCCACGCCGAAGACGACACAGCGCGGGAAACGTTCGAGGAAGACATGCGTGAGTTCGACGTGGGAACGTTCGTCGATGCGTACCGTGCCGAACGCGACTTCGACGGGGACAACGATACCCCCGTCTAACCGTAGTGGAAGCTGACGAGTGGCGGTACCCACGCCGTCTGACCGCGACGTGTGACAATGCCGGCGGCAATGACGTCTGTGTGACATTCGGACCCGTCGCCTTCTGTCGAATGGCGGGCAACAGCCGTCAGACGCCAGTCTGACGGTGTTTAATGGTGTTCGGGGACGTTTGTCAGACCATGCTGCGCCACGGCGAGTTCGAGCGTATTCGCGCCGTGCTTGCCGAGACGGATCTCGAGGAGCCACTCACTGCGCGGGAGATCCACGAGGTCCTGCAGGCCCACGACGAACCGTTCGAGAGTCCCCACGAGATCGCGACTGTCCTCGGTCGTCACGCCCAACGAGGGAACGTCGAAGTCATCCGCGGTCACCCCTATCGGTATCGGTTCGACGACCGTGGCCAGTAGCCCCTCGCGCGCTTCTCGATCACAACACGTTTGAGACGACCCGCCGTGGCTCCGCTCGTGCGTAGCGTCATCGATCGGCTGGAGGTACGAGAGCCGCGGCGAGCGATCACACTCGTCGTGTTCGTCGCGCTCGTGGCCCGACTCGTCGCGCTCGACGTGCGGATCGCCCACTGGGACGAGGGTCGAGTGGGGTACTGGATCCTCCACACGGCCGCCACCGGGTGGTGGGAATACCGGCCGATCATCCATGGCCCGTTCGTCCAGCACGTCACCCGGTGGACCTTCGAGATCGGCGGCGTCTCGGATTTCACGATGCGGCTGCCGGTGGCCCTGATCGGGAGCGCGCTTCCGGCGACAGCGTTGCTGTTTCGATCACGGCTTCGCGATGTCGAGACGATCGCCCTCGGTGTCGTCCTCGCGGCGAACCCACTCCTGCTCTATTACTCGCGGTTCATGCGCAGCGACGTCCCGGTCGCCGCCTTCGTGTTCGTCACGTTCGGCGCGCTGGTGGCTGCCGTTGATCTGGACCGTCGACGCTATCTTCACCTCGCCGCAATCGCGTTCGCCCTTTCGCTCACCGTCAAGGAGAACGCGATCCTCTACCCGGTCTCGTGGCTCGGAGCCGGCACGCTCCTGGCTCTCTCCCGACTCGCCGACGATCACTACGGCAATGGAGATCCGAGGAAGACACTGCAAAGATGGGCGCGTGCCATCCGCCGCCGCGCGTGGGCCTGGCGACGGAGTCTCATCGTGCTCCCCGTCGAGATCCTTGCGGTGTTCGTGTTCTTCTACGCACCACGCTCGCCGAAGACGGACGTTGGCCTCTGGAGTGCAGTGGCCGACCCGACATTGCTCCCCGGCGTCGTACGGCACGCCACACTCGGATCGATGGGGGAGATCGCGGACCTCTGGTTGTCACCGAGCATCCGTGGGCACGCGTACGGTCCGTATCTCGCGCACTTTGTGATCGTGCTCGCCGTCGCGGCCGCCGCGACCGCTGTCTTCGCGGCCCTGGCAGTTCGGTGGCAACCACGACCCATCGTGACGTTCTGTGGCTGGTGGGCGCTGTCGGGCGTCGTCGGCTATCCATACGTCGCTGACGTCAAAGCGCCGTGGCTCGCCGTCCACGTCGTGATCGCGCTGGCGATCCCCGCCGCCATCGGGCTCGTCGCCACCGTCGACCGAATCCGAAAAGCTCGCGTCGAGCGCCGCCAACTCGAAGCGATCGGTTTGGCCGCATTGCTCGTCTCTTCGGGCGGCTTCGTCATTGCCTCGGCCGGGCTAACGACCTTTCAGCAGCCGCCTCACGAACTGAACATCGTCGCACAGGGCGGACAGCCGAGTGGCGACCTCCGTCCAATAATCGAGGACATGCAGGCGGTCGCAGCCCACAATGAGGGGACAGACGTTCTCTACTACGGCAACCTCTCGATCAGGGACGAAGCTCGGGCGGATCACCCACCTGTCCCGCCACGCTGGTTCAACCGGCTGCCGTTACCGTGGTACACCGAACGGGCAAACGCCACGGTCGACAGTGTCGACACTGTCGCGGACATCGCCGCTGATCCACCACCCGTCGTGATCGCCGAGAGTGACGCACGATCGGACGTCGGTGGGGCACTCGATGGCTACGCCGTGCGCGAGGAGGCGATCCTGATCCGGCCCGGCCCGCGGACGATCAGCGTCGTCGGATTCGAGTACCATCTCGGGGGAAAATCACTGGCATTCTATATCGATCGAGAGGCCCTGTCAGCTGCGACGGCCGGTCACGAGGGTGACACTCGCTGATACGATATTCGAAATCAGACTTCGATGATCGTAACCTTTCGCCGGGTTTATTACGATGAGCGAACTCCGGATGCACAATGACAGCCGACGACCAACCGACGATCCTGTTGATCGGGAGCGGCCCGATCCAGATCGGCCAGGCCGCAGAGTTCGACTACTCCGGCGCACAGGCGTGTCGCGCGCTCCAGGAGGAAGGCGCACGCGTCGTCCTGGTCAACTCGAACCCGGCGACGATCATGACCGACCCCGAGATGGCCGACGAGGTCTATCTCGAACCGATCAATACCGAAGCCATTGCCGAGATCATCCGCAAGGAGGAACCCGACGGCGTGATCGCGGGTCTGGGCGGCCAGACCGGGCTCAACGTCACCGCGGAGCTCGCTGAAGAGGGTGTCCTCGAGGAACACGACGTCGACGTTATGGGGACGCCGCTGGATACCATCTACGCGACCGAGGACCGCGAGCAGTTCCGAAAGCGGATGGAGAAGATCGGCGAGCCGGTCCCCGCCTCGACGACGATCAAGAGCATGGACGAGGTCGAGGCGGCCGTCGAAGAAGTGGGTGGCCTCCCCGTCATCATGCGGACAACCTACACGCTCGGTGGCGCGGGATCGGGCGTCATCGGCGACATGGACGAACTCAAGGAAGCCACACGCAAGGGCCTGCGCCTCTCCCGGGACGACCGCGTGATGATCACCGAGTCCATCGACGGTTGGATCGAACTCGAGTACGAGGTGATGCGCGACGCCGATGACTCCTGTATCATCATCTGCAACATGGAGAACCTGGATCCGATGGGGATCCACACCGGGGAGTCGATGGTCGTCACTCCCTCTCAGGTCATCCCCGACGAGGGCCACCAGGAGATGCGCGACACGGCGCTGAAGGTGATCCGCGAACTCGAGATCCACGGCGGCTGTAACATCCAGTTCGCCTGGCGCGACGATGGCTCGCCCGGCGGCGAGTACCGCGTCGTCGAGGTCAACCCCCGCGTCTCTCGCTCGTCGGCACTTGCGTCAAAAGCGACGGGCTACCCGATCGCCCGCGTGACCGCGAAGGTCGCGATGGGCAAGCGCCTCCACGAGATCGAAAACGAGATCACCGGCGAGACCACCGCGGCCTTCGAACCGGCCATCGACTACGTCGTCACGAAGATCCCGCGGTGGCCGATCGACAAGTTCCGCGACGTCGACTTCGAACTCGGGCCGGCGATGAAGTCGACCGGCGAGGCGATGTCGATCGGCCGGACGTTCGAGGAGAGTCTGTTGAAGGCGCTACGCTCGACAGAATACGACCCTGCAGTCAACTGGACCGAGGTCAGCGACGACGAACTCGAATCGGAGTACCTCGTCCGCCCGTCGCCTGACCGGCCATACGCGATGTTCGAGGCCTTCGAACGCGGCTATTCGGTCGAGACGGTCTCGGAACTGACCGAGATCCGCGAGTGGTACGTCGAACGCTACAAACGGATCGCCGATGCCGCCGACGCCGCCAGTGCGGGCGAACTCGATATCGCGGCCGAGGCCGGATTCACCAACCACGAAGTCGCGACGCTCGCCAGCGGCGGTGCGTTCGACGACACGCACGCCTCCTGGTTGCCAGACCGTCTCCTCGACGAGCGTGGCGTGGTCAGCGACGACGGGGAGGCGACGCCACAGACCGACGGCGGCGGCGTCAGTGTCGCGGACGTCGAAGACGCCGCCCCCGCCCGCTCGTTCAAACAGGTCGACACCTGCGCGGGCGAGTTCGAGGCCTCGACGCCGTACTACTACTCGGCTCGCGAACCTCTCTCGGGGCTGGAGCGCAACGAAGTCCAGGTCGATCCGGAGATCGAGAGCGTCGTGGTCGTCGGCGGCGGCCCGATCCGGATCGGGCAGGGCGTCGAGTTCGACTACTGTTCGGTCCACGCCGTCCGTGCCTTAGAGGAGATCGGTATCGACGCCCACGTCGTCAACAACAACCCCGAGACGGTTTCGACAGACTACGACACGTCCGACGGCCTGTTCTTCGAGCCGATCACCGCCGAAGAGGTCGCCGACGTGGTCGAGGAGACCGGGGCCGACGGCGTGATGGTCCAGTTCGGCGGTCAGACGTCGGTCGACATCGGCCATCCACTGGAGGCCGAACTCGACCGCCGCGGACTCGACTGTGAGGTCATGGGGACCTCGGTCGACGCGATGGACCTCGCGGAGGATCGCGACCGGTTCAACCGTCTGATGGACGATCTGGGCATCGCCCAGGCGGAGGGTGGGACGGCGACCAGCGAAGCCGAGGCGCTCGAACTCGCGCGTGACATCGGTTACCCGGTGCTCGTCCGGCCGAGCTACGTGCTCGGTGGGCGGGCCATGGAAGTCGTCTACAACGACGACGACCTCAAGACGTACATCGAGGAGGCCGTCCGGGTGAGTCCGGACAAGCCGATCCTCGTCGACGACTTCCTCGCGGACGCCATCGAACTCGACGTCGACGCCGTGGCCGACGGCGACGATATTCTCATCGGCGGTGTCATGGAACACGTCGAGACCGCCGGTGTTCACTCAGGTGACTCGGCGTGTATGATCCCCCCACGTAGCGACGAGATCGAGAACGTCATGCCGCGGATCCGTGAGGTGACCGAACAGATCGCCGGCGCCTTAGAGACGGTCGGACTCATGAACGTCCAGCTCGCGGTCCGGGACGGTGAAGTCTACGTCCTCGAAGCGAATCCACGCTCCTCACGGACGGTTCCGTTCGTCTCGAAAGCGACGGGCGTCCCGATCGCCAAGCTGGCTGCGAAAGTAATGGCGGGTGCGAATCTCGACGAGCTCGACGTCGCCGAGCAACAGCCCGAGCAGGTCAGCGTCAAGGAAGTCGTCCTGCCGTTCGATCGCCTCCCGGGTTCGGACCCGCGTCTCGGCCCCGAGATGAAGTCCACGGGTGAAGTCATGGGTACGGCCGGGAGCTTCGGGAAGGCCTACCAGAAGGCCCAAATGGCGGTCGACAAGCCGATCCCGCTTTCGGGCACTGCCATCGTCGATCTGCCGATCGTCGGCTTCGAGGAACACTTCGAGACGCTTGATCTCGATGACTTCGACTCCCAGGCCGAGCTCGAGGCTGCACTGCGGGACGGCGAAATCGATCTCGTGATCTCCCGGAATCGTGACGTTCTCGAAGTGTGTGTCGAGGAGTCGACTACCTACTTCTCCACGATCGCAAGCGGTAAGGCGGCCCTCGAGGCTATCGAGTCGGACGACCAGCCGCTGTCGGTCCAGGACGTCGCGACCCGTCCGAAAACGACTCGGAAGTGGGGCGACAACTGACGGCCATATGGATCCCAGCGAGAAAGCACTGGAATCACTGCTTGCGGACGATGAGTCACTGGTCGAGTCCTGGACGGTCGATACGGTCACTCGCGGTTTCGAGTTCTCCCCGCCCGGACTGGGTGGCACTGAGACAGTTGGCCTGACCGATCGCCGAATCGTCTGGCTCGATGACGAACTCGAAACCGTCGACCTGGAAGACATCAGGTCAGTGGGTGTCGACTCCGTCGGTCAGTCTCTGGCATCGATGCTGCTCATTACTGGCCCTATCGCGACTGTACTCGGCGCGATTGTGACCATCGTACTCAGGCTGTTTACGTCGCTGCCGGCCCCACTCACGCTTGCCCCCCTTGGAATCGGGCTGTGTATCCTCGTCGCTGCGCTCGTCGGGTCTCGGCTGCAGGATCCCGAAGACGTCGACCGTCAGTACTACCTCGACATGAAAACCTTAGAGACAACGGTCCAGATCTACGCGACTGAATCGACCGTCGTGGAGATGACCGAACGGGTCAACACGGCACTGCAGTGAGGCTCACTGTTTGCCGATGCCCGATCGGCAACTGGCGGCGACCGGCAAACACTTGCCCCCCTCGGTCGATAGGGGGAGTATGAGCGACGTGGACTTTTCGGTCGAGAAGTACGAGAAACACAGGCATGCGGGCGAAATCCTGGCGGAAGTACGCGATGAGGCCGCCGAACGCGTCGAAGTCGGTGTGAGCCATCTCGAAATCGCCGAGTGGGCCGAAGACCGGATCCGCGAGTTAGGCGGGAAACCGGCCTTCCCGGTCAACATTAGCATCGACGAGGAAGCGGCCCACGCGACACCCAGTATCGACGACGAGGCGACCTTCGGCGAAGAACTGGTGAACCTCGACATCGGCGTGAGCATCGACGGCTGGCTCGCCGATACGGCGGTGACGGTCAACCTGTCCGGCCACGACGAACTCACCGAGGCGTCGGAAGAAGCACTCGATGCGGCCCTCGAGATCGTCGAGCCGGGCGTCGAGACCGGCGAGATCGGCCGGGTCGTCGAGGAGACCATCGACGGCTACGGCTTCAATCCGGTCGTCAACCTCACCGGCCACGGACTCGGCCAGTACGAACAGCACACCGAGCCCAACATCCCGAACCGAGCAGTCTCCCAGAGTGCGACCCTGTCGGCCGGTGATGTCGTCGCCATCGAACCGTTCGCCACCGACGGCGCAGGCAAGGTTCGGGAAGGCAGCGACGAGGAGATCTTCGCACTCGACCGGGAGGGGTCGGTTCGTAACCGCCGCGCGCGTCAGGCGCTCGAACAGATCACCGAGGAGTTCAAGACGCTGCCCTTCGCCACCCGATGGCTTGATGTCAAACGGCCGTCCATGGCACTCAAGCGGCTGAAGCGAAACGACATCGTCCACGGCTATCCTGTGCTCAAAGAGGAAGCCGGAAAATACGTCAGCCAGAAGGAACACACGATCATCGTGACCGACGACGGCTGTGAGGTCACGACCCGGAGCCGATGACATCCTCCCCGGCGTGAACAGAGCGGGACTACGTCCCGCAGGCAGTCGGGCCTTGCCCGACGACGCCGGGGTTTCCTCCGTGGGAGTCTCAGCCGGTCTACGACTCGCCGGAGGCAACATTCCCGTCACGGTGGACGGTACTCGGGTCTGTGCGCTGTTCTTTGGGACGGTGAGAGCGTGGTGACTCCGACCAGTCGTGGTCGTCCCACTCAAACCGCACGGGCCGTGCCATCGGCCTGACCGCTTCCTCTGTGTGCCGCTCTAGGAATGTTTCCGACGCTGTAAGGTCGGCGTGCCCCTCGAACCCACACGGACAGGTGAGTGTGTCCTGATGCCGTGTCGTTCGGTCTGTCGAACCACACTGCGGGCATTCCTGACTGGTCCACGCCTCTGACCGGACTTCTACCGTGATACCGTATTCTTCGGCAGTACAGACCAGTCGCTCGGTGAATTGCTTGAATGCCCAGAAGTTATGGGTCTTGGCGTTTGTCTCGACCGACCAATGCGTGTCCAGTACGTCGGTCAACCCGCCGATATACAGTGTGTCCACGCCTTCGGCGTACAGTCGTTCCAACAGGTCACGACACAACGCTTCCTGAGCGTGGTCCCGGCGACGAGTCCGTTTCTGGTACAGCCGCCGGATACGCTTGCTACTGTATCGCCCTTCATCGAGTTTCGACTGTAACCGGGCGATTTCTCGCGTCGTGTCGCGGAATCGCTGGAACAACTCGCGGCCCTCGTACAGATATTGCTTACCGGTTGTGGTGGTACAGGCGACGAGATTGTTTGCACCAATGTCCAGAGCGGCCTTTTCATCGGCCAGTGGAGTATCCCGTATCTCGTCAGAAACAGTCACGGGTTGCGAAGCCCTGAACGTGCTATCAGTCTCGTCGTACCACAGGTCTAACCGACCCTGTTTCTCGTACTCGGGCCAGTTCGGGTCGCCAGTGATTTCCAGACGGAGACGCCCAGTGTGGTCGTATCGGTCTTTCAATTCACTCCCGACCAGTATTTCGAGTCGGGAGCGATCGCCCCATTCGACGGTGTACGACGTGTTGCGGATGACGGTATGGAGTTTGCGGCCCTCGTCTTTGTTGCCCCAGAATCCCGGTGGTTCCGGGTGTTCAGTGACGGACGTATCCGACTCGTCGTGATACGCTTTCTTGTTCTCGAAGAATCCGCGCCATGCTTCGGAGTTCTTCCGTATCACCTGTTGGGCGGTGGACGCACCGAGGACGCCTTTGTATTTGCCTTCGAGTCGGCCTGTATCGGCGTCCCACACGTCTTCGTTTTCGTAGCCGCCTTCGTCGTTGTACCGCATGAGGCGTCCGTAGTTAACCTCGTTCCAGAGAGCGGCGGAAGCGTCCAACAAGTCCCGTAGCAGTCGCTCTCCATTGTCGGAAAGCGGTCGCACGGCGAACGTGTTGGTACGCTTCACGACGACAGATTATTATACTTTTAGTCTTAAAGTCTTTTCGTCATGCGACCCAACATCGACATTTCACACACGCTCGGTGGCCGAGTCAAAGACTACGCAGAAGCGAACGATTTGGACCTCTCGGAAGCCTATGCAGAGGTGTTAAAAGCAGGTCTGGAAGCGTTGGAGACTCAGGACCAGCAGTAACACGACGGTTTCCCACCGGAGCTTACGCGATTCACGCCCGCCGTGAACAGCGTGGCGTCGAAGACGCCACGGGCAGTCGGCCGTAGGCCGACGACGGCGGGACTCTCTCGCTGTTGAAAGGTAGGCCGCTTTTGCACCACGGAACGCAGTTTCCGAGCCCACGACAGCCCCTCAAGCGTCGTTCATTCGACGTTCAGTCCGATGGCCGCAGGACTGACACACAGCGACGCGATATGGCTCACGGGAATAGGCGGCGTTCGCCGACGCCTCGTTTTCTGTGTGCAGCCTGATCGAGACGCCGTGGGGCCGGTTGCGCTCACAGGACGGACAGTACTCGGTACGGGTATTTGCCGTCTGATTGGCAGTCGCCATACCGGTTGTGCGTCGGCAAGTACCTTTTAATGGGCGCGTCGTTCGCACCGTTCATCGAGTGGTGGGACAGCACTCGAAAGCACGAACCGAGACGGCCCTAGGGGGCATTTCCAGACATCTCTGTCCCGCTCCGGCATGAAAACAATCCGAAAACGGCCGATAGATATAAATATCACTTCTTCGTGAATCTGTAGTCCGTCAGAGGCGGTCGACGATAGCCGGAATCGTATCGGATGGTTCGCCAGCGGCCCCGGCCTCGGAAGCTTCTTTGGATCCCAGCGGCGACTGTGACACCATGGATCAGGTTTTCGCCCCGTGGCGTATCGAGTGGGTCGAACGCTCCGAGAAGAATCCGGACGTCGATGCGTGTATCTTCTGTGAGCTTCCGGGGTGGGACGACGACCGAACGAACCGCCTCATCGCCGAGAACGACCACGCCTACGTGCTTCTCAACAACTACCCGTACAATCCCGGTCACGCGATGGTGATCCCGCGCACACATACCGGCGCCTACGGCGATCTCGACGACGAGGAACTGCTGGCTCACGCCCACCTCAAACAACGAACGATCGACGCCATGGACGCCGCGTTCGATCCCGACGGCTACAACGTCGGCCTGAATCTCGGCGGGAGTGCGGCCGGCGGCTCGATCGACGACCACCTCCACACCCACGTCGTCCCCCGCTGGGAGGGCGACAACAACTTCATGGCTGTCGTCTCCGAGACGAAAGTCATCGTCGAAGCACTCGAGGATTCCTACGAGCGGCTGCACGATGCCTTTGCCGATCAGTCCGGGGCGATCGTCACTGATCCCGACGACGCGATCTCGTTTTCGTGATCGTCGCGTCGCCACTCACCACCCTCGATTCCCGGGCGATCACAACCCTTGATCGGTGAACCGACCTTCCTGCTCGTAGATGGCCACCAGCTCCTCGACGAACTCAGCGATCGTTTCGTCGTCCTCCAGATAGGGTTCCATCCGTTCGACCAGTTCGTCGTCGAGTTCTATCGTGCGTGACATTATGTATCGTACATTCTGTCGAGGCTTATAGATGTCGACCGTATCACTGACGGGGTTCACTCATCTCGCCGTGAAACACGAAGTCACTATAGGCATCGCTTCCCTATCCGCAGTCGATGACTCGTCGCCGGACGCTTCGACGCGTCGGTCTATTGTTGTTCGGAGCGAACCTGGCGCTGTTCGTGGCCAAAGGCGTCGTCGCCGTCGAGACCGGCAGTCTCGCCGTCCAGTCCGAAGCGATCAACAGCCTCGCCGACACCGTCTATTCGCTGGTTATTGTCGGCGGACTCTACCTGACGACGCGGCCGCCGGACTTCGAACATCCCCACGGTCACGAGCGGATCGAGCCGTTCGTCTCGCTGTTCGTGGCTGCCGGCATCTTCCTGGCCGGCGGCGCGGTGATTTACCAGTCAGGGACAGCATTGCTTGCCGGTGACATCGAGTCGTTGCGGAGCCCAGCGGCCATCGGCGTTCTCGTGGTCTCCATCGGCGCGAAACTCGCCCTCTATCGGTACTGTCTGGCCGTCGGACGAACGTGGCAATCGCCGGCGCTGGTCGCGACCGCCCTGGATAACCGCAACGACGTGCTGACCGCCGGTGCCGCCCTGGCTGGCGTCATCGGTGCAGCCGTCGGGGCACCGATCCTCGATCCACTTGCCGCTCTCGTGGTGGCCATTGGCATTCTGCACACCGGCGTCGAAGTCGTCCGGGACAACGTCAACTACCTCGTCGGTGCGGCCCCGCCGGACGAACTCCGGAAAGAGATCCTTCGGACCGCTCTGGACCATCCCGACGTCAAGGGTGCACACGACGTAATCGCCCACTATGTCGGCCCTGAAATCGACGTGAGTCTGCACGTCGAAGTCGAGGGCCATCGAACGCTCCGGGAAGCCCACGACATCGAGTCGGCCGTCGTCCAGTCGGTCGAGGAACTTCAACAGGTCGACGACGCGTTCGTCCACGTCGATCCGAAGGAACTCGGCGAGTGGAAAACCGACGAGGCAGTCGATCAGTTGGTCGAGACGACTGAGGAGACCACCGACAGAGCCGACGACGGGCGATAGTGGCGACGGACCAGCCGATTTTTAGGTGCCGGGGGAATGGTGGATGTATGGACGAGGCGATCGAGTTCGGTACTGACGGCTGGCGCGCAGAACTTTCCGAGTTTACGTCACCCCGCGTTTCCATGGTCGCACAGGGGATCGCCGATTATCTCAGGGAGGAAGCCGATCACGCCGGCGGCACGGTCGCTGTCGGCTACGACGCCCGCGATACCTCGCCCGGGTTCGCGGCGGACGTCACGGAAGTCCTGACTACCAACGGGTTCGACGTCACGCTGTCAGAGCGTGACTGTCCGACCCCCGTAGTGGCCTGGACCATTCAAGACCGGAATCTCGCCGGTGCAGTCATGATCACCGCCTCACACAACCCACCGCGGTACAACGGCATCAAGTTCATCCCGGACGACGGTGCGCCCGCGCTCCCGGAAGTCACCGAGGCGATCGAATCGCGGCTCCGTGAGCCCGAGGCACTCCCGGCTGACGAACACGGCGTCTACCGGGAAGACGACTTCGTGACGCCGTATTTCGAGGACGTCCTCGTCATGATGGACGCCCACCTGACCGGGATCGATGTCGTCTACGACGGCATGCACGGGAGCGGGCGCGGCGTGACCGACGAGTTGCTGGAGATGGCCAAAGCGGACGTCCATCGAATCCGGTGTGACTACAATCCGACGTTCGGCGGTTCCTCACCCGAACCGTCAGCCGAGAACCTCGAAGCGCTCGTCGAAACAGTCGAGGAACGCGACGCCGACATCGGGATCGCCAACGACGGCGACGCGGATCGCCTCGCCGTCGTGACCCCCGAGCGCGGCTTCCTGAACGAGAACCTGTTTTTCGCCGCGCTGTACGACTATCTGCTCGAATACAACGACGGGCCGGCAATTCGATCGGTTTCGACGACCTTCCTGATCGACCGGATCGCCGACGCCCACGGCGAGGATGTCTACGAGACGCCGGTCGGATTCAAGTGGGTCGCCCAGGCGATGGCCGAACACGACGCGCTGATCGGCGGCGAAGAGAGCGGCGGGTTTTCGATTCGCGACCACGTCCGCGAGAAGGACGGCGTGTTGATGGCGCTGCTCGCGGCCGTAATGACGGCCGAACGGCCGATCGACGATCGGATCGACGACATTCTCGAAACCCACGGCGAGGTCCACCAGGATCGTCGGAGTATCGAGTGCCCTGATGACCGGAAGGAACCCGTCGTCGACGAACTCGAATCACAGTTACCGGACACCGTCGCCGGTGTTGCCGTCGAACGCGTCAACGACGCCGATGGGTTCAAGATCCTGCTTGCGGACGGCTCCTGGCTGCTGGTCCGTCCGAGCGGGACGGAGCCGAAACTCCGCGTCTACGCGGAGGCCGACAGTCCGGACCGGATCGACACGCTGCTGGATGCTGGCGTCGACCTGGTCGAACCGCTGGTCTGAGACGGTCGAGTTACGTCGCTTATTCCGGTTCGATTTCGAGATGCTGACAATGTTTTGCCTCGGCATCGTAGCAGTCCGGACACTCGGGGCGACGCTCGACGTATCGGGTTAACCGGGCGGCGACGTCATCGCTGAGCGCGTGTTCGAGACGGCACGCCTCGTCGTGAAAGCCGTCGGTCACGTCCAGCCCCTCGACGAGGAATCGCTCGATGAGGCAGTGCTTGGCGAGCAGATCTCTGGCCTGTTCGGTCCCCCGCTCCGTGAGTTCAGCACCCCTGCGCTTCTGGTATTCGAGAAGATCCTGTTCCTGCAGCCGCGAGAGCATCTGCGTGACGCTGGGCGGCGAGACGCCGAGTCGATCCGCGATCGCGCCGGTTCGCGCCGCCTCGCCGTCCCGCGAGAGGAGGTATATCTCCTTGAGATACATCTCCACGCTCTCGCTCGTGGCGGACTCGCTGTGATGGCTCACAATTGTTCCCGCTACACGACGAATGGAGAAATACTCACCGCTCCCCACAACTGTGTCGCTGGACCGTTTCTTCGAAAGCGTTCCCGTAGGGTCATTCCCGGCCCGTATATTACTATAGGGCATTTTCATGAATAGGAAATATTAAGCCTCGTCATTTCTTACCCCGGGGTAATGACACAGGTGGTAGCGACTACGACCGGACTGTATCCCCTGCCGGACTGGGCGAAAGACGAGTTGGCCAACTTGAAAGGCCACCAACGGAGCGACCTGATCGACGGGTCGGAAGGCGAAGCAATCGTTTCGACCTACGAGGCGGCACGCGAAGACGTGATCGAGGCCCAGCAATCTGCAGGGCTAGACCGGATCGTCGAGGGCCAGCTCCGGTGGGACGACATGCTCGCGCACCCGCTTTCGGTTCACGATGCCGTCGAGACCCGCGGGATCGTCCGCTATTACGACAACAACAACTTCTATCGCGAGCCGGTCGTCGAGGACGAACTCACGTTCGACGGCGACATCGGCGCGGAACTCGACGCCGCGGCCGCGTTCGTCGACGATGGGCTGCAGGCGGTTCTCCCCGGCCCGTACTCCCTCGCCGACCTCGCGACTGACGAGTTTTACGGCGACGAGGCCGCCTTCCTCGACGCGATCGGGGACTTCCTCGCCGAGGAGGCCGGTGCGTTCCCCGAGGTCGAGACGCTGTTCCTGCTGGAGCCGTCGCTCGTGACCGAGCCGCCGGCCGATGGCGGTGAACACGCCAGCGAAGCCATCGATACCGTCGCAAGCGCGATCGATGCCGACGTCGTCGTCCAGACGTACTGGGGCGCACTCGAGGAGAAAGTCTACGCCTACCTCCTCGACGCCGACATCGACGCCGTCGGTCACGACCTCGTCACCGACCACGAGGGGGCGATCACAAACGTCAACGAGTACGGGACGACCGACGACGTTGCGCTGGGGCTGGTCGACGGCCAGAACACGCTCGTCGAGACGCCCGCGGAGATCCGCGAACGTATCGAGTGGTTCCTTGCGGAGACAACCAACGACTTCGAGACGGTGTATGCCACGCCGAACACCGAGTTGCTGTATCTGCCCGACAACAAGTTCGAGGCCAAACTCGACGCACTGGCCGCAGCCACAACGGAGGCGATCGACCAATGAGCGACACACGCGAACAGTTCCGACCGGACGACCACGACAACGACCACTTCCTGCTGACGACCGTCGTCGGCTCCTACCCGAAACCGGAATGGCACGATCGCGCCCGGGAACTGTTCGAGGCCGAAGACACCGGCTTCGACGAGGACGACTGGGAAGAATCCAAAGACGATGCCTCCCGCGTCATCACCCACGAGCACGAACGCGCGGGCATCGACGTCGTCACCGACGGCGAGATGCGGCGCAACGAGATGGTCGAGTACTTCGCCCACCGGATCGACGGCTACGAGTTCAACGGCCGCGTGAAGGTCTGGGGCCACAATTACTTCGATAAGCCAAGCGTCGTCGAACCGGTCGAGTACGACCAGCAATGGCTCGTCGAGGAGTTCAAGTTCACCGACGAGGTCGCCGACGTGCCGGTGAAGGTTCCGATCACCGGGCCCTACACGCTGGCGTCCTGGAGTTTCAACGAGGCCTACGACTCGGAGGCCGAACTCGCCTACGACCTCGCGGACCTCGTCAACGAAGAGATCGAGGCCTTGGTCGAGGCCGGCGCGCGATACATCCAGATCGACGAACCCGCGCTGGCAACGACACCCGACGATCACGCGATCGTGGGAGAGGCGCTTGAACACATCGTTGAAGACGTGCCCGATGAGGTCCGCCTCGGACTGCACGTCTGTTACGGTGATTACTCGCGGATCTACCCCGAGATCCTGGAGTTCCCCGTCGAGGAGTTCGACCTCGAACTCGCCAACGGCGACTTCGAGCAGATCGGCGTGTTCAAAGAACACGAGTTCACCAAGGACTTCGCACTGGGGGTCGTCGACGTTCACGACACCGAGGTCGAATCCGTCGCCGAGATCAAGGAAAACATCAAGAAAGGACTAGAAGTCGTCCCGCCCGAGCGACTGACCGTCTCGCCGGACTGCGGCGTGAAACTTCTGCCCCGTGAGGTGGCCTACGAGAAGATGGCCAACCTCACGACCGCCGCCCGCGAGATCGAAGCCGAACTCGACGCTGGTGAAATCGACGTCCCGGCTTGCGAATGATCCCGCCGCAGTGAGTGCCGACTCGAGAACGGCCGTCCGATTGCGAACCCGATGCAGTTATTTCGCCGACCCACAGATTGAACAAGTGTCGGAGAAAACCATCATCTGTAATATATGGTCGAACAGGAGGTGAACGGCGCTACGCACACCTGGCCATATCGACCGCGGAATGTCGGTGGCACACTGCTCGCCGCTGTCCCCGTCGTGCATGTCGCGGCTCGGGCCGGCGTGGAGCCACCGGTGATCGGATTCGGGATGCTTGCCGTTGGCGGTCTTCTCGTGGTGATTTCACGGTTCGAACGAACGCTTCGGCCGTTTGCCGTCGGGATACTTCTCACCGGAATGAGCGTGTTTCTCCAGGCAAGCTTGGACGGTGCCGGTGTCGAGCGGGCAACGATCTTTCTGGGACTGTTCGGGGTCGTTCTCGTGGTCAGCGAAACGAGTCCGGTTCGTCACATCAGCCGCCGTATCAATGAACGGATCGACCCGTACGTCGAGGCTGCGGGAACTCGGCTCGGCCGCTGGCTCGCACCTCTCCTGTCCAGACTGAGTTAGGACGGGAACGGGGGACCGGATCATTCCGCTTCGACCGTCTCGATCGCCCGCTTGCCGATCTCGATCACGTCACTCGGGAGTCGGTCGCTCGCCGCGTCGAGGTCGGCCGGCGAGAACCACTCCCAGGCGTCGGCTGGCGCTTCGCCATCCCCGGGCCCAATATTTCGGCTGTCGGCTTCGCCATAGAAAATGAAGTCGACGTGCTGGTGGCCGACCTCGCCGTCGTGGACGTTGATGTCCTCAAGCAGGAAATGCTGGGGCTGGGGGATACTCTCGACCGTTGATGAGGTAATGTCCTCCTGTGGTGCGAGGAGGTCGACGTCGAGTCCGAGCTCTTCCCGGGTTTCCCGCTTCGCCGCAACGTGGGGGAGTTCGTCGCGATCGATGTGCCCGCCGGGCGGGAGCCACATGTCCAATTTCTCGTGGTCGTGTAGTGCCGTCTCGCCGTCGTGAACGACGTAGACGGTCGCGACGAAATGACGCGTTGTCTCCATGGACGCCTTCGAGAACGGGCCGGAGTTGAACCTGCCGAAACGCGTGAGTTGCGAAAATGTGACTGCGTAGCTGACGGTCCTCAGGCCGTCCGGATGTCCTGTTTGGCTTCCAGCAGTTCGTGATACCGGTTGCGGATCGTGACCTCGGAGATGTTCGCGACCTCGCTGACCTCGTTTTGCGTTACCTTCTCGTTTGCCAGCAACGAGGCCGCGTAGATCGCAGCCGCGGCGAGGCCGACCGGACTTTTCCCGGAATGGACTCCCTCCTGCTTTGCGTTCTCCAGGAGATCACGGGCGTGTCGCTCGGCTTCCTCCGTGAGTTCGAGATCCGAGGCGAACCGCGGGACGTAACTCGTCGGGTCCGCGGGCTTGACTTCCAGTTTCAGTTCGCGGACGACGTATCGATACGTCCGGGCGACTTCGTCTTTCTCCACTCGCGAGACGTTGTCGATTTCGTCGAGGCTACGCGGGTTGCCGGCCTGGCGGGCGGCCGCATAGAGCGATGCGGTGGCGACGCCCTCGATGGAGCGTCCGGGGAGGAGGTTCTCGTCCAGCGCACGGCGATAGATCACACTTGCCGTCTCGCGAACGTTCTCGGGGAGACCAAGCGCGCTTGCCATGCGGTCGATCTCGCCGAGGGCCTGCTTGAGATTGCGCTCTTTGGAATCGCGGGTTCGGAAGCGCTCGTTCCAGGTGCGCAACCGCTGCATTTTCTCGCGCTGGCGCGAGGACAGGGAGTTGCCGTAGGCATCCTTGTCCTGCCAGCCGATGTTCGTCGAGAGTCCCTTGTCGTGCATCATGTTCGTCGTCGGTGCACCGACACGGGACTTCTGGTCCTTCTCGGCGGCGTCGAACGCCCGCCACTCGGGGCCGGGATCGATCTCGTCCTCCTCGACGACGAGGCCACACTCACCACACACCGTCTCGCCGCGCTCGGAATCCGTTACCAGGCCGCCACCGCACTCCGGACAGACGTCCGTCTTTGTTTCCTCGTCGGTGGTACTCTCGCGCTGATTCGCTCTCTCGTGGCTTCTGAGGGTCGTATCTGACATTGGTCGATTACGTGACGGGCACAGAGCCCGGAGAACACTGTCACTCAAATCCGTCTTTTTTCTCTGAGACCTTAAATTCTTTGGTCGACCAAAACCTTGCCTTTGCGGAGAGACAAACGCTGCCCGGGGTTTCGAAACCCTTAGTGGGAATCCCGCATTCACCTCAGCCATGAGTGAATCGGCCGTCGATCCCGATGAGGTCGAACACGTCGCTGACCTCGCGCGGGTGAATCTGGATCCCGAAGAGCGCGAGCGCTTCACCGAGCAGTTCGCCGATATCCTGTCGTCTTTCGAGACGCTCGACGAGGTTCCCGAGGTCGAACCTGCGTCGGAGTTGACCAACGTCATGCGCCCCGACGAGGTCGAAACGAGTCTCGACCAGGACGAAGCACTGGAGAACGCCCCGGACCGCGAGGATGGGTTCTTCAAAGGGCCACGCGTCTCATGAGCTACAACGCCTACATCACTGAAGAGACGATCGAGGGCGATGGCGACGGCCCGCTCGCGGGTCGAACTGTCGCTGTCAAGGACAACATCTCGACGGATGGCGTTCGGACGACCGCCGGCTCGGCAATGCTCGCCGAGTACGTCCCGCCGTACGACGCCACCGTGGTCGAGCGCCTGACGGACGCCGGGGCGACGATCCCCGGCAAGACCAACATGGACGAGTTCGGGATGGGGACGACCACGGAGACCTCCGCGTTCGGGCCGACCGAGAACCCCGCCGCCAAAGGCCACGTCCCCGGTGGATCATCCGGAGGATCCGCGGCTGCCGTCGCCGCCGGCGAGGCCGATCTCGCACTCGGTAGCGACACGGGCGGTTCGGTCCGGTGTCCGGCCGCCTTCACGGGCACAGTTGGGATCAAACCGACCTACGGACTGGTCTCGCGATACGGCTTGATCGCCTACGCCAACTCCTTAGAGCAGATCGGCCCGATCGCCCCTTCCGTCGAGGAGGCGGCCGAACTGCTCGAAGTCATCGCCGCTCCCGACGAGAACGATGCGACGACGCGGGCCGCTCACGAGGAAATCGGTGGCGAAAACCCCGATGACATGCGCGAGTATTCCTTTGCCGACGCAGCAGACGGCGACGTCGACGGGCTTGAGATCGGGGTTCCCACGGAACTGCTCGACGGAGCCGACGAGGACGTCGTCGAGACGTTCTGGGACGCCATCGACGAGCTGGAATCGCAAGGCGCGAGTTACCACGAGGTCGACCTGCCGTCGGTCGAACACGCCGTCGAGGCCTACTACGTCATCGCGATGAGCGAGGCGTCCTCGAACCTCGCGCGCTTCGACGGCGTCCGGTACGGCCCGACGCCCGACTACGAGGGCAACTGGAACGAGGAGTACGCGAAGGTTCGCGAGGAGGGCTTCGGCGAGGAGGTCAAGCGGCGGATCCTGCTGGGGACCTACGCGCTCTCCGCGGGCTATCACGACAAGTACTACAAGAAAGCCCAGGACGCCCGCGCGTGGGTCAAACAAGACTTCGATTCGGCACTCGAAGACGCCGACGTCCTCGCGTCGCCGACGATGCCCGTCCCGCCGATGGAACGCGGCGAGAGCCTGGACGATCCGCTCACGATGTACCTCGCCGACGCTAACACGACGCCGGTCAACCTCGCGAACCTGCCCGCCATTTCGGTGCCAGCGGGCGAGACGAGCGACGGGCTTCCGGTGGGACTGCAGTTGATCGGTCCCGCGTTCGGCGAGCGCGCGATCATTCGGGCCGGCAGTGCGCTGGCGTAGTCAAGGAATCGCGATTGATTCGGCGGGTCATCGATCTTTCTCAGAACGAGTTTGTTATAACACACAAATTCTATACTATAGTCTTTCGAACTGATGATCAGTTTGGATGTCTGGCCAACGTACTACCTCACGTCGAAAGGCCCTGCGAGGAATCGGTGCAACATTCCTATCCAGCGGCGTCGCAGGCTGTGTTTTCAGTGACGGCACCACTCGTGGGTTGGAACCGCTGATCATTCGCAATACAAAAGAAACGCCGATCAACGTGACTGTGACATTTCTCGACTGTGGAGTCAGAGTCGACCCGAACGAACCACAGACACTGACAGTATCTCCGGGAGAGGAAGAGTCAATCACGAACGTTGTACGTAACTCCGGGACGTGTCCGGTAAAAGTGAATGTACAGAACGGAACGACAGAGACCTACGACTGGAATGTCAATGAATTGGCGCTGTTCGTCATCGTCCAAGACAATGGGCTATCGTTCGAAATGGAAGATAAGTCTAGGTATCATACGTCAACTGAGATAGCGAATTGATGCAAGAAACGCCGGTTCTCTAGTTGAGATGGAAACGAGCCTTTCACGTCGAAAGATATTACAGGCAAGTGGAGTTATCGCTGCGCCCGTCGCTGCTGGTTGTGTTTTCTACGAACAGAGAGGGCCGACGGACGTGACCGTATACAACGAACGGGAGGGGGAGGTTGCGGCGACAGTGCGATTCGTCGACTGTTCGATCACTGACGAACTGACCAAGACAGCGTCGGTTGCCGCCGGCAGCAAGCACACGTTCAACCATGTCGTCAAAGAACAATCCGGGACCTGCACGATCGCGGTCGAAACGGGGGGAGGGTTGACGGACAGGTTTGACTGGCAAGTGGGGGAGAGTACCCTCGACGTTCGAATCTACGAGAACGAAATCGAGCTCTCACCGAAATGATGTCTCCTCGCGTTCAAAGCACGCCCCGATAAACGTCCTCCAGCGTGTCGACAGCGTTCTCGATGCTGATCGCCTCCCGGCTGTCGAGACATGCCTCGCCGAGTTCCCCGCGTTCCGAAAGCACGCGCTCGATTGCCTCCCGGAAGGCCCCGATGTCTCCTTGGGGATACGTGTAGCCGGTGACGCCGTCCTCGATAGTGACTGAGAGTGCGCCGCTGTCGACGCCGGCGACGGGCGTCCCGCAGGCGTTGGCCTCCAGGGCGACCAGTCCCTGGGTTTCGACGGGACTCGGGAATGCGAAAGCGTCCAGAATGGAGTAAAACGCGGGCAACTCCTCGCGCGGCAGGAAACCGAGGAATCGCACGTCCACGTCGGCCGCGGCGGCCCGGGATTCGAGGTCCTCGCGAGCGGGACCGTCGCCGCCGAAGACGACCGTGACGTCCATGCCGTCGGTGGCGGCGACGATGTCCGGCAGACACTTCTCGTAGCCGTGGCGGCCGGTGTACCCGACGATCGGCCGGTCCTCGGGCAGGTCGTATCGATCACGGAAGTCGGCCGTCTCGACGGGCTTGAACCGCTCGATGTCGACGCCGTTCGAGACTACCTCGACGGGCGTTGACACGCCAACCGATTCACGGACGTGCTCGCGTGTCCGCTCGCTCGGTGTGACTACGATGTCAGCGCGATCGAAGAACCATCGTTCGTAACTTTGGGCCGTCTTGCGGATCGTCCGCTCGACGCGATCACCAAGCGAGACGTACGACGCGTATTCACTGGTCGGCGTGTGATAGGAGGCGACCAGCGGGAGATCCTGTGAACGTGCAACTCGCTTTGCACTCATTCCCAGCCCGAAAGGCGTGTGAGCGTGGACGAGGTCCATCTCGCCAACTTCGTCCGGGACCTGCGGGACGCCGATCCGGAATCCCTCGTAGAACGGAAACGGCAGGCTCCGGACCGGATACTCCCGATCGTCGGGGTCGTAGTCGTCGGCGGCGGGGTAGATAATCGGCATATCACCGCCACGACGGTGCCAGGCGTCGCGCCAGGACTGGACCGTGTAGGTGACGCCGTTGACCGTCGGGAGATAGGTGTCGGTGAACGCGGCGACGGACGGCACACTCATGCTGATCGTGGATTCGGCGACGAGTGATTAATGCGTTGTGTCTTACTCCGGGGGCGGATCGACATCCCTAACCCCCACACACCGTTATTGCATGTTAATGAGTAATGACGCAGCCATCGCCACAGAGCGGATTCAGCGGCTGCACGAAGCAGCTCGCGAGGCTGCCCGTTCCGGAAAGGACCAACGGGCTCGAAGCCACGTTCGCCGGGCGAAACGTATCGCCCAGCGCCATCGGTTGTCACTACCCGACCGGTTCGATCGATTCACGTGTGCGGACTGTGGGGCGTACTTGCTTCCCGGTCGATCGGCCCGCGTCCGCACGCAGAACGGCCACGTCGTGATCACCTGTGACTGTGGTAGCCACGCTCGCTATCCCTACGACGACCAGTAGCCGATCGTTCGTCAACGACATTTTCTGCGCCGCTGTGGTGGCTCAACCCCGGTCCAGTGCCGAAGCTTCAAACAGTCTGGGGACGAACAACGGGGTATGAGTGACGTGACACCCGAAAACGCGATGCATGACCTGGACGTGACGGTCTGGGTCGGCAAAAAGGGGCTCGACGCGGTCGTCGACGAACTCGGTGATCAGTTGCACGAACGCGGCCTGGTCAAGGTCAAGTTCTTACGTGCCGCTCGATCCGAGGGCGAACCGGCGACGCTCGCCGCGGAGCTTGCCGATCGGACGAACGCAACGGTCGTGGACACACGCGGCCACACAACTGTTCTCAAACGATGAGCTCGATCACGTTCGTGCCACTGGTGGGCGTCATCAGTGATCTGCTTGCCGAACAGAACGTCCCGTATGCGGGGGCGATCGGCTCGACGATCACGTTCGTCCTCGTGCTCGGGCTGGTGTCGCTTCTCGGTCGTGCCACAGTCCAGCCCATCGTCCGACGTGGCCTGCGATCACGTGGCGTGGACAAACACGCATCGATACCGATTCTGAAGCTCACGCGGGGCCTGATCGTCTTCGTTGCCGTCGCCGTCGCCTTCCAGATGGCCGGGTTCGGCAACTTCCTCACGTCGCTGGCGACCATCGCCGCCGCCGCGACGCTCGCCATCGGCTTCGCGATGCAGGACGTCATCGCGAACTTCGTCGCCGGCGTGTTCATCTTCACCGACAAACCGTTCCGGATCGGCGACTGGATCGAATGGGACGACCACTCCGGGGTCGTCGAGGACATCAGTCTCCGGGTGACCCGGATCCGCACGTTCGACAACGAACTGCTCACCGTTCCCAACTCCCACTTGACCGACGGCGTCATCAAAAACCCCGTGGCCAAAGACGAGCTTCGGATGAAGTTCACCTTCGGTATCGGCTACGACGACGACATCGACGCGGCAACGGAGATCATCATCGAGGAGGCCGAGGCACACGACGACATCCTTGAGGATCCCGCCCCGTCGGTCCGGCTCGTCGAACTCGGGGACTCCTCTGTGGGTCTGCAATCGCGGATCTGGATCTCGAATCCAAGCCGGTCGGACTTCGTGAAGACCCGCGCTGAATACGTCAAGACTGTCAAGGAACGCTTCGACGAGGCAGACATCAACATCCCGTACCCCAACCGCACGATCGGTGGTGAACTCGAACTCGCGGGCTCCGGTCCTCTCGCTACCGAGGAGTAAACGGCGTCCGCAAACGATCTGTGACAACGCGAGAATTATTTTCGGCGTTCGTCGAGGCGCGGTGCCAGCCCCGCCGCGATGGAACGCATCCCCTCGTCAGCAGGATGGAGGATGTCCCAGGTGAGTTCCGAAGCGTCGAGAAGCTCCGTGCCGTCGACAAGGGAGACATTTTCGTGTGGTGATTCTTTGACGACAGTTCGCAAGGCACTCCGGAACGCTTCGGCGCGCTCCGGATCGCCCGATTCAGTGACGTCAGCGAAGTACGGGAACAGCGTCACGCAAACGACCGGTTTCTCGGGATGGGCTTGTGCGATGGTATTGACGAAGTACTCGGCGCGCTCGCGGAACTCGGCCCTCGTGAACTCGGCGTTCGCCATGTTGACCGACAGCGCCAGCGTCGCGACGTCCCAATCCTCGCGATCGGCGATGTACTCGGCCATCGCGGGGTCCGCGTACGCCGACCCGGAACAGCCGAGGTTCACCACGTCGTAGTCGTTGGCCCGCGCGATCTGTGTGACGAAGCTCAAGTGTGCCGCGGAAGCTTTCGCCCCCTCGGTGATCGAGGTGCCGTACGCGAGATACCGCTGGTCCGGGAGTTCCGCGGCCGTCGGCGGACGACAGTTCCCGGAGACGTCGTGGAGTGCAACGGGGACGAACCGCTCGAAGGCGATCCGACAGACGCGCGGATCGAATCGGCCCTCATCGATGCTGTCATCGAGTTCAGCCAATCGCTCGGGCACACCGAGCGTGAACGTCTTCGGCGTCGAGTCGATCGCCTTGGCCTCCCACGGCTGAAACGATCCCCAGAAGATCCGAAGTTCCGCTCGCTCGGGAGCCGAGAGCGTAATCTCGATCTCCTCAGCGTCATCTTCGGGGACGAACCGGATCTCGCTGTGCGTGGGATGGCGAACTCTGTGACGTGCTTCCTCGTTCAGGTCTCTTCTGACGGATTCGGGGACACGGGAGAGTCGGTCTCCGTCAGGTGTCCATTCCGCGTCCTCTAACTCAGCGACGTTGTGCAGCGAAACAGACGGGTACTTCTCCGTAGACATTGGGACACAGTGTGATCGATGGCGGCAAACATATTCCTGACCATTTCGATCAAGCGGCGGCGTTCGAACCGAACGCCATTCCGCAGGCCCGAGGCTCAGAATGTGATGAATCGGTATGAATGGAGTGGACGCCCGGGATGGCCCGGCGTTCGAGCGTGGGGAATCCCGCGTGCCTCCTCCACCCCGCGACCCTGCGAGCGGCAGGTGTCCAGGGGTCCGCTGCTCGCTTCCGCGCCTGGCGGATTGCCCCCGGTTAACGACACCGGCACGCCCCTGCAGGCGATTCAGTGCCGACCGCTACCCCCGCAGGACGAGGCTTCGACGTTGGCTAACGGGGCCCGCGCCCGTCTGCACGGACGCCCCCGGGTTTCGGCCCCCGCTGAAGACCATAGCGCGGGGTGAGAGCGGGGCCTAACCGCCCGGCCTAGTCCAGTTCACTCTTCCTCACTAACCCATAAGGGCCTTTCGGCTCGGCGGCGTGCTGACGGCGGTCGAATCACAGCACGTCCAGTTCGTAGGCGTACCACGTCGCGACAACTGGGATCGATGCTGCTGTCCCCGTGAGTGCGTATCGGTGGAGCCACGTGATCGAGATGACGTCCGATCGGGCAGTCAGGAGCCAGCCGACAGTCATGATGGCGATCAACAGTCCAAGTGCGAGTCCCACACCAGCGGCCAGCGCTGGATCAGTGCGGTCTTCTCGCCCGGCCGCGAGAACTATCACAGTAACGAGTGCCAACAAACCCCCGAAAAGCGGATCGATCGTGCCCGACGTATAGTATGTGCTGACCGATCCAGTGGCGAATGGATACGCCAGTGCTGCCAGAAACGACAGACACGCGAGGATTCCGATAGCTGGAACGAGGCGTCTTCGGTCCATAGCTGGAGGTCAGACCGCCGCCGTCTTAATGGCGACGCTCGTCGCGTCGCACCGAAAGGCGCACAAATCCCGAGTCACAATCGCGGGGTATGGGATTTGGCGACACCGCGAAAAAACTCCAGAAAGTCACCAGCGCAGCAGAGGACCTCTACGAGAAGATGAACCAACTCCGCGGACAGGTCCAGTCGCTCCGGGAGGAGGTCGCGACCACGAGCGAACAGGTCGATGAGATCGAAACCGACCTCGCCGAACAGCGGGCCCTGATCGAGGCGATCGCCGAGAGCCAGGGGCTCGACGTCGAGACTGTAATTTCCGACGCTCACATCGAGAAGGCCGATGCCGACGACGTGGCGACCGAGGAGGCAACCGACGGGGAAGCGGCCGTCGATACGGACGACGGGAATTGAAGAATCGGTTGAAAGAGTGTACCCGACGTGTCGTGGTGAGAGATTAACCGTCGGCCGGCAGACCCGAGCGCTCACCCGAGCAGTCGTTGGTGTTCAACCTTCATACACCGGTCTTGAACGAATTGGCGGCCTGCATCCTCTGCGTTTCGGGCGCTCTCGTCGTGGGTGATCCCCTTCTGCAGCCAGATTGTGGGCTCGTCCTCGCGCTCGAGTGCCGCCTCGACGATGTCCGGTACCTCCTCACTCGGGCGGAACACGTCGACGACGTCGACCCTGTCGGGGACAGCCGAGAGGGAGTCGTACGCATCACGGTCGAAGATGGTCTCGGCGAACGGATTGATCGGGATGACGTCGTAGCCTGCTTCGAGCAGGTACTCCGGAATGTCGTGGGCGGCCTTGCCAGGTGTCGATGAGCAACCCACAACTGCGATTGTCTCGCTCGTCTCGAGGATCTCGGCGATGGTTTCGTCGTCAGTGACAGGCATAGCGAGAGCTACGAGTATGGTATGGAAAAACGTGGCGCAAACAGCGCATCGAGTCGGAATCGCCGGGACGGATAGAGACATTTTTTAGAGTGGGTGCGTTTTGGGGTAATGCGAAGGGTCGGCCACGGCGACGTGGGCGCTTAGCTCAGCCTGGACAGAGTACTTGGCTTCGGACCAAGCTGTCGGGGGTTCAAATCCCTCAGCGCCCGTAACAAGGCTTCTCGGTAGAGATTGACCGGACAGCGAAAGGGTCCTTATAAATCACATCAACCACCTGAGGCTTGATTTCAACCCGTGACGGGACGCACCCTCTTTCGTCGTGCGTTCACTAAGAGCCGACGTGAGCCAGATGGTTAACTTTTCTCACCGTCACAATATCGGGCGTGGATGTCGCCGGGGCCGGATCATATATTTGGCTCATGTTCCCCATCAGGTCCCATGCAGCGCCGTCTCCAGTAACTCCAACAGTTGACGAGTGTTTGGGGTCGTGGCGTTCGTTCGTCTCCCAGCCAAGCGGGTCTGTCGGGGAGTAGTCGGCGAAATCGTAGTCGTCTACTCGACCATTCCCACTTTCCGCGCCTGAGCCAGAACCAGATCCGCATGCTCTCTGACCCACTCCTCCCCCTTCCGCTCCACCGTCTCCTCCAGTATTTGCTGACCTTCTGGGGTCAACTGTTGCCTGAGATCACGGAGATCTGTCATACGTTGGGGTCCTCGTCCATATTTTGGACTCCGGCGTCATAACCGTGATCGTCTGTCTGGGGGTCCAGACGATACAGTCGAAGATACTCTCCGCGATCTCCATCCCCGAACCCACTTGGCCCTCCGTCTGATGATTCAGCGTGAGGGGACCGAGATCCCACCGACCGGTTTTATCTCAATCGGTGACGGCATCCTGTTCGATCCCAACTCGCCAGTGGCCCGCCTCGTGACTCGTCTGTCTGAACCCTCAGCGACGACTCCTATCTCTGATGATCTGGCACGATCCTCTTTCGTTGCTGGTCTACTCCTCTCTCATCTGCTCGACGCACCAGTAGTACATCTCTTCGCGTAATCCCGGAGATGTTGGACCGAACAGCATTCCGAGTCGATAGCCGAGGTTATGCCACGAGAGACTACTGTGGGCACGCTCACCGTAGTCCTCCTTGTCCGTATCTACGCCCTTTCGCCAGCCTTGGTTGAATACGTCGAGTTTTTCGTCATCGGGATCGGGGTCATCCCGGTCGTCTTCTGCATGTGTTAGCGCTTGGTTGATGTGATACGTCAGGGAATCGTTCATGTGGATAACGAACAAATCCTACCCTCATGGGTCTTTGGTCCCCTCGGGCTTTGGCGATCAGGTCCGACACTCTTTCTGGGAACCTCCGGAATCAGCGGCCTCGAAGTTTGGGGTTTCGGTTCTGTCGGCACTACCTCACGGCTCGTTCTCCCACAGGCCGATTCTCTACCCGTCTCGTCGGTCGTAGACGGCTCTGCTCACACTCGAAGCGTTCGTAGGTGGTATGGGCCCCGATCAACTCGATCCGCGGCTAACGGGACTGGAGAGGCCCGCTGTACCTTTAGCGCCGATCTCGGGGGCAGGGGTCCTGTCGCCGAGGTGTCGACCCCGTGATGGCAACCTCGTTGTCTAGGCCGAGTCTCTCCGCTTAGTCGCCCGCCAGCCCCTCGCGGACAGCGCTGGCTCTACGCTCTCGCACCTTCGATCATGATCAAGGAGTTTGACTCATTGGCCACTTGCGTCCCACTCAGGAAGGCCGTGACGGCGTCGACGACACTCAGTGTCGATTACGATCGTTGACACTCACTCTTCTCGCTCAAAGTCGGAGAGACGCATTTCTTTATTACCGTCTTGACTCCGGCCCTCTTGATTATCAAAATTTAGCTCCCTGGAGCCGGTTGTTTCATCGACAGGAACTACCTGTTCTCCGCCGACATATATCTCGCCATCTCGTTCCTCTACATCGCCCTGTTTGAGTCGGTAGATTAGTTTATTATTGCTCATCTTATCGCCTGACTCTGTTACGTAATATCGACCTTTTTCATTCCCCCAACTGAGCAACGTAACCTCACTCTCTGAATCGGGCATTTCGATAACCAGGATATCCGCCTCTATCTGATACGGTGGGCTCGCATCCTCCTGTGAACGCAGATCGTTGATGACGTTCCTGACATGGACCCTGAACCGCTCAACAGCTTTCTCAATATTCTCCTCCTCTACCTCGTGGACATATCTCCAGCGTTTAACGGCCGGGACGGAGGGATCGGTCACGGTGACTTACTTTATATCTAAGATACTTGTTTGTTTCTACTGACCCCTCAGAGAACGCTGTTCTATCACTTTCGGTCCCACCGGTCAGCGTTTTCAGTGATGGGGCTTGTGCCGGAGACGAAGGTTCGTATCTTGGAAGCGTTAGCCGAGGAGCCAACACATGGGTACCAACTTGCCGAGGATCTCGATCTCTCCCACGGCTACATATACACGCACCTAAAGGAACTCCGCGATGAGAACATGATCGAAGTCGTTGAGGAAGGCATGGATAAGAAGATCTATGAGTTGACCGAAAACGGAATCTATCTTCTCGCGGCACTCACTGACCGGGATCCAGACTCCGTCTGAACCGTCAGCGACACCCCCGAAGATATTCAGAACTACTCATACTCTCTCCCTCAATCCCTCCGGTGCTGCCAGCGTCGACAGTTCGGGTTTCGGTTAGTCGCACGATCCTGAGCCTTCCATTAGCCCCCTGCGGACGCCTCTGTGGCCCCTTACACGATCATTCGACGAGGTCTATGTGGGATTGGTCGTCTTACTTGATCGTGGGTGTCTCAGAGGGTCACAGCGGGCCTCGGTTGGTCCTTCAGAGATCTTCGCGACTGAACACGAGTCTGGCGCTGTGCTCCTCCAGCCACTCGGCGTGCTCCTCGTAGCGGGGATCGTGCTCGGCCACGAGTGACCAAAACATGTCGGTGTGATTCGGCTCGCGTAGGTGGGCGAGTTCGTGGACCACGACGTAGTCGATCACCTCTGGCGGGGCCATTAGCAGCCGCCAGTTCAGGCTGATCGTTCCGTTCGTCGAACAACTCCCCCACCGGGTCCGCTGGTTTCTGATTTCGAGACCGTCGTACTCCAGCCCCATCTCAGCGGCGAAGTGATCGAGACGGTCAGAGAGGTGCTCGCGGGCCTGACGTCGGTAGAAGTTCCGGAGGGCGCGCTTGATCGACGACTGTTCGACCGCGCTTCGTCGAAGGTGGATCGTCCCTTCCCCAACGACGGATTTCTTTCTGGGCTCAACGACCAGTTCGCGCTCCTCGCCCAGGTACGGGAACGTCTCACCGGGCTCAAATGTCCGATCCGGGACATCGTCCCGATAGCTGTCGAACTTTGCCTTCTTGTCGAGCACCCACATCGCGTTCTCCGTCAGGATCGCCTCCGGATCCTCGTGGGCGTCTGAGGGTACAATGACGGTGATCCCGTCGATCCCCGCGTCGATCCGGGCCTGTGTGGCGTCATCGCTCTTCGTGACCTCGTAGACCACTTCTTCGCCGGCCAGCGTCGTCGTTCGCTTACTCGTCGTCTGCGACATAGTTTTGAATCAGGTAGGTATGGACGGCGTCGATGAACTCGTCGGTGACCAGTTCGCCTCGGTCGTGTTCTTTCACCAGTACATCCAACAGTACAAGTTCGATCTCCTTGACCGTCTGGTCGTTCGTCTCCCATCCTTCGTAACTCGTGTCGACGCGGTCGTCGAACTCGGCTACGATGTCGCGGGCAAGTGCTTCGACGGTGTCCTCAGAGAGATCGAGATCTCGCTCCTCAGTGATGTCTGTGAAGATAGCGAACTCGGCATCGGACATCCCGCGTTCGTTAGCCTCCTCCTCGATGGCAAGCACCTCTGCTTCGACCTCCCGGAGCGCCTCGACGGCCTCGGGATCGGCTCTGTCGCCAGCCTGCCACTCCTCGACGATGTCGGTCACGCGCTCGCTCAGTCGTTCGTAGCGGGGGTTCTGTCCCATTCGAGATTGCGTGCTCTCCTGGATGGCGTGAGCGATCGTCGACGCCTTTGCGGCGTCACTCCTGAGGTGGTCCAGGTCCTCCAAGTACTCCGCGCCGAGTTCGTAGACGGGATAATCCCGCTTGATCTCGCCGATGTCGACGTGCTCCTCGACGATTTCACGCGTCTTCTCGCGCATCTCGTCTTCAGGTCGTTCCGAGCGGTTGGCCGTCCGCTGGAAAGCCGTGTGGATCCGCCCGAGCCACCCGTAATCCTCATCGATCCCTTCTTCGACAAGTCGGCGATCTGGCGAGACCGATTCATAGAGGTCCTGGAGTCGTCGGAACCCTTGCTTGAACTCTCGCTTCTCAGGATGGGTACTCACTCGGTCAAGGCACTCGTCGACGACCTCCTGGCTGTCCTCCCTGGGGATTCCCTCGAAGATATCGAGAACTGCGTCGAGTTGGTTCTGGAGTTTCTCGAACAGTTGCTCGCTGTCTTGGGCCGCGTACTGTTTCGTCTCGTCGTCGTAGTCGAGGGCGTCGTCGATATTCTCGAAGACACCCTGGAAGTCGACGATTTCGCCATTCTCCTTGCCATCAGCGGGCCGGTTCGTGCGGGCGATCGCCTGCATGAGAGTGTGATCATGGAGTTCCCGGTCCAAGTACATCGTCTTCAGTACAGGGGCGTCAAAGCCCGTCAGTAGCATATTGTGGACCACGAGGAGTTTGGGATCGTCTTCGTTTTTGAAGTCCCGGACGATCTGATCACGCTCGCCGGGATCGGTATGGAACTGCTGGAGTAACTCCGGATCGTCTTGCGTCGTGGTAAAGAGAACGTCAACGGCGTCCTCGCCTCGCCGGTCGACCAAGCGTTCCCCGTACATGGCCGCCGACTCCCGACTCGGGGTGACGACCATGCCTTTCCAGCCGTTCTTCTCGACGCCATCGAAGTGATCGTCGATCTCGGCGACCACACGTTCGACGCGGGGCTCGATCTCGGCGAGCATCCGACTGGTGACGTGATCGCGGATGATCGCCAACTTCTCCTCTTTGGGGAGGGTGGCGAACGCCTCGTCGAACTCCTCGTCGAGGCCGGCCTCGTCGACGTCCCAGTCCATCTCGTGGCGGAGTCGGAAGAAAACCGGGAGGATCAGCTCGTCGTCGATGCCGTCCTTGATCGAGTAGCGGTGGAGGTACTCCTCGCCCTCGGGAGAAAACTCGTCGAACGTGTTGCGGTCCTTCTCGCGGTCGCCTTCGCGGACGGGCGTCCCGGTAAAGCCGAAGTGGTACGCATCGGGAAGGGCGGCTTCGAGTCTGCTCCCGAGATCGGCCTCCAAGAACCGGTGGGCTTCGTCGGACATCACGACGGCCTCGTCGGTCGACTGGACGCCGGGATCGACGTCTTGGAACTTCTGGATGGTCGTCACGACGAGTTCGCTCCGGCCCGCCGCGATGGTGTCTTCGAGTCCCTCGATACTCTCGGCCTCGGTCCAGCGCTCGAAGGAGAGGTTGGCGAGCTGGTCGCGCATCTGGCTGTTCAGTTTGTCCGTGTCGACGACGACAAACAGTTGCGGGGCGTCGAGAATGTCGCGTTCGAGGAGGTTCTTCGCCGTGAACAGCATCGTGAACGACTTCCCCGAGCCCTGGGTGTGCCAGATCAGTCCCTTGCGGTGATCGCCGCGCTCGACACGGTCGAGGATCCGCTTCACCGCGTAGTACTGCATATGGCGGGGGATGATCTTCGCGTCTTGGTCCGGTTGCTCCTCGAAAAAGACGAAGTACTTCAGGATGTCCAGTAGCGTCTGAGGGTTCAGCAAAGCCTGGACGGCCTGCTTGACGTCGTTGTCAGACTGGTAGGCCTCGGGTGCGGTCGTCCACCCTTGGTAGAACTCGCGGGGGGCTCGGACGGCTCCGTACTGGAAGACACTCTGGTCGGCGGCGACGTTGAACAGCGTCGGGATGAATGCCCGTGGGACCTTCTCCTCGTAGGCCTGGAGGTCGGTGATCGCGTCGTAGAAGTCGTTGTCCTGGGTGACGGATTTCAGTTCCATCTGGACGATGGGGATCCCGTTGATGAGCAGGGTCACGTCGGGGCGAATCGAGCCGCGTCGGGAGACGGCGAACTCGTCGACAGCGTGGAGCCGGTTGTTCTCGGGGTGCTCGAAGTCGATCAAGTCGGCGTAGATCGTCTTCGTGCCGTTGTGTTGCTGGTCGACGGTGTGTTTCTTGCCCGTGGTCAGGATCTCGTGGAACGCCTCGTTGCCGTCGAGCAGGTTGTCGTGATCGAGGTCGCGCCGGAGCGAGTTGAGAAAGCGGTCGACGTTGGCCTCGGTCAGTTCGTCGTTGATCTCGACGACGGCCTCGGCGAGCAGGTCCCAGTAGATGACCTCCGAGCGTTGGCGGCCGTATCGCTCGTCGAGAACCGTCGCGCCGTGGCCTTCGTCTGGGTCATACGTCTCCCACCCGAGGCCGTCGAGCCACTGGAGGACCGATGTCTGAAGGCCGCCCTCAGATGGTTGTTCGTTAGCCATGCTGGAGTGCGTCGTCTACGATCTCGATGTCTGTGTCGTGGGTGCGGACCTTGCCCGAGAGGAGGTCTTGCATGAGGCCCTGTTTGAGGCGCTGGAGTTGCCTTTTGGACTCTCTCTGACTTTCGAGAGATTCTGATATTGATGACACCTTTTCGACGATCCGCTTCTGTTCATCGAGCGATGGCACTCCGACTCGAAGCTTACGGAGGGCCCCGAGGTTGAAGTGCTTCTGTGCCAGACCAGCCTGAAACCGGTCGATCTGCTTTCTCCCTGCAAAGGAATTAATCCACATAGCGGCGTAGTGGGGGTCCAATTTCGGTCCCGGCGTGGAAATGAGTAAATCTGCACAGTTTGCCCCATCAAATTCACCGTCGACGACGCAAGAAAGGCCGGGGTCCCCCGACCTCACCGTTATTACGTCACCTTCCTGCAATCGGCTGTTTTCATTTTCGGCGTTCGACTCTTCCGACATATACTCGAAATCCCCATCAACGATGCCATCTCTGGAGATATCTTTCGAGCGAAGAATCGGGACTGTTCCGTCGTCGTCGTAATACTGGGAAGGCTTAACGACGATACCGACGGAGGAATCTGAAATCAGTTTGCTGTACTGTTTGACATCCCAGTCACAGGGAATGTCGCCGACCCAACTGCTTCGATATGCGACATCGTCGTCGGGCCTGAGCGTCCCATCTTCACGAACGCCCCTCGAAAGGACATCTTGTTCAGTACCACGACGGACCCGTTCAGTTTGCTCGATTATCTCTTCGCTCTTCTGAATCGCCTGATCGACGGTATAGAGCACGCTGGCGATTTTGCGCTGTTCTTCGGCCGGAGGCATGAGTGCTTTCAGGCCGTACGCATCATTTCGGTTTAATCCAGGTATGGCAGATGCAGCGTTTAACCGTTCCAGTTGGATGTTCTGAAGGAGGTAATACAGGAAACGCAGGTTTTGGCTCGTCTCCTCGCTTGTGATATAGTATGTCGTATCGATAGGCCAAAACGGTCTATCGCTGAAATCAATCTCACCAATTGAACCCTTTCGCCCCAATATGATGCCTGGTTTCTCTACAGCGGCCTCAGAATGCGTGTCTACCTGGCCATTAGAGCCAAAAACAGGTACGGTTCCACTTTCTCGACTATCTGATGGAAGATTATCACCGTACTCTAAGGTTAGAATCTCACCCAGCCTAACAAGATTCCATGACTCAATCGGGGAAGATTCGAATTGCTGTAAATCCCCAACACTAACGTCTCCAGAATGATTTCCTCCTGCTTCCTGCTCATCTACGAACTCGTCCAGCGTCGCCTCCTCACTCATAGTTCAGCGCCTCCATGTGCTGGTCCATCCGCGCCTCGATCTCGTCGCGCTCGGCCTGCAACTCCCGGAGCGTCGCCAGTTCCTCAGCCACGTCGATCTCTTCCTCGGGTTCGGTCGTATCGACGTACAGCGCGATGTTGAGGTTGTAGTCGTTCTCCCGGATCTCCTCGATCGACACCGTCCGACTGACGCGCTCCTCGGTCGTCCAGTCCCGGAAGTTCTCGACGACGTGGGCCACGCCCTCGTCGGTGAGTTCGTTCTGGTTCGAGAGTTCCCGATAGAAGGCCTCGTCGGCGGCGTGGATGAACTGCACCTCGCCCTCGCGCTCGGCGGGCTTGTCGGTGTTCAACAAGAGGATGGCCGAGGGAATCGAGTTGTTCTGGAACAGGTTCTCGGGCAGGCCGACGATGGCCTCGACCAGATCGTTTTCCAGCATCGGCTCCCGGTAGCGGGACTCGTGCTTGCGGAACAGCACGCCGTGGGGGATGACGATGGCCGCCTGGCCGGTCTCGTTCAACTGTTCCGCCATGTGCATGATGAACGCGTAGTCGCCCCGGTCGGCGCGGGGGAGCTTCTCGTGCCAGTCAAAGCGCCCGTAGGTGTCGTCCTGGAGTTCGTCCTTCTGCCAGTCCGCCGAGAACGGGAAGTTCGCGAGCACGTAGTCGAACTTGGTCAGTTCGCCGTTCTCGGTGAACTGCGGTCGCAGGAGAGAGTCCTCGCGCTCGATCCGCCCGCTGAGGCCGTGGATCGAGAGGTTCATCTTTGCGATGGCGGCGATATCGGGATTGATCTCCTGGCCCGTGAACGTGAGCTTCGAGGGATCGCCGCCCTGCTCGTCACGGTAGTGGGTGGCCGCCTCGACGAGCATCCCGCCTGATCCCACAGTCGGGTCGTGGAACGTATCGCCATCCTCGAAGGGGGCGAGCAGCCTGACCATCAACTCGACGATGTGGGGCGGGGTGAAGAACTGACCGCCGGACTTGCCCTCCTCCTCGGCGAAGTGGCGCACGAGGTCCATGTACGCCTCACCGAGCATATCCGGCGGGACGCTGTCGTTATCGAGATCGATGGTGCTTAGGTGCTCGATCAGACGAGTGAGTCGATCGTCGGTAAGGGCGTCCTCGGCGACGTAGTCAGCCCGGAACACGCCCTCGACCTCGCCGTCGTTGGCCTCACGAAGGGCGTCGAAAGCGTCGTTGATCGCTTCGTCGACGTTCTCGTTGACCGCTCGTAGGTCGTCCCACAGGTAGCCGTCTGGGACATACGGTACGTCGTAGATGTTAGGCCGGTTGGCGTGTTCATCCCCGTACTCTTCGACGTATTTCTCGCGCTGTACCTCGAAGTTGTCCGAGATCGTCTTGTAGTACACCAGCGGAAGGATGAAATCCTTATACTCTGTCGAGTCAACAGCGTCACGGATGATGTCTGCGCACTTGAAGAGATGAGAGTCCAGTTCGTCGAGAGTCAGCGACATGGGATGAACCTATCAGGGGATCATCTTAGTCGTTGGTGATTGGCGGTCCACTTCACTACGTGTTTCCAACCCACCAGATTTTCAGGAGGGGGTCCCGCTCTCTGTGGGAGGGTCTCCTAAGAGCGCGATCCGCCGATTTCGCGTTTCACTTCGCCGTCTGAACCCTCAACCACTCTGTTCGTCGCATCCGTTGTCTATCTCCCGGAACTGGACAGGAGTCGTGCCTGAACCCTCAGACGGTCCATGTTCGGGGTGGTGTTGGTCGAAGTCGACAAGCCCGAGGAGCGTGGTAATCTGGTCGATATACTGGCGCTTCTCCTTCTGGATCTGTTCGATATCGGGCCCGTAATCGGTGATCTTCTCATACTCGTTCGGGACGGGGATTGTTAGGGAGTAGACGTCGCCGTCGACGAGGATCACCTGTCCGTCTCTCGTCGGAGTCCCTTCGACGGTCTGCTCCTCGAAGTCGGTCGGGACAGTCGTCGTCCGTTCGTGGAGGGCTGTCTCGATCTCCTCCAGCCTCTCGATTTCTTCGCGGAGGGCGAGCGCGGCGTCGAGTCGCCATTCGGCCTCGGTCATGGCCACGGTCTCGCGGACCTCCCGGCCAATCTCCGACTCGTTGATGTACCGGTAGACCTGCCGGGTCGAGATGTCGAGGGCGTCGGCAATCTCCTCAACCGACCACTGGCCGTCCGAGCCGGCTCCGAAGTACTTCGCAACCGCGAAACGGGCCTTGGCCTCAGGAGAGGTGTACTGACTCGGACCGGTGGGACCGCGGGAGAGGGCGAGTTGATCGGCCCCATCGCGCTGATCAGACATGACGTCTCTCGACCGATCTTTATGTCCGTTTATATATGGGCGTTGGGACGTTCGTGGCTCGCTGGACCCTCAGACGAGGTCGCCCCTCGTTTGAGCGCTCAGACGAACTCGTCGAAGTCCTCGGTCCGACACTCGGTAGGGTGTATCCTCGTCTGAACCCTCATCGGATGCTTGTTACTTTTCCGAGGAGTCGCGACATAAGACACACGGGGGGCGGTGGTTACAGACGGGTATTATGGGGTAGGTCGAGATCAAGGAACCCGTCGTCATACCAGATTGTCGCCCCTCGGTCCACGCTGGTCACGTATCCAGCGCGTTCGAGACATTTTAGTGCTCGTCTGACTCGTTTCATTACCGACCTCTCTTTACTGCCTCGCCACTGAATGAGCCCCTCATTAACGATGGTGGAAACAGTCGCCTCTCCCCCGAGTAGCTCCATGCTGTTCTGAAGAGTTATCAGGGTGGCCTCGTGGAACACTGGCCGGCCGCCGTTCTCCTTCGCGCTCTCGATCCAGATCCGACCGAGATCTGGATCGACTGGGTTGATCCTCGTGAGTGCGGTGTTCGTGATTGTGTTCGTCAGGTAATCGTCGCGGTCTCGGAGCTTCACTCGGGGACGACACGCCCGCATGATGTCGGCGATGTCTACCTCGCTGAACCCCCAGACGAGGAGCATCGAGACAGTCGCCATGTCCGCCTCGCTCGTACTCGGATAACTGCCCCCGGGGTTGTATGTGGACAGTAGATGATCCAGCTTCTTAGACACGATCCGAGCTTCCTGTACCGTCGCCCCCCACTCGTTTGTGACCGCGTCTGGGTCGAAATCCTTTCCTAAATCTTCGATGTCATCAGGCTCCAAGGGCTTTGGATCTCCGTGGGAAGAGCCTTTGCTGGCTCCGTTTGACGGTCGGAGTTCAGGAGGGATATGCTCCTCTCGAATCGTACCGATGCCGGGATTTTGGACCTGATGGTAAATGCCTCCAGACGGATGGATCGAGCCCGGGGCGACTACATACCAGTTCTTCGCTCGAATCTCGCCCGCGCCGGCTAACTCACCTTTTCCATGAGCATTATCGACTGACCCGCTGTTACGGTAGGTCTGATGGTAGCCGGTTCCCGACCCACTTCGCACGAGGAGCGTACGCGGAGTCTCATTTGGGGGCCACAGACCAACATCGTCGTGATCCGTGAAGACAAGTTCCTCGGTTCCATGCTCTGGACGTCCAGCGTAAAGCACGAACCCACGACTTCCGCTCCGGATCGCCTCGACAGCCTCATCGGGAGGGCGGAGTAGCTCTTTCGCCCGGGGATTATCCAGCCCAAACCGGTCTCGTATCGCCGGATTTTTGCTATCATCAGTTAGCGGCATCAGTAACACATCATCCCAACCGGCAACAGCGAGCGCGTCGAGATATTCACGAAGGAGTTGACCTCGTTCTTCATCGCTCGTGTTGCAGATACAGACACGATTCTGGTGATTACACTTGGTGGCCGATACGTCGATTCGTTGGTCTGATTCTGATGGCATTTTTTGTCCAACCAGACCGGGCGAGATCGCCGACGCCACGTTTAAGCGGCATACCAACCAAAAATGAGGCGAAGTCTGTGAGTTCAGCGCCTCACTTTGGTCGGGGCTCCCTCCCCGGCCTTGGTTCTGATCGGTCAGTCGAGAGTCTCTTCTTGGGGATCGAGTTCGTCAGCGGCGCGTTCGAGGAAAGTCGTCCAGTCAATACCAAGCCTCGCCTTCGCCACGCGGGCCTGATCGCGGACTTCCTCGTGAACTCGGATCGTGGCATACTGAGGTCGTTCTGCCATGACTCATCTTATCCACTAAAGGCCCAAATATCCGAGGTATGGGTTCTCTATCTCACGTTTAGTAAAAATCAACGTCATCACATACCCGATATCGTTTCGCTCGTTCAGCTTGCACTCTATCCGGTTGGCGTCCGCCTCCCGGCGCGACAGATCGCGGTTTTCGGTGTGGCATCGACGAGAGGGTCCGCCACGGACCGCTGGGAGCCCTTCACGGGGAGTCCTTCTCTCGACGAGGGGGATACATCGTCGAACATCTCGTGGGTCAGAAAAAGCCGCGTGACGAGGGTTGTTCGCCTTTAGCGGCGACTTCACCGATCAAGGTGGACGAAGATCCCGCCAGCGGAAGTCCACAACGTCGCCCGAGTCGAGTTCGAGGCGATAGATCAGGGAGTCACGTTCGTCACCAGTCGCTTGAGAAGCATCGTCTTCGAGAACGCTGAGAACGACTCCCTCTTCCCCATGATAGATGTCATGGTCGGGATCGGTCTCGTCAGGGATGTCGACCCGGACGCGGTCACCCTCAGTGAACCGCTTCATCAGCAGAGGTAAGAGCGGGGAGACAGTTAGTCCTGTCTCACCTCGGTCCACTCATGGCCACACGTCTCACAGGTGTAGTGCTCCTTGATGATCTTCGGTTCCTCCTTCTTGAACATCCAGACGTCGCTATCGTCGCTACAACGGGGGCAGGATTTGGAGGCCTTCCGTGCGATTGGCATGTCTTGATCACCCCTTCGACTCGTCTCCTTCCCCCGACACGTCTGAGGGTTCAGCCGCCCGTACCTGCTCGACCTCCTCGATGGTCAAACGGATCTCATCGACGTCTTCGCTACTGGGATTGAGCACAGAGAGGTCGAAAGTGGGGTCCTGATCGATCGGGACAGCAGAGGGCCGAACCTTTTCGATGTCTCGGACGATCCAGAAGCCCTCTGGACTGTCGTCGGGATCGGCGAGCACCTCGAAGACAGCAAGGTCGGTAAACTCGTCGACGAACTTAGACAGATCATGCCACGAGGCGGGTTCGATCTTGGGGTAAGAGTTTTCGTCAGAAGCCTCTCTGACCCTCGGGAGGTCACATCCAGCGCCGTCTCTTGGGACTCCAGTTCGGTCCATGGGCTATACCCCTTCAAGATAATCTCGGCGCTGTTCGACCTTGACCTCCTCCGAACGCTGGTCATAGTGCATATCGAGGACTTCCTGGCCGACATTCATTCTATCTGAGACGACTTTCTCCGGGACATCCTCGGACAAGTGATGAGTTATAGAGCCACGACGAATCGCGTGAGGAGAGACAGATGAAGGGCACTTACTGGCCGTCTTTCGATTCCCCTTTACTGCCTCACAGGAGTCTTGCTGTCTTCCGTGGGGGCACTCACTCACATACTGACAGGGTCTCGTCCACCGATATACGGTCTCTCGGACCGTCGTCTTGTGGGCTCGTCCGTGTGACGTCGACAATAGTGGCTGACGACCGTATTCGTCGACGACGTCTGGCCGTTCGTGGGAAAGCCAGTCATCGAGGATCCGGCACACCTCATCCGAGAGGGCAACAAGTCGTTCGCCCTCTTCTTTGTTCTTCAGTGGCGTCCCGGAACGATGACGAACTTTCAGCCGTTGCTCCTCGGGATCATAATCTTCGACATCGAGAGCATGAGCGGCCCCGGTGCGGATTCCGGTGTGCCAGAGTAGCGCCATGAGAGTGTGAGCCCGGGAGGCGTACTGGAACCGACCGAGATAGTCCAGGAGTGCTTCGGCTTCCTCTGGGTCAAGCATCACGTCTCTTTGGTTCTCGCCATCGCTCAAAGTCGGAGAGAGGATTGAGGTGTGAAGATCAGTTTCGACGGCGTCAATCGACTCACAGAACCGGATGAACACCCGTAGAGTGTCCATCTGCGTCTTTACGGAGACTTGATTCAGGTCCCCGTCGTCCTGCCGCCAGAGCTTATACTGGTGAAGGGCACGGCCTGAGAGATCGTTCAGATTCTCGATCTCTTCGACCTCGCACCATCGGATGAAGTGACCGAGACGGTAGTCGTGGGCTTCGATCGTTGCGTCCGAGGCGTCGGTACCACGCTCTCGGAGATACATCTCTTTCGCTTCCACCGGGCGAATCGGTTCGAGTTCCTTGGACATAGTTCGCTCCGAACGCCCGACGTCAAAGGGCCGTCCCAGGTCACCAGCCAACCCGACATCTCGCCCGATTCCCCGGGAGCGATCGTAGCTGGCTGCGGTTTTTCCCCATGTTTTGCGCGGAACGGCGCGTTAGCGCCGCACGCCCCGGAAAACATGGTTCGGACCAAGCTGTCGGGGGTTCAAATCCCTCAGCGCCCGTGAATTCTGCGCGAACGACAGTGAGCGTTGAGGAGCGTCGGCTGAGAGATTTAAATCCGAGGGGTCGCGCACAGCGGAGCGAACACGTTTGCATCGTCGGCGTCAACCTGCTGTGGCGCGGTCGGACCGTCGTACCGGACACGCCGTAGGGGCACTCTTTTAGATCGGGGTGTGCTTGGCGTCCCTATCAACGTCGCCATCGTGGGCTACTTGCTGTTCTGGTGAAGGGGCATAGAGGAGTTTCTTGACGTCCAGCCACAGCCGGACGGTGTTCCAGCCGATCGCGACCGCCAGCAGCGAGACCACGATCAGGATGGGTAGATTCCCCGGTTCAGTTCCAGTGCCCGGCGTCTCGGGGAACCGGAGGGAGACGACGGCGAGGAACGTCGCCCACAGCGTCAGTCCTTCCTTCAAGCCCCGGCAAGCTGTATCGCCCGAGAAATGACGTACATGAGCACGATTGCCGTGCCGACGACGAGGACAAGCTGTGTGAACAGCACGAGGAGGAGGCTGACGACCGTCGCTTCAAAGACCGCCAAAACCAGGAAGTACGGAAGCAACGCGAGGGATCCGAACAGGACGACGAGTCCCACGATGGGCAGTGCTTCGCTCCAGATCTGTCGGAGGTCTAACTCGCCGCTCTCGTGGTTGACGAACGGTGGAGAATCTGATATCGAAGGAAACTCACGGCCTTGACCCGTAAACCTTCGGCAACGTCGTCGCAGCCACGCGAGACTTTATTTGCTCTCGCTGTGCATGGCGAGATGGGAATTACATGGCGTTCTCGAACTATCTCCGCGAGCGCCAGTGGCCGACAGTGCTCGGCACCCTACTGTTCGTCGCCCTCATGGTCGCCGGATATTACTACAACATCACGTTCGTCCAGCTGGGACTGATCGACCTCGGCACCCGGTTCGTGGGCCTCTCCGAGACCGCCGTCTCGCTGTGGATGGCCGTGCTCGCGCTCTGTACGCTGGTTGTCGCCGTCGTGACCGGCGTTGCGATGGATCGACGGGAGTGGAGTACGGACCTCCGGACGAAGTTCCGCCTGCTCCTCGGCGTCGTCGCCGTCCAGTTCGTGCTCACGCTCGTCGCACCGTGGATCCGGACTGTCCCCGCTTTCGGCGCGTGGATCGTCGCCGCGTCGATCGGCCTCGGCGTCGGGTTCCCCGTCTCGTTCTCGCTCGCGATCGATCTCGTCCCGGTTCCCGATCGGGGCTACGTCGCCGCCGCGATCACCGCCGTCGCGTACTTCCTTGCGAACGCTATCCCGCTGTCGTGGTCGATCACCGTCTTCAGCCGGGTAATGGTTCTCGCAATGGCACCCGGGCTGCTCGCGCTGGCCGTCCTCTCGTTCGGCCGGTTCGAGTTCATCGAACGGATCCAATCGACGTGGGAATCCCAACATCATACGTTTGGAACTGGGCGGTTCTGCCGACCCGACGCCATCCGGACGCGAGGCCTGGCCTTCGCCGTCCCCGTCGTCCTCATGTTCGGCGTGTTCTTCATCGATAGCCTGGGCTTCCTGCGGATCATCGACACGCCAGCACTGTTGCTCACCTCATGGCAGTCTCCCGACCTCTCGATGCGGCTGTTCATCGCCATCGCGCACGTCGTCGGTGCCGTGATGGCCGGCGTCATCTACGCGAACTACTCGCTGTCCCGTGTCTTCCTCTGGACGTTCGCGCTCTTTGCGCTGACACACGTCCTCTACACCTCTGACCTTCGGATCGCGTCCGTCTTCCCCACGCTCGCCCAAGGGACGACGTCGCCACTCAATCCGGCGATCTACGCCGTCGCCGTGAGCTTCTACACGACGCTGAACTTCGCGCTCTGGCCCGACCTCTCGACAGCCGCAACTGTCGGGACGCGCTCGGCGATCGGGATCGGCGTCGCGGGCTGGCTTGCCACCTTCTCCAGTACCGCGCTTGCGCTGTACTTCCACGCAGCGGACCTGACACTCCTCACCCACCTGAACGTCGTCCAGGCGCTGTCGCTACTCCTGGTCTTTGGCCTGGCCGTCGGCCTCTACGTCCGTCGGATGGTCACGATAGTTCGTGCGAACGGAGGAACGGCAACATGACGCCGACCGACGCGATCCCGCTGTTGATCGTCGTCCTGCTGATGGTATCCATCGGTGGCGGCGACGTCCAGCAGATGACCGTGACGTTCCAGGGCGACAACAATGTCGAGGCGCTGGAAGACGTTCACGTCGTGGCCGGCGGGACGCTGACCGTTCCCGAGAACGCGTCCGTCAGCGGCGACGTGTATGCGATCGGCGGCACGACGACCATCGCGGGCGAACTCGACGGCGACGTGACTGTCTTGGCGGGGAACCTGTCGATAGTGGATAGCGCGGCCGTCACGGGCAGCGTGCAATCAATCGCGGGGGAGTCTGCGATCGCTCCCGGAGTGAGGGTCGGGGACGCGACGACGTTCGAACCGCCGGCCCCCGCGAGTTCTCCCTGGCGACGGGTCGGGGGGTTGTTCGTCCAGTTCCTCGTCCTCGCGGCCGCAGGATGGTGGCTCGTCTCCCGCCATCCCGGGCTGCTCGACACCGTGAGTGAAGCCATCACCGACCATGCGCTCGTCAGTGGCGTCGTCGGCTCGCTCGCCGCCACGTCGCTGCTCGTCCTGTTCGTGTACATGGCGTTCACGATTCTCTTGCTTCCACTCAGCATCGTCGGCCTGTTCGCCGAACTGCTGGTTGTCCTGTACGGGCAACTCGCCTTCGGCTACCTGATCGGCACTCGATTGCCGATCGAACAAACGACCCGGGCGACGGTCGTCGGAATCGCGGTGTTTCTCCTGATCATTGAGGGACTCGGGCTGATTCCGTACATTGGGGCACTCGTCCAGCTCGGGCTGATCGTCGTCGGGTTCGGGGCGGTGCTGAACACGTACTTCGGCCTCCAGCGCTTCGAGCCGGTCACCATTCCCGGTGGGGTCGAGTGATGTGGGATCGTCTCCAGAAGAGCAGTCGAAGCGGACGCGAGCTGCTCGCGCGGTTGAGTCCGACACTCCACATGGGCTGGCGCCAGGTCCTGTTCGCCAACTGGCCAGTTGACCCGTCTGTCGTTCGTCCTCACGTCCCCGACGGCCTGGCAGTGGACACCCACGCTGGCGACGCGTGGCTGTCCGTGGTCCCCTATACGAACGTGGACGTTCGCCCGACGTGGATTCCAGCAGGGTGGGGCGTCGCTTTGCCTGAACTCAATCTTCGGACGTACGTGACCCACGACGGCCACGATGGGGTGTACTTCTTCAGTCTCGACGCCGACGGCCTGCTGGGGGTCCTCGGCGCTCGACTCTTCCACCACCTCCCGTATTTCTACGCCAGCATCTCCATCGATACCGACGGCGATCGAGTGCGCTTCGAGAGCGAGCGGCGACATCCGGGTGCCCGCCCCGCTCGGTTCGCAGGAACCTATCACCCTACCGGCGATCAACTGGCGGCCGACGCCGGATCTCGGGCGGCGTTTCTCACCGAGCGGTATCGTTATTACACCCAAGTTCCGTCCGGTACCCTTCGTTACGCGCGGGTCGATCACGAACCGTGGCAGTTGTACGAGGCGAACGTGGACCTCGGAGAGAACACACTGTTCGAAGCGAACGGTTTCGCTCATCCCGAAACGGATCCGATTCACTATTACAGCCCCGGTGTCCGAACGATCGCGACGCGGAACCGTCCAATCTGAGCCTGGCTGACTTTAGTTCTCCTCAAAATATCACATGTATCAATCCAGCCCAATAGCTGCCAGTTCCTGATAGAATCGAATCGTCCGTATCCAGAAGTATCAGGTCCCATACGCCGAGAATTACCGATACAGATAATATCTCAGCAATCCATTGTATGTCGGTGAAACTGAAATGACTGAAACACTCACTGACACCGTGCCGGTTAGGGAACCCCTGACTGGACCCCGACGCCTCGCCGGCGGCCTCTTCCTCGCGCTCTCGGCGCAGTTCATGACCGCGATCATGCTCGCCGCAGCGATGGCACCGGACTACGACTTCGGGGCCGGTGCGATCAGCGACCTCGGGGTCTTCCCCGAGACTGCGCTCCTGTTCAACGGCTCGTTGATACTCGTCGGGATCCTCAACATTGTGGGCGGGGTGTACTTCTATCGCAGCCACGGCAAGCGCTGGCTCCTTTCGCTGTTCGTACTGGCCGGCGTCGGCGCAATCGGAACGGGGCTCATCCCGCTGAACGTCAGCGACGCCCACAGCCTCTTTGCCCTTGTGGCGTTCCTGTTCTTCAATCTCGAAGCGATCGGCAGCGCAACCCACCTCACCGGACCGATGCGAGTCCTCTCGATCGTCACGGGGACGATCGGTCTCGTCTTCCTGGTCCTCATGGCGGTCGGCGACGCCGGGACGACGGCGGCATTCGGTCCCATCGGCCACGGCGGCACCGAGCGCATGATCGTCTATCCGGTCATGATCTGGCTGATCGCCGTCGGTGGCTATCTGTTGGGTGCGGAAGCAGCAACCGATCAATGAAAGTGCCGACGCAGGAGCGCTCAATTTCGACCGAGAGAGGTGCAATGCTGATCGACTGGACCACTCCGCTTGTGCACCAATTGTTTTGACCTCTTCACGACAACAATGAGTATGCGCGTTCGAATCCTTGGATACGCCGCTTTTGCGGGGATCGCGACGTTCCTCGTCGTTTTCTTCGCGGTCTCGGAAGCACTCCTCCCCTATATCGAGTTTTCCGTATTGGTCGGGATCCCGGTGGGTCTCCTCGTCGGGACCCTTTCCGCCGCGTTCGTGCTCACAGAATTCGGATCGGACACGAGTCAGACCCGTCGAGCTCTCGCTCGCGGACTCGGGACCGCCGGTATCGGCTTCGTAGTCGCGTTCGGCATCGGGCTCCTGACTGGACAGGGAGTCACACTGGCGACAGTCCTTGGAGTCGCGACAGGGCTCATCGCAGGCATGGTGATCGTCATTCGAGAAACGGGGTGATCCGATGGTCTCACGCCGTCTCCGCAGTCGTCTACTGGCAGAAGGACGCAGTACTCGCCATCCTTGAACGGGCCTGAACGCGATCGATAAGTTCATTCTTTCGTGTCCCGTCGTATCCAACATAATGATGCTCCCGACCCACGCCCTCGCAGGGATGGCCCTGGCACTCCCGGTGGCGTACGTCGCCCCGGAGTTCGGCGGCCTCGCCCTCCTCGCGGGGCTTGTGGGCGGGATGTTCCCGGATTTCGACATGTATGTCGGCCACCGGAAGACGCTGCACTACCCCGTCTATTATGCCGCCCTCGCGGCCCCCTTTGTGGCGATCGCATTGTTTCTCCCGTCGGTCCCGACAGTCATCGCCGCCGTCTTCCTGGTCGGTGCGGCCCTCCACAGCCTGACCGACGTGTTCGGAGGCGGCCTCGAACTCCGTCCGTGGGAAGGCAACTCTGAGCGAGCCGTCTACGATCACTACCGGGAGCAGTGGATCGCCCCACGGCAGTGGATCGGCTACGACGGCTCGCCGGGTGATCTCGCGCTCTCGTATGGGCTCGCTGCCCCACTCCTGATTGCGATCGAGGGTCCCTTTCAGTGGGTCGTGATCGCGGCACTGGCCGTCGCGAGCGTCTATTCGGCCGTCCGGCGGTGCCTGCCACGGATCGCTGTCACCGCCCTCGACGTGGCCACGCCGTGGCTCCCCGAAGATGTCCTGTCGGCCCTCCCGTCGCGCTATCGCGATGGCCACCCGAAATCAGCCGGACCGAGCACGTCCGATTGAACGAGTCACCGAACGACAGCCGTTTCTCGGAAGCGTGCCAGCGGGAACGTGTTTAGTCGAAAATACCTTGGTGTCGCCGGCACACGTCACCGAAGTGATGGACTGACCGATCGTGTTCGATCTCCTCACTCTTCTTGCGCTCGCACTGCAGGGAGCGATTCTCGGACTCCTCGTCGTCGCCGTCCGCCGCCGGAACGTCGCGGCCGCGGTCAACACCGCGGCCGCGCTCGCGCTCGCTGTCCTCCCCATCGTTCTGCAAATCAGTTCCCGGCTGACGCTGGAGCAACCGCTCGCCTTCGATCCGCTGCTCGCGGTCTGGCTCGGCGTCGCCGGCTTCCTCCACTCGCTCGGCATGCTCGGGCTGTACGACTCGACGTGGTGGTGGGACCACCTCACGCACACCGTCTCGGCGGCGCTCGTGGCGGCACTTTTGTACGCCGCGTTGCTCGTTGCCTTTCCGACCGCTACCTGGCCAGGGGGCATCGGTGCGATGACGGTCGCGTTCACGTTCGTGATCGGCGTCTTCTGGGAGTTGATCGAACTCGTCGGCCGGGACGTGGCTGACCAGCTGGACGTCGAACCGGTTCTCGTCCACTACGGCTGGGGAGACACGGCTTTGGATCTCGTCTTCGACGTGGTCGGCGCGGTCGGTGTCGTCGCTCTCGACGTGACGGTCTTCGTTTCGGTCGTCGAGCGGTTCCCGGCCGTGACCGAGGGGCTGCTCGTCGCGAGCGGGTGGCTCGTGGCCCTCGGATCGGTCGGCATGGCGCTGTTCGTCGGCGTCGGGGGATCGATACGGGAGTGAACCGTATCCCGAACGGCCTACGCCATCGTGTACCCGTCGAACCGGCGGACTGCATGCCGATAGGACACCACGGGGAGTATGACGGCCCCGACAAGCAGGACGGCCGAGAGAAAATAGAGTGTATCGGCGGAGACACTGAGACCGAACGGTAGCGCCCAGGAAACCAACCCCGCCGCCAGGTCCCGAACGCTCGATTCGTAGACGACCCCCGCGGCGGCCGCGGTAACGAACAGGTAGGCGCTGAACAGTACGAACGCCCATCGGCTCGGCAGGACCGTCTTCATCGAGCGCGTGACGTTGACCGCCTCGAAGCGCGGGAAGGTCATCCCAACGCCGATCGAGAACGCGGCCGAGAGGACCATGACCACCGGGGTCGCGAGTACGAGCGCGAGTGCAGTTTCGGATTCGATCGGGCTCAATACGGCGAGGACGGCCGTCAGGACCGTCCCGATCGGGATCGCAATGGCAAGGCCGGCGAGCAGGTGTGCGTGGACGAACGTCCGACCATCGACGCGGCTCAACAGCGTCGAGGTCAAGGCCGCGCCCTGATCGCCCAGCGGGTTCAACGTGAAGATGACACCCGCCGCCCAGGCGGCGACCACCACGGCCACGAACGGGAGATGGGGCGGAATTTCCCCGCTCTGGACGATATCGGCCAGGAAGCCACCCATCATCAGCACCGGGAAGAACGCATACAGCAGCTTCAGCGGGGCTCGCACGGCCCGCCGCCAGGACAACGTTATCAGAGCGGCCGTTCGCGGCCCGAGGACACTCTCGATCCGGCGTTCGATGCCGGGGCTGGCTGCTTCCGTCGCGACCGGATCGGGTTCGGCGCCAGCGAGTGCCGGATCCGAGAACCAGTGGATCCCGGCCACGCGCGACCCCGCGATGGTTCCAGCGACCGTGAAGACGAGTGTGAACGCAACCGCGCCGCTGGCCTTCGCCAGGGACCCCTCGACGCCGGGCGTCCCGAGGAACAGGAGGTCAGCGTACCAGGCCATCGGCGAGGCCTGCATCGGCTCGAACAGCGCGACCATGAGCTGATCGACGGTCCCCGTCGAGAGCGCCGCGAAGTAGCCCAGGAACACCATGACGAGGATGACACCCTTGTGCTGGGCGACGAACGGGAACCGCGAAGCGACGTGGCGGACGGACAACCCGATCGGATAGCCGACCGTCACCGCGGTGAGCCCGGCGGCGAGGATCGCGACGGGAACGGTCACCACCGGCCAGAGGACGCCACTCCCGAGCGCCAGGCCGGCACCGAGTCCGACCGCAGGGCCGAGGACCCACAGGACGACGTACGTGAACTCGGCGACGTAGACGCCGGCCAGCGCCTCCCGCGTCGGGACGACGGTCAGGATCCCCTCGGGTTGGGCGAGCGTCCCGCGCTGACCGACCGCTCGCACGGCGAAGATCACGGTGATGATCAACCAGAACAGCGCGAGGATGCCGCCGGCGATCGGCGTCGAAAATGTGCCGATCCCGAACAGCGGTCCGCCTTCGGCAAGTGACGTTCCCATCCGGTAGCCGAGATAGCCACCGCCGAGCGTGCCGACGAGGACCAGCAGAACGTACATCACCAGTCCGATGATCGACGACGACCCGCTTCGCCAGTCCGTGTGTTTCCGGAGCATTCGGGTCACGTCGATCCGGGCCAGTCGAACGCTGTGATCGAGTGCGCTCATGGTCACGCACCGTCGGCCGCAGCCTCTGGTTCGGCACTCGCGTACTCCTCGGTATGATCCGCCGTCACTGCAAGGAAGACATCTTCGAGCGTGTCTCCAGTACCTTCCTCGGCCTGCTGTTTGAGAGCCGCGGGCGAGCCCTCCGCGACGAGCCGGCCGTCGTGGAGGACGCCGACCACGTCGGCGAGTTCCTCGACGACCGAAAGGATGTGCGTCGAGAGGAAGATCGTCGTCTCGCCCGCGGCGAGTTCGGCGATCAGGTCCTTGACGGTTCGGGCAGCCCGCGGGTCGAGACCGCTCGTCGGCTCGTCGAGGAGGAGCACTGACGGTTCGTGGAGGATCGCCCCGACGAGTCCGGTCTTCTGGCGCATTCCGGTCGAGTAGCCACTGATCCGGCGGTCGGCGGCCTCGGCGAGATCGAACCGGTCGAGATAGTCCGCGATGCGTTCGTCGGCCTCGTCACCGGGAATGTCGTGCAGCGCGGCGACGTGCCGGAGGTACTCGCCGGCGGTCAACTCGTCGAACAGCGGCGGCTCCTCGGGGAGGTAGCCGACGTGCTCGATAACGCCGTTTCGGTCAGTGATCGGAATGCCGGCGATTCGGGCCTCGCCGGAGGTTGGGCGTGTAAGCGTTGTTAGCATTCGCATCGTGGTAGTCTTGCCGGAACCGTTCGGCCCCAGGAACCCGTAGACGGTCCCGGGTTCGATGGCCAGATCGAGGTCCTGGACAGCAACGACGTCGCCGAAGTGCTTCGTCAGGTCGGTAGCCTCGATTGCGAATGTACTGTCGGTTTCGTTCACTTCAGTCCCACCCATGGACGAGCGTTCGGACGAGTGAGACATAGTGGTACTGGTTGTCATTCCCATGCCCCGGTGTAAAGCCGGTAGAGCGATTCCCGCATCCCACCGATCACGAGCCGATCGAGTCCCCTCGTGTACGCCGCGAGGCCGACGAAGAAGGCCGCGAAGACGAGTGCGTTCTCGATAGTCATCGCCGCGGGCATCTCTCCATCGAGTTCGACCACGACTGGAATCACATCTTCCAAGAACCCGATCGCGCCGTTCCAGGCCAGTAGCGCGATCGTCGCCCCAAGGATCAACAAGACGAGGTTGATCGTGTATTCACTGTCCGTCGGTCGCTTGCGGTCCAGGTATGCCTCGCGGTCCGCTCGTGATTCGAAGGTGAGTGGATTTGGTCGGAGCTGAGCATACACCTGGCTGCCAAGGGTCAGCAAGGCGATAGCCCAGAGGAACATGGCAACCAAAGTGGTGAATGGATCCGGAACCAGCGTCGGAACTGCCCCTTCCAACGCTTCGACCAACACTGGTGTCATCCGGTCAACGATGACGTAGAACACCCCGACGCCGACTAGTGCTTCTACCGGGCCGTACTGTGGATACAGTAACTGAACGGGATGACGGGATTCGACCTTCCCACTCTCGGTGAGGTCATCCTGAGGTGACCTCTCCGGGCTCTGGCTCGCCGGCTTTGTCTGTACGTTAGTCATCGAGACCTCGGAAAACGATGGAGTAAATGGGGTTCATAGAATGATCGATATACATACGTATTCATAGAATATAATTCTATACTACAGTTCTCGATAGCAGTGCTGAGCGAGATAGTACCTGTGCTACGGCGCTCCCATCTTGATACAGCGAGGGAATCCTGCCCTTCCCGTGAGTGACGAGTGTTCTGACCTAGTCAGAACCGAGGAACGAACAGGGCGGGAGGGAATCGCGTACGCTCTATACAGCAATCCACCGGCTATCCCACATTTGACTCCCCAGTGTTATTTCACTATATGAGTAACTTTTATACTTACTCAAATACATATGGATACTGTGGAGCTTCGACGTACTGCCGTCGTGAAACTTGACGTAGGTGACGATGCTCACCGCCTTCTCCAAGAGACGATAGAGCGCTTCAAACAGGCCGCTCAGATGGCTGCAGACGACGGATGGAACGGCACTGAAGACGGCTATATCGTCACGTCGAAAACTGAACTCCACGACCGGACATACGACGCAGTACGCGAAGCGACCGACGAACTCAATGCTGACCTCGTCTGTGCCGCGCGGAATCGGGCCGCCGACGCACTCGATTCCTGTGTCGAGAAACGCAAAGACGGCGAGAATCCCTCGAAACCACAATTCACGTCGGATTCAGTCGTCTACAACCTGAACGCAATCACCTACTACGACGACTACGCCACGCTTGCCACTGTGGACGGCCGTATCGAAGCCGAGTATGTCCTCCCTGACGAAGACGTCCCACCGACGACATACTTCTGTGAAGAGTGGGAGAAACGCGAAGCGACGTTGCATCACCGTGACGGCGACTACTACCTCCACATCGCTGTCGTGAAAGAGACGGACACAGAGCCGGAAGATGCCGAGAACGGAACGGTTCTCGGCGTAGACTTGAATGTGGATGGACACCTTGACGTCACTTCGAGTGGCGCGTTCATCGGCAACGCCGACTACCTCAACCACAAACGCCGAGAATACGAAAAGCGGCGTGGGAAGATGCAACAGGCAGGAACGCGGTCGGCCCACTTGACGATGAAATCGCTCGGTGGCCGATTCACCAACTGGAGCGAAGACTACCTGCATCGTGTTTCGAAGGCACTGGTGCAGGAAGCGCTCGCCCACGACTGTACGCACATCGCGTTCGAGAAGCTGAAACATATCCGCAAACGTATCTCGAACGCGTCAAAGTTCCAGCAGTGGGCGTTTCGCCGTATCCAGGAGTACACCGAGTACAAAGCCGCCGAGTACGGGATTGCGGTCGAGAAGATCGCGCCACAGTACACCAGTCAACGGTGCAGTCACGTTGACTGTAGCTTCACGCACGACGACAACAGAGACGGCGACGAGTTCGAATGTCTGAAATGTGGGCGCGAGTACCACGCCGACTACAACGCCGTCGCCAGAAATCGAAGATTTCTGGCTGCCCGTCAGACGTAGTCTGACGACCGCGAAGAACATCGCTCGGAAACTACTCCAGAACTGGCACAAGTCTGGGTCTGGAGGGGTAACCAGTCATCTTGCCCTGAAGTCGGGGACGTTAAACGTGAACGGCATTTACACGCCTACCACCATTTAGTGGTCAGAACGGGAGTCCACCGACAAGCTCCGCCCTTCAGGGCGGAGAAGGTGACGCCACTGCTCTGGCGAAATCCAGCTACTGCGGAGATCTGATTCGTTGGACCTCGTTACACGTCACTCGGATCTTCCTCAAGGCGCTCATACAGGTAGTAGGAGTACACCACCGTGATGCTGGCCGTCACCAGCACCGGGACGATCAGGAAATAGATTGCGTACTCCCCGAATAGCAGTCCCACGAGTGCCACCGCCGCGGTAAGTTTGAAGAGCGTCGCCCCGAGGGCGTTCGTCTGCTCCCAGACCTCGGGACTACTCATCGTCCACGGGGTACGAATGCCGACGAACCAGTTGCGTTCCACGTGGTCGAGGAGGACACCGACGAGATAGAAGAGAATGGCCACAGCTGCCAGTAGCAACAACACAAAGTCGAACTCGTAGCCGAGGTTGAACGCGACGATGCCGCCGTGGACGATCGCCATGAACGCCGTGAAGCCGACGACGAACCAGTCGTAAATCGGGCGGAATTCGGCGATGTTCTCGCCGAGCGGATCGATACGGGGAATGACAGCGAACATACCGAGGAGGGCTGCCGTCAGTATTGGAATGAGGGCGAGGGCGACTGGCTTCGACATCGTGTCGTCGGGCACACCAGCGGCGTTCCAGTGCGTCGCCATCTGTTCGGGGAGATCCGGCGCGGCGAGGACACTGACGACACCCGAGGCGACGACCAGACCAGCCGCCAGAGCGAACCGATGTGTCGATTTCATGTCGGATAGTACGGGTTTCAGCGTCATAAATGAGTCCGTCTATCAATTCGTCAAATATTGAGTGAATTGCGATAACCCCGTTACTCTGTACCTATCACTTCGTCCTCTCGCCAGATGGCAAACAATCAGTGATCGATTCGCGCTGTGCATCCCGTAGCGTCATGAGAATAGCTGAAAATTCTGACTGATATCCATCAATCAGACGGTCGATTTCGGCTAGCTCACGCCCTGAAAGGGAATCCGTTCGCCCATCGAACGAGCCCCCTCAGCGCCCGTGGCAGAATTTCACCGTTCTAATCCCCCGACAGCGGCAGGGTGACTACCGTAACGAATCCAAAGTGCGTGCTTTCGTTCGTTGATCGAACGAACGCAGCTGTCACGGGCAGACGGCGCGAAGCGCCGTCGACGCCGAGGTCCCCTCACTGTATCAAGATGGGGCCTTACTCTCGCATATATGTGATCCATCCAAACCTATAATAGAGTCAAGAGACTACTATCGGATATGACAGACCAGGGTCTCGAATCGTGGACGAAGGACTTGACGGCCCGCGAACGCGTCAGGGAGATCGCAACGACGCTCACCGAACCGCGATCAGTCGAATGGGTGCGTGACCAGGCGCAGGTCTCCGCCTGGCAGACCGCCAAAGACGAGTTGGAGATGCTCGTCGAATTCGGGCAAGTCCACGCGATCGACGGTGACGACGGGAACACGAAGTACGCGCCGAACTACCAGCAACGCTACTTTGAGGAAGTGACCGAGTTGATCAACAGACACACGCGTGAGGAACTGCGCGAAGAGATTGCCACGATTCAAGAGACCATCGACGAGTGGAAGCGTGAATTCGACGTCGAATCCCGCGACGAACTCGAATCGACGCTAGCCGACAACGAGCTTACCAGTGAAGCTGTCCGGGATCGCAACAGCGTGCTCCGGCAGTGGGAGCGCCACGAGGACAACAAACGGCTCATCAAGCACGCCCTCGAACTCTACGACGATGCCAGGTCACTCTATCCCGGAGAGAACGCGTCTTCGAGTTCCTCAGTCTCACTCACACAGTAGTCCCGATGATTTTCCTCGCCAATCGCGCGAACCTCGATACACGGACGCTCCTCACGCGACTCCACAACAAACTTCAGACCCAGGTCACTGACGAGACATCGCCGATTGAACAGGTCTGGTATCACACCTCACAAGGGAACAAAGTCGGCGTCCGGGCGACGATCACTCCCAGCGTGTTCCTCGGAACGTCCTACCCTGTCGAGGAAGCTGAGCTCCAGGTCTCGTTCGATTTTCCCGCGGACGCCGCCTACGATTATTATTCCATTCAGTGGGTCGAGTCAGCGCGTGACCTCATGATCGGATGGCACCAGGACGAAACCCACATGGATCTCGGAGAGTGTCATTTCCAGATCGATTACCAAGGGGAGACAGTACAACGAGAGTCTGCGGCATTTCTCGATGTCCATCCGCTCAATGTATTCGATCGACGAATCGATGATCTCGTGGACGTCCTTGATGTGATCGACTGGGATGATGACATCCCAAGCGTCTCGAAGGAAAACGTTCAGTGAGACAGCCTCTCCTCACGAATCGGGTTCTCTCTCATATGCTCGTAGTGCTTGACGAAGGCACGAAGGTCTTGCCGGACACGGTGAAACAGCCCCTGTCGAGGGATTGATACAACCGCTCGTGATGAATGCGCGCCGTGTATCTCGCAGCTTCTTGAAAATAGATACTATTTCTGACCGATTTTCGCCACTCAGACGGCAGATTTCGGACGTCTCACGCCCTGAAAGGGAATCCGTTCGTCGATCGAACGAGCCCCCTCAGCGCCCGTGAATTCTGCGGGAACGACAGTGAGCGTTGAGGAGCGTCGAATACAACTGGTGGTCTGGTCTCGTCTACGCTGGCTTTCTGTGGCGCTCGACCGTGCTCAGGTGTCGGCAAGTTGAATCGCCCGGGCAATGACGTACATGAGGACGACGGCCGTCCCGACGGCGAGGACGAGTTGAACGAAGAGGACGAAAAACACGCTGAGGATCGTGCTACCGAAGATCAGTCTGATCAGGAGATAGGGGAGCAATGCGAGGCTCCCGAACAGGATGATCAGGCCCACGAGAGGGATCGCTTCGTCCCAGATCTGATGGAGGTCCAGTTCGCCGTCGTCCTTGTCTACAAACGGGGGAGATGCTGACATCGTCTGTACCTCCCGACCCACTAACCTAAAGCTTCGGTGGCCGACGTCCATGTGTGGTACTTACACCCGCTGTCGCGTCGATTGGGAACGTTTTAGCCGCCCATGGCCCGCTAGTCGCCAATGAGCTACAAGATCGGTCTCGTGGGCAAACCCTCCGTCGGGAAGTCCACGTTTTTCAACGCGGCGACGATGAACGATGTGCCGGAAGGGGCTTATCCGTTCACGACGATCGACCCGTCGGTCGGCGAGGCGTATGTGCGGGTCGATTGTGCGGCCCCGGAATTCGGCCACTCCTGTACCCCCAATCACGGCTACTGTGACGATGGTGTCCGTTTCGTTCCGACGAAGCTGGTCGACGTCGCGGGACTCGTTCCTGGTGCCCACGAGGGGAAAGGACTCGGCAATCAGTTCCTCACGGATCTCAACGAGGCGGACGTGCTGGTCCACGTCGTCGACTTCACCGGCGAGACGGACCTCGAGGGTGAACCGACGACGGATCACGACCCACGCGAGGACATCGACTTCCTGGAGAACGAACTCGACATGTGGTATCTCGACGTCTTCGAGAAGGGGATCGAGCGCCACCAGACGGGGTATAATGGCGCAGATGGAGACATCGAGGCCGACCTCGCCGAACAGCTCTCGGCGTTCGGGATCGGTGAAGACGAGATCAAGCAGGTCATTCTCGCCGAAGAGTTAGAACTCGATCCCAACACGTGGGACGAGACGGATCGGGAAGCCCTCGCCCGCGAGATCCGGATGCGGACCAAGCCGATCGTCATCGCGGCCAACAAGATGGACACCGAAGCGGCACAGGACAACTGGGACGCGGTGACGAGCGATCCCGAATACGAGCACCTGACGTTCGTCCCCGTCTCAGCCCACGCCGAGAAGGCGCTGAAGAACGGCGACGAACAGGGTGTGCTGGACTATCGCCCGGGTGACGCGGACTTCGAAGTGACGGCTGACCTTCCCGAAGAGAAAGCCGCGGGCCTCGAAGAGATCCGCGAGTTCGTCGGGGCCTACGGCGGGACAGGCGTCCAGGACGTCATCGAAACGGCGCTGTTCGAAGTCCTCGATGCGATCGCCGTCTTCCCTGGCGCGCGCAAGCCACAGGACGACGGCACGTTCCTGCAGGACTGTTTCGTCCTCCCCGACGGCTCGACGGCCGAGGACTTCGCGTACTTCCTGCATACCGACATCGGCGAGGGCTTTCTTCACGCTCACGACGTCCGTTCGGAGCGTCAGGTCGGCGCGGAGACGGAACTCGATCACCGTGACGTCGTCGAGATCACGACGACAAACTGAGGCGACGTGCCGACGGCCGGAAGACGGCTATATTCGCTACAGAATGCCCATCGCTTCCAGCCGCTCCGGAAGATACGTATCAGTCACGAAGTCCAGGCCGTAGGAGGCCAGGGCCTGCTGTTCGGACTTCTTGTCGATGTCGAGCTGGAGTTCGATCTGTTCCTCCCAGTAATCGGTCTGGAAGCGGGGATCCTCGAGTTCGGACTCAAGGGCGTTGATGTCCGAATCCGCGAGCGGGTCGGTCGGGAGATCGTACTCGACGATGTCCTCGGGCTGGACGCCGATGAACTGGGCTTCCGGCGTCGCGAGGTACTTCGAGAGGTGGGCGGACTTGATCGACCCGTAGGCGACCGACCCATAGATCCGGTAGGACCACGGGTCGCCGTCAGTGAACACCGTCACCGGCAGATCGAGTTCGTCGTGGAGTCGCTTGGTCAGCCGCCGGGTCGCCCGGGCGGGCTGGCCGCCCAGGTGGACGACGAGGGCGTTGTACTCGTCGTCGAAGCCGTTTTCGACGAGTCGATCGCGCATGCCGCCGGTCTCGACACAGAGGACGAAGTCCGCGTCGTTGTCAAGGAACTCGATGGTGTCGGGATCGTTCGGGATCTGATAGCCGCCCTGGCCCACGTCGTCCTGGCAGTGGATCTCCCGATCGCCGCGGTTGGTTTGCTCCCGAAGTCGCAACGGCCCCATCACCTTGGCACCCGATTCCTCGGGACGCATGTGGAACTCCTCGCGGCGCACGTCCGAGACGATTTCCAAGTCCTCGATGATCTGATTTGACTCGTCCTGGCTGTTGAACTGCGCTTCGTCGAGGTCCCAGGACTCGCTGAGGTAGTACAACTCACGCAGCGTCGAGGACCGATCTTCTTCGAGTTGGTTTGCGAGGAAGTCGATCGAATAGATGACTTTCAGGAGTTTCTGTGCCCCTCTGACGCTGTTAGAGGATCGCGTACTCTTCCGATCACCGTAGACCCAGACCTTCTGTTCGGGATCGTACTCGATGTTGGTCTTCGTCCGCGTGGGGACGTCCATGTGGGGGACGTCGCCGCGCTCGAACTGGTCGTAGAACTGTGCCGCCAGCTCGATCAACCGCTCGCGGGCGTCCCCGTCGCTTGCGTCTTCCGTGTTGCCTGTGTCCGTGCTCATTGTTCACCGTCCACTGTGAGTTTCTCCTCGGCGATGCCCTCGACCGAAATGTCGAACTCGGCATCATCGCTTACCTCGTACGACAGTGCGGCCTCGTCGCCACTCGAAACGGTCGGCGACCACTTGATGAACCACTCGCCCTCCATCTCGACGACGCGCGCGTCGTCGCCGTCAGCCTCGACGTTCGCCGGCTCGGCGGTCACGATGTCCGTGATCTCGACGTCGGCGTTCGTGCTGTCGTTGTTCTCGACGACAAGACTGACTGTCCCGTCCTCACGCTCCCGCTCGAGAAGGACGTTGTTCATGATCCGGGCCAGCGAGTCGTCGATGTTCAACTCTGCGCGCCCGGTCACCGCAGTCAGCTTCGTCGCCATCTCCGGGAGGATCGTCCCGAGTTTGTCCTGCTTTTCGCGGCGCTGACGACGCGACCGCCGCTCGTTGAGGAACGACTTGAGTTCGCGGGCCGCCTCGCGGATCGCGAGTTCGATCTCGTCTTCGATCTCTGGAATGTTGGCGATGGCGTCCTTCGATTCGCTCGTGAACGGGACGTTCGTCGAGGCGACGTGGATCATCACCACGGCCGGCCCCTTCGGAATCCCGCTGCCGCCCGGTTGATCGAGACCGTAGTTGCGCCAGTTGATTGTCTTGACGACGTCCGTCGTCGCACACGCTCCCCGCTGGTAGACCAGCGGGACGCGGTTCGCGAACCGCATGACGTCGACCGGGCCACCCTCGTCGAGTTCGCCACCGTAGGCGATACCCGCCTCGACGATGAACGGATCCCCGCCGTGGACGGAGGCGTCCCGCGTCGAGGCCGCGTAGAAGTCGGCGTCGAACTCCTTTCGCAGTCCTTCCTCGACGAGTCGCTCGGAAATCGGCGCGAGACAATCAGTGGGCGGCGAGATGATGTCCGTCTCGCGCATCGCTTCGAGGAGGTCGGCGGCCACATCACGGTTGTCAGCGATCTCCGTCACGTTCGGCACATCGTCGGGGACCGTCTCCATGATCGCCCAGATCTCCGTGGTGACGTTCTCACGGGCAGTCTCCCCGATCGTGGCGTCGTCGTATTCCTCGGTGTTTTCGGCGGCCCGCTCGACGTACTCGGCGAGCTGATCGCGAGTACATCGGTGGCGGTCGTCCTCGTCAACGAACTTCGCGGCGATCCGGTCGGCCAGCCCCTCGATCGTCGCGTCGTCTTTCCGTTTGCTGGTGGCCGCGTCGACCAGGCCATAGAGGTCCGAGGCCAGCGTCTCCCGGACGTCACCTTCGTCCGTGTTGCCGATGAGTTGGGCCCACGCGGCCGCGGTTGCCTTCTCCCGGACGGTGCTGCCGAACGTCGTGCCGAAGCCCTCGGCCGCAGCTTCGGCAGCCTCGTCGACGATCGCTCGGAGTTCGTGGTGAGCAACTCGCTCACGATCGTCGATCGCGTCGGCCACTTCGCGGGCGAAGGACTTCGTCGCGTCCTTGCCCTTGTTGGCGACGGCAGCCCTGACGGCCACCTCCACGTCACCCTCGTGGACCTGTGGCGGTCGCCAGGCCATCTCGCGACCGAAGTGTCGGTCCCGGAAGTTATCGAGGACTTTGTCGGACGTTTTCCCGCCTACGCGGGTGAACTCCCCCTGCAAGAAGCCGGACACCGAATACGAATCGGTGGCTTCGAGCATCTTCAGCAGCGTCCCGAGTTCGACGCCGTGGGGATGGGGGCGGATCTCCTTGGTCTCGGCTGGCAAATCCGCGCCCTCGACGCGTTCGAACTTCGCCGGCTCGGCCATGTTCGGCTCGTGGAACTCGATGCGAGCGTGGGGGTTGACCACGGCCGTGTGCTTGATGTAGTCGTGGAGCTGCTGGCGCGCCCGGAGATTGGCCTCCAGTTCGACCTCGATTCGCGTCCCGTGGGGGCGATCCCAGGTCGTCGTCTCGTCGACATCGATCTCGGGCTCGTTGGTGTCAGTGTCAATGATCAACTCGAAGTAGTGAGCCTCCTCGGAGCCCTTGGTTCGGGAGGTGATCTTGGCGGGCTTGCCGGACGTCAATTGCGAATAGAGGACGGCTGCGGAGATCCCGATCCCCTGCTGACCGCGGTTCTGTTCTCGCTTGTGAAACCGGCTGCCGTACAGCAGTTTACCGAAGACTTTGGGGAGTTGCTCCCGCGTGATACCCGGGCCGTTGTCCTCGATGACCAGCCGGTAGTACTCGCCGACGTCTTCGATCTCGACGTAGACGTCGGGGAAGATATCTGCCTCCTCACAGGCGTCGAGACTGTTGTCGACACCCTCTTTGACGGCCGTGACGAGTGCCCGGGCTCCCGAGTCGAACCCGAGCATGTGCTTGTTCTTCTCGAAGAACTCGGCGATGGAGATCTGGCGCTGGCTCTCGGCCAGTTCCTCGGCGATCCCCTCCTCGCCGAGCGTCGACTGCATCGATGGCATTCTCTATGCAATCAGCGACCGCGGGCGGGCTAAAGCCTTCCGGGTAACTGGTGGGCCCGTCCGTGTCCGTTCAGTCAGCAGCTTCGAGTTTGACCGTTCTGGCGGCGTATTCCTCGAGGAACGCACCGTGGCCGCCAACGGTCGTCCGGCCCTCGTCGGTCTCAAGCACCAGCGTGTGCTCGATCGGGAACTCGTTGGTGACCGGGTCGACGATTCCCTGGTTCGTCTCGACGACGCGGCCGGTGACGGTTTCGACGTCCGCCCCACCCTCGTTCGGTGTCGCCTCCACACAGGCACTCACGGCAGTCCCCTCCCGCAGATGCAGCGTTGCCTGGAAGACCGCGTGCTCGAAGCTGTCGTACGTTTGGGGCAACGGCGCCGCCTCGATCACGGACAGTTCGTCGGCACTCAGCCAGAAGTTCGCCAGGAACGATTCGAACAGTGTCGGAACGATCCGCTCCTGAACCAGCGATATTGCCCGTTCGTCGCTGTTTGCGACCGTCATCATCTCCGAAGAGGAGACGATACCGAACTCACCATCGACGGTCAGCATCACTGGGACTGGAACGTTCCAACTCCGGACAGCACTCGCCACGGGGCGATCGTACGCCGCAAACTCGGTTGGGTCCGGCTGTGCATCCGTCACCAGCAGGAGGACGAACACGCCCCGCTCAACGGCGTCCTGAAGCCCCTCGATCACGCGCGGCAGCGTCGAATGGGGGATCGACAACGCGATCCGCTGTTCGGATTCCTCGATGTACTCGTTGATCCGTTTCACCACGGTGACCCGGGACTTGATCACGTCGAAGCGCTGGGGCCGGGATGTGGCCTCTGAAAAGCGACGTTCGAGTGCCGGCTCGATCTCTTCGAGACGGTTCGAGAGGATCTCGATAACGTCTTCCGGCCGCTTGGCGCGGATCTTCGTCGGGACGACGTGATCGTTGACCTCGACAAACCCCTGGTCTTCGAGTTCTTCACAGACGCTGTAGACGTACCGTTTGGAGACGCCAGTCGCGTCCGCGATCGTACTCGCCTTTGCCTCACCGTTTTCGAGGACCGCAAGATAGGTCTGGATCTCGGTGTCCGACAGTCCGAAGTGCGCTAACTGCCGAGCGAGTGCCGAATCGTCGCCTTCAGACATGCCTGCCCCTCGAAGCGAGATGCGTCTTCAGTGTTCGGTCTCCCACTCGCCCTCTCCCTCGATATTTCGAGGCATTGAATAGGGTCGCCGCTGATTCCCTCCCCAGAGGCCCACCACACTGTTCGTTCGCCATACTAGTGGGTAATACTGGGTCCGGGGGGATAAATTGTTTGTATCATTTCTTCGTCTATCTATCGTGCATGCCCGCGCGCACGTGAAATTTAAGACCCCCGAGACGTAAGTCTCCATCAAGGTTTTTATGAGCGACGACAACGCCTACGGGGCCGGCCAAATCCAGGTACTGGAGGGCTTACAAGCCGTCCAGAAGCGGCCGGCGATGTACATCGGTTCTACCGACACCAGGGGATTGCATCACCTCGTCTACGAGGTGGTCGACAACGCCATCGACGAGGCGCTCGCCGGACACTGTGACCACATCGAGGTCACGATCCACGACGACGGATCAGTCTCGGTGACCGACGACGGCCGGGGGATTCCGATCGACATCCACGAGGAGTACGACCGGCCAGCCGTCGAAGTCATCATGACCGTGCTACACGCCGGGGGAAAGTTCGACAACAAGTCCTACCAGGTCTCGGGAGGGCTCCACGGCGTCGGTGTCTCGGTTGTCAATGCCCTCTCCCAGAAGCTCGAAGTCGAAGTAAGCCGGGAAGGCAACGTCTGGAAACAGACGTTCGATCACGGTGCGCCCGCGGACGACCTCACCGAGATCCGCTCGCTCGATGACCCCGATGAGACGGGGACGACGATCCGCTTTTGGCCGGACGAAGAGATCTTCGAGACCACCGACTTCCAGTTCTCGACGCTCGCGAACCGCCTTCGGGAACTCGCCTTTCTGAACTCCGGGGTCGAGATCACGCTCGCTGACGATCGCGAAGAGCGGGCCGAAACCTTCCAGTACGAGGGTGGGATCCGGGAGTTCGTCGAGTACCTGAACGAAACCAAAGATCCGCTGCACGACGAAGTCGTCTACTTCGAGGACGAGGATCAGGACATCCAGGTCGAAGTCGCCCTCCAGGCGACCACCGAGTTGCAGGGCTCGATTCACGCGTTCGCGAACAACATCAACACCCGCGAGGGAGGGAGTCACCTCACCGGCTTCAAAACCGCGTTAACTCGCGTCGTCAACGATTATGCGACCACCAACGACCTTCTCTCGGACATCGAGGAGACACTCAAAGGGGAGGACATCCGCGAGGGGCTGACGGCGGTCATCTCGATCAAACACCCGGACCCCCAGTTCGAGGGCCAGACGAAGACCAAACTCGGCAACAGCGAGGTCCGTGGCGTCGTCGAAAGTGCGATGCACGAGAATCTCGGGACGTACTTCGAGGAGAACCCGGCCGTCGCCCAGGCGATCGTTCGGAAGGCTGTCGAGGCCGCCAAAGCCCGCAAGGCCGCACAGAAAGCCGAGGAACTCACCCGCCGCAAGAGCGCCCTGGAGTCGACCGCACTGCCGGGGAAGCTGGCCGACTGTCAGACGAAAGATCCCAGCCGGGCGGAGCTGTTCATCGCCGAGGGGGACAGCGCGGGCGGGAGTGCCAAACAGGCCCGAAATCCCGATTTCCAGGCCGTCTTACCCATCCGCGGGAAGATCCTCAACGTCGAGAAACACCGCCTCGACCGGATTCTCGAGAACGAACAGATCCGCAACATCATCACCGCGCTGGGGACCGGCGTCGGGGACGAGTTCGATCTCGACGAACTCCGGTACGAGAAGATCATCTTCGCTACTGACGCTGACGTCGACGGCGCACACATCCGGACACTGTTGCTCACGTTTTTCTATCGACACATGCGACCGTTGCTCGAGGGAGGCCACGTCTACGCCGCCCGCCCGCCGCTGTACCGGATCCGGTATCGCGGCGAGACCTACGACGCGATGACCGACGCCGAACGTGACGAGATCATCGAGGAGAAATGCAACGGGAATCCGACCCAGATCCAGCGGTTCAAGGGCCTGGGGGAGATGAACCCACAACAGCTCTGGGATACGACGATGAATCCCGAGAACCGGTTTCTCAAGCGGATCACGATCGACGACGCCGCCGCTGCGGACAAGATGTTCTCCGTGCTGATGGGTGACGCCGTCGAACCGCGCAAGCAGTTCATCAAGGAACACAGCCCCGAAGCTGAATGGGTCGACATATGAGTTCAGACGTACCTGAGGGTCCGGGTGTGACTGCCGACGCCGCACGCGTCGAGCACGTCCGGATCGAAGACGAGATGGAGCAAAGTTACATCGACTACGCGATGAGCGTCATCGCCGGGCGCGCGCTCCCGGATGTCCGTGACGGCCTCAAACCCGTCCATCGGCGCATCCTCTATGCGATGCACGAGATGGGTGTCTCCTCGGGGTCGTCTCACCGCAAGTCCTCATCAGTTGTCGGCGAGGTGATGGGTGACTATCACCCTCATGGGGACAGCGCGATCTACGACACCCTGGTGCGGATGGCCCAGGACTTCTCGATGCGGTATCCCCTGGTCGACGGACAGGGCAACTTCGGGTCGATGGACGGGGATCCGGCTGCCGCGATGCGGTACACTGAGGCCAGGATGGCCCCGATCGCCGAGGAGTTGCTCGCGGACATCGAGAAAGACACCGTCGACTTCCAGGCCAACTACGATGACCGTCTCGAGGAACCCGAGGTACTGCCGTCGGCGTTCCCGAACCTGCTGGTCAACGGCTCGTCCGGGATCGCGGTCGGGATGTCCACGAACATCCCCCCGCACAATCTCGGCGAAGTCATCGATGCGACGATCCACCTCATCGACAACCCCGACGCCGAGGTGACCGATCTCATGGAGTACGTCAAGGGGCCGGACTTCCCGACCGGCGCGAACATCGTCGGGAAGAACGCGATCCACGCGGCCTACGCCACGGGCCGGGGTCGACTGACCGTTCGCGCCGAGTACGAGTTCGAGGAGACGGATTCGGGCCGCCCCCGGATCGTGATCACGGAGATCCCCTTCCAGGAGAACAAGGCCCGCATGGTCGAGCGGATCGCCGACGACGTCAACGAGGGGATCATCGAGGGCGTCTCGGACCTCCGCGACGAGTCCGACCGGGACGGCGTCCGGGTCGTCATCGAGTGCAAGCGCGGCGCGAACGTCGATGTCGTCGAGAACCAACTGCTCGATCACCACCTCGAATCGACCTTCGGCGTCATCAACCTCGCCCTGGTCGACGGCGAGCCCCGCGTGCTCACGTTAAAGGAGACCTTGGAGGAATACGTCGCCCACCGGAAGGAAGTTGTGCGTCGGCGCTCGGAGTTCGATCTCGCGGAAGCCGAGGACCGCGCGCACATCCTCGAAGGCCGACTGAAAGCCCTCGGGAACGTCGACAGCGTCGTCGATCTGATCCGGGACTCCGAAGATCGCGACGAGGCCAAGGCCGCGCTCGAAGAAACGTTCGACTTCTCGACGGAACAGGCCCAGCATATCGTCCGAATGCAACTCGGCAGCCTCACCTCGATGGAGGCGGCCGAGGTCGAGGACGAATACGAGGAGGTCGAGGCCGAGATCGAGCGCTTAGAGACGATCCTGAACGACGAAAGCGAGTTGCTCGACGTCATCAAGGACGAACTCCGGGCCGTCAAAGACGAATACGACGACGATCGACGGACGAGCATCGTCGAGGATGACGGGACGGTCACCCGCGAAGATCTCATCCCGGAAGAGGAGTGTCTGGTCGTCGTCACCGAGGACGACTACATCAAGCGCATGCCTGCGGACCGCTTCGATGCCCAGCATCGCGGTGGCAAGGGCATCATCGGGGCGGATCCCAAGGAGGGCGATCGGGTTTCGACAGTTTTCCGGGCGAACACCCACGACTATCTGTTGGCCTTCACGAACCACGGCCAGGTCTACCGATTACGGACCTACGAGATCCCGGAAATGTCCCGGACTGCGCGCGGGAAATCCGCCGTCAACCTCATCAACTTCGACGACGGCGAAGAGATTACGGCCGTCGTCAGCATGGACGAGTTCGACGACGACGAGTGCATCACGATGGCGACCCGCCAGGGATATGTCAAGCGGACCTGCTGTTCGGAGTTCGAGAACATCCTCTCGACGGGCATCATCGCCGCGAAACTCGAAGACGGCGACGAACTGGTCGACGCCGTCGTCACCGATGGTGAGAGCGACCTCGTCATCGCCACCGAAGACGGGATGACAATCCGGTTTGACGAGACCGAGGCCCGGCAGATGGGTCGGACCGCCCGCGGCGTCCGCGGGATCGACCTCCGGGACGGCGACAACGTCGCCGGAGTGGTCGCGACCGACGAGCACGACGAGCGGGCACTCCTGACGGTCACCGAGCGGGGCTACGGCAAGCGAACGCCACTCTCGGAATATCGCACGCAATCCCGGTACGGCAAGGGTCTCATCGACATCAAGACCGGTGATCGCAACGGCGGCGTCACGGCCGTCAACGCCGTCGCCGAGGACGATCACGTCATCGTCATGAGCGCAACTGGCCAGATCATGCGGTGTCCGGTCGAAGATGTCTCGACGGTCGGCCGCAACACGATGGGCGTCACGATCATGGACGTTGCTGCGGATGACACCGTCGCGAGCGTCGACGTGATCCCGGGGACGGCGATCGAGGACTCGTAGCGACTGTCCGGCAAGCGGATCAGTACAGGGGCGGATTGTATTCGTGCGGGACAAAGATCCGTCGAATGTTCGTCCCGATTGCACTGCCGACTATGCCCAACAGGCCACTCAAGGGAACATATCCTAACCCACGAAACGAAAAGAGCCCGATATAATTGTTCAGTGTAGTTACTGTATCCCCCCATTCTACCCCACTACTGTAAAGAAAATAGAAAAATAATATGAAGACAAAGCTCCCGACCCATGCCAGGGCAGCGAGGGTGAAACCGATGCGGAATCCGACCGCAGCGGCGTCAAACGTGTTTTTGCCGTACTGAAACCCGCCAGCAAGTCCACCAGCGGCCGGACTCAGTACGGCCACATCCATTCGTCCAATAGACGCTCCGACGACAGCTGTCAGGGCCATGATCGCGAATCCGACGACGATTGGTTGCCACTCAGTACCGAAAACGCGGGTGCGGAGGGACTGCTTTTGAGCGGGGATGCTCATATCCGTAATACCAAGATCATCTACTAAATCGTTACTACTTTTGAGCTTATAACTATGAGGTGGCAGGCATGTTACTACCGCCTGTCGCTGAGACTGACTGACAGTGGCCATTGCCGTTGTCGTCGAGGACACCGTCGCCAGCGTCGACGTGATCCCCGGGACAGTGATCGAGGACGCGTAGCGACCGTCCAGTGGGTTGGTTCAGTGCAGGGGTGGATTGTATTCGTGCGGGACCAGAATCCGTCGAAGGTTCGTCCCGACTGCACCGCCGATCGTTGCCAGCAACCCACCTACCAAAAGATACCCCAATCCATAATAGAGGACGAAAGGGAGGGGTGCCGCGGCTTCGGTCTCACCGAGATAAACCGCTCTGAAGACAACAAACGACACGGCCCCGCCAGTTGCGAGGGCCACACTGACCATGCCGATACGTAATCCGAGTCCAGCCGAATCCCCCGTGTTCTTGCCGTAGTGGAAGCCGCCGACGAGCCCACCCACACCCGGACTCGTGAGCGTCAGATCAGCTCGTCCGATGAAGAACCCCACAGCTGCTATGACAGCCGTGACGACGAGACCGACGACAACTGGCTGCCAGTTGGTACCGAAAACGCGGCTTCGGAGGGACTGCTGTTGAGCGGGGAAGCTCATAGAGAACTGTTCTGAGGAACGTATAATAAATCTTTACGATATTTAGAATTCCTGAATAACCTGGGGTCCTCAGGGCCATATTCCCGAACGATGCGGAGAGAACCATTCGATCAGACGGTCGTCTTCGCTCCGTCGACGCCATGAAGCGGAAGACTGGTGACGAGACCATCTCAGCGTAAGATAGCGCGGAGCCCCCTTCGTCAACGAGCAGCGCAGTCCGCGCAAGCGGACAAGGAGCGCAGTAGGGAGGGGAGGAGCGCGTCACATCCCTCGACAATCACAGTTCTCTGCACTCGGCCAACTTCCCCACTATCTAATAAAAGAATTTAACTACATAGAAATTCTTGAAACGAGTATGGAGGTGCGTCGCACGCTGCCGGTAAAACTGAAAGTTTCCGACAGCGACAGAGGCGCACTTCTCGACACTATCGACCAGTACAAACACATCGCCAACGAGACCTGCGACCACTGCTGGAACGAAAACGACTACAAGCAAACCGCGAAGTACGCCGTCAAAGACGAGCTGTACCACGACCTGAAAGACGAGTACGATCTCACCGCAAATCTCGTCCAGCAAGCCATCTTCCAAGCCGTCGAAGCCGTCAAGGCAGGCGTCGAACGCCTCGAAAAGAACGAGGACACCAGCCAACCCGAGTTCACCGCCGACACTGCACGGTACGATAAACGCGCCGCCACCTTCCACGACGACCACGTTTCGTTGTCCACTGTGGACGGACGTATCATGGCCGATTACGTGCTGCCTGAAGATGAGACAGATACGCCGTTCGAAACGTATCTTGACGGCGAGGAGTGGGAGTTCCGCACCAGCACGCTCCACTACAAGCCGTTTGAAGACGAATTCTGGTTGCACATCGGCTTCAAACGCATCGAGGCAGACACTGACAGCAGACAATCTGACGCTGATGTCCCCGAGCACAACAACACTGTCCTCGGGATCGACCTCGGCGTCGAGAACCTTGCTGTCGCGTCAACCGGGCGGTTCTGGACGGGCGACGAACTCGACCACTGGCACCGTGAGTTTCAACAGCGGCGGGGTGACCTCCAACAAGCCGGCTCACAGGAGGCTCACCGTACACTCCAGCGTGTCTCGAAGCACGAGACGGCCTACTACAAGCGGCATCTCCATATCATTGCTAATGAGATCGTCGAAGAAGCGGTGGAACACGAGTGTTCGGTGATCGCCTTCGAAGACTTGACCGACATCCGCAAACGAGCACAGGGGGCGACGTGGCATCACCGCTGGCGCTTTAACCGCCTGTATGAATACGTCGAGTACAAGGCCAAGGCCTACGGCATCGACGTTGAAGAACTGGAACGAAGCCCGCAGGCGCAGACGGTGCCAGCCTACTACACCTCACAACGTTGCAGTAGCTGTGGGTTCACGCACGAGGACAACCGCCCCACGCAAGAACACTTCGAGTGCCAGAAGTGTGGCTACGAGAATCGCGCCGACTACAACGCCGCGAAGAACGTAGCGGTGCGGTGTTGTCGGCGGCTACTCCGTCGCAACCAAAATGGGGGCGACGGAGGCGCACCCGTAAACGTCGCGCTGAATGGCGGGACGATGACCGTGAACGTGTAAGCACCGACACCCCTTCGACGGGGAGACGGGCCTCTCCGTGCCACGTACTGTGGCCTGAACGGGAGTCCACGTCAAAGCCCCACCCTCAACGAGCGAACCCCTCTGTGGGTGAGCGAAGTAGGGTGGGGTAGTTTACAACGGAGGCGGGTTGTATTGAGCCGGAACGACTATCCGCCTGAGACTGGTTCCGACGACGCTTCCGATCCCGCCGAGCAGCGCACTCCCAGGGATGAAAATCAATGCGAACGTAGCCAAAAAGAACATCGACGTTTGCGGACCGAACTCATCCACCCCAGAGTATGCATTTTCGGATTGGTTCGCGCCGGATTCTCCGCTGCCCGGAGTATCGACGCCGGATGATCCTGGTCCAGATGCTCCATTGCCGGATGCTCCGTCGCCAGCATCATCCACACTGGTTGCTCCTTCCGGAGGTTCTCCCAGATTAGCTGTGTCTGGAGCGGATTCATCCACGCCGGAGTCTCCCAGGTCGTACGCTTCTGCACCACTTTCTATAGTGTCAGTTACCCCTACGTTTTCGTCTGCCGGGTCCATGGTTAACGTCCAGGAGCCACTCGCCATCAGCACCAGCCCGACTACAATGGCCAGGGAAGCGCCGATCGCTCCGATTCGGTATCCGATTATAGTGGTACGCTTTGGGTGTTTCCCGTACAGGAAACCGCCAACGAGTCCGCCGAATCCCGCGGTCGCTAACATGAGTGGTAGCACACCACCTACCACGCTCACCAGCCCGGTCAGCAACATGACTGCGATGCCAGCAATGACTGATAGCCAGTAGTCGGCGGACCCACGGGAGTGGAGGGACGTGAGGGCGTCGGGGATCGCCATAGCTAAGATGAAAAGCATTATTGTATAAATCTTCTCCTCGTCATTCCGTCGTGATCGTTTGAACTATACAGATTGGCGTCATACGATCAGGAGCCATGAGTTCGATCAAGCGACTTGTACTCGACCTTCTGAAGCCAAACGAGATCGAGAACGTGGAATTTGCCAGGACACTCGCCGACCTCGACGGGGTCGAGGGGGCGAACGTTTCCCTACTCGAGTCCGACAAGGACGTTCAGAACCTCAAGATCACGATCGAGGGCGAATCGATCGAAAACGATACCGTCGCCTCGACGATCGAAAATCTCGGCGGGACGATTCACTCCGTCGACGAGGTCGTCTGTGGCGATCGCATGGTCGAGGAAAGCTCGACCCATCAGGACTGACCCGTGTCGTCGAGACTGGCCAATCTTCGGGAACTGTTGAAAGACGAGGACGTCCGATCGATCTCCCGTCGATACTTTATTTCGAACGGCTTCGACGGGACTTTGACGACCATCGGCATCATCGTGGGATCGTTCCTCGGTGGGAGTCAATCGAGCATGGAGATCGTTCGGGTTGTCGCCGGGGGGACCGTCGGACTCGCAGCCTCCGGCGTCTGGAGCGTCTGGGAGATCGAGCGCGCCGAGAAGCTCGCGGAACTCAAGGCAGTCGAGGAGAAGATGCTCACCGGCCTCGAAGGGACTGCACTCCACGACCGGAAAGGCGACGCCCGGAAGGTCAACGCTATGATGAGCGGACTCGGGCCGACGATCGGCATGCTTCTCCCGATCATTCCGTACTTTTTCGTCGGGGTTGCGCTGTCGATGATGTGGGCGACGGTCATCGGCGTGTTGATCGGGGTCTCCCTGCTGTTCGTCTTCGGTGCGTACATGGGCAACCTCTCGGAGCAGAACTGGGTGATTGCCGGACTCCGGACCGGGGTCGTCGGGCTCGTCGTCGGCGGCATCAATATCATTCTGCCCGGGTAATTCTCCGCAAATCTCCCCAGCAGCCGAACAGTTACGCCGATGTCAGTCGGTAGACAGCACCCGTCGAGCCGACCAACTGTCCGCGCTCGCTGGCACAGACGTAAAGCTCGCCAGCCTGATCGCGGCCGAACGCCAGGATCATCGGGGCAAATTCGCTGTCATCCACCGAAATCGTCGTGGTCTCCCAGAGCCCGTCCTCCGTTGGGGTGCCGACAAAGAGTGTCCCGTTGGCCTGCCAGTCGGCGAAGACGTACCGATCACGGAGCCCAGGGATCGACTCGCCCGTATAGAACTGTCCCCCGATCACCGCGACGCCGCTAACCGGCTGGCCGCTGTGAGGATACTCGATCACCGGGTCGAGCAAGGGTTCGCCATCCGGTGTCTCGATCGGGCAAGACCCATTCGACGACCCGGGCGAGAAACAGTGTGTCCCTTCCCGGACGTTCCAGCCGTAGTTCCCCCCGTTCGTGACGCGGTTGACCTCCTCAAATCGACCCTGGCCGACGTCCGCCGCGTACAACTCGCCGTCGTGAAACGCCATCCGCCAGGGGTTGCGTAATCCCCACGCGTAATACTCGTCGAGCCCATCCGTCCCCACGAGCGGATTGTCCTCGGGGATCGCATAGGGTTCCTCGCCGGTTTCGGTGACGTCGATCCGGAGCACACCGCCCAGAAGATTCTCGGTGACGTCCTGTCCATTCCCGCCGGAATTTGCAGCAAACCAATCGGAAACGTGCCCAGTGCCAGTGTCGTCGGCCCCACCGCCGTCACCGACGGCGATGTAGAGATATCCATCGGGCCCGAATTCGAGTGCGCCTGCGTTGTGATTGGTCTGGGGTTCCGGAAATTCGAGTATCCGCTGTTCGGTGTCAGTGTCAGCAGCGAGCGTGTCCGTCTCGATCGAAAACGAGGAGAGCGCGAACGTATGAGAGTAGTCCTCCGGTGTCGCCTCACCCGGTGGCGCACTGTACCGAACGAACAGGCGATCGTCCGCGGGATAGTCCGGATGGAGCGCAAAGCCGAGCAACCCTCGCTCGTCGTAGCCCGAGACGTCGATCATCCGATCCCTGATATCGATCAGTGGTTCGTCCCGGACGCTCCCGTCCGAAACGACGTGGATCGTTCCCACCTGATCGGCAACGAGAACCACGCCGTCCTCTGGTGGAAACGTGACGCTTACAGGTGCCGTGAATCCTCCCGCGACTTGCTCGACGCCCACTGACGCCGGCAAACCCTCCTCATCGCTTTCGGTAGTTGTTTCGTCCGCTTCCGTCGTCGTTGTTTCGCTCTCGGTCGTCGACGGTGGCTCGTCAGTCTCGGGACTCTCCGTCGTCGATTCGGTATCAGTGGTCTCAGCCGTCTCAGTGTCTTCTGTCGGTGTCGAATCGTCTGTACAGCCCGCGAGACTGCCCCCGACCGCCGTAAATCCCGCCCCAAGCATTTCTCGTCGAGTAAAATGTGAACTCATGACAAACTGCTCCGGCCCGACGGAAAAAACGGTTCGTGTGGCGGCAGGACAGTCCCCGACTCAGAGAGGGAATCATGTCCGGTAGCGACGACAAACGGCGATCTACCCGGCGAATTCATAGAGCTCGTCGCCGACGTGGTGGATCGTGTCGACGACCTTGCCCTCGTCGCCGAGCATCGCCGACCCGTCGACGCGGGCGCGCCCCACTGCCAGTACCTTGCCGTGGTTCTCCTCGCTGATGACGAGGAGGTCCCCGCTGTCGATCGACTCGTCGGCTTCGACGATCCCGGGGCGCATCACGTCCGCGCCGTCAGAGACGAACGAGATGGCACCGGAATCGACGGTGACGACGTTCTGGGCAGGCTGATACTCGTTTGCTCCACGGACAGTGAGGAACGGATCGTCGGTGCTGTCCGGCGATTCGTCGTCGGGAACGTAGAAGACTGCGGGCGCACCCTCGACGAGAACGACCTCCCAGTCGCTGTCCTCGAACGTGACTTTCTCGTAGGTCTCGGCGTCGAGTTCGACGCCCAGTCCTTTGGCGAGTGCATCCTCGATCTCGTCGATCGCGTCAGCCCGGAGGTGGTGGCGGGATTTGACGTTCATACAGGAGGGCTGGTCGCGGGCCGGGATAAATCGATTGTTTGTCGAAACGCCTACCTATCGGCCAGTCATATCCGGTTGCATGACTGCTAACGAGGAGGACGAGCAGGCCGCGGCGGGCACCCCCGAGGGGCAGGGTCCCGTCGAGATCGACGAGGAACTCGCCCGCCATCTCGAGAACAAACGCGAGGAACTCTTCGAGAAGTTCGAAATCCCGGACGGCTTTCCGCCCGAAGTCCTCGAAGAGGCGAAAGCCCGAACCGAGGACGTGGGAAGCGAGATCGAGGCGGAGATCGACGAGCGACGTGACCTTCGGGAGATGACGACCTGGACGACCGACCCGATCGACGCCCAGGACTTCGACGACGCCATCTCGATCGAGCATCGCGACGACGAGATCGTCCTCTGGGTTCATATCGCCGACGTGACTCACTACGTGAATCCGGACACGGCGATGTGGAGTTCGGCCGTCGAGCGCGCGAACACCGTCTATCTGCCGGGCTACACCGTCCACATGCTACCACCGATCCTGGCCGAGACGGTCTGCTCGCTGGTCCCCAACGAGGACCGACTCGCCCACACCGTCGAGATGCACCTCGATCCGGAGACCCTCTCATACGAGAACATCGAGATCTACAAGTCTGTCATCCGAAGCGATGCCCGACTGACCTACACCGAGGCTGAACGCCTCCTCGACGAACCCGAGACGGCCGAGGATGTTCTGGAAGACCAGTCGGTGGACCTCGCCGAAAAGACCCAGGCGATCTGGGAACTCGCGGATCAGATGCACGAGCAGCGCAAGGCGGACGGCTCACTCGTGTTGAACCCACGCCGCGATCGCGCCCATACGATCATCGAGGAGTGTATGCTCAAAGCCAACAAGGCCGTGACGCACGTCCTCATGTGGGATCGGGGCGTCGAGGCGATGTATCGCGTGCATCCACAGCCAAGCCCGGAGGAGTGGAACGAGGCGCTCCAGGAGATTCAGGACTTGGGCGGCGTCTCGATCCCAGGCGGGGGCTGGGACGATCCACGGCAGGCCGTCAACGCGACGCTGGAAGATGCCCCGGAGCGCCAGCTTGACAAGATCCAGTGGGCCGTGATGAAAGTGATGCCCCGTGCGAAGTATATGAACGACCCCTTCGGCGGCCACCACGCGCTGAACTTCGAGATCTACGGTCACTTCACGTCGCCGATCCGTCGGCTCTCCGACCTGATCAACCACTGGATCGTCCATACCAACGATGTTCCCGAGGATCTCGTTGCACTGTGTGATCGCGCCAGCGACAAACAGAAGGACGCCGAACAGTGTGAACGGGAGTACAAGAAGTTCCTCGAAGAAGTCGGTCTCGACCCCGCAGCGGTCAACAACCGCGGCATCGAGGTTATCGACTCCGACTAGCTGTCGATCAATCGGGGGCGCAGCTGCATCCACTATTCAACACCAGCACCGACGAAACGTGCCCCCAAGGAAGCCACCAGTCGACCCTTCGGATCAGCGTGTGGAAATTTACTACATGGTGCATGACCAGTCTGCTCATATTCTGGCGAGCAGCTTGCCGCGTTGTCATACCAGTCCCGTCTGGACCTGAGAGAAACCGGTTCGGACGGGATATCTCCGGGATGTTTTGGCCCGTATAGCGGCCGTCTTCCACGGACATCCGGTTGCCCCCTGGCCGGTGAGCTCGTCACCTCGTGGCTGTCCGCCTTCCGGGCAGAATGTCTCGATGACATGAATGACTGACCTGGAGAACCAGTATGTAACTCAGTCTTCGAGGATCATGAGAACGAACTAAGCCGGAGACGGCATCTCGATGGTTCCCAAACTGGTTAGGCATGGGACCCATGGTATCCGAAGGTGTATCAAGACTACAGTGTTAGCGTCACGTCACGTTGCAGCTGTCGTCACCATTACAAGCAAGCCGTTCTTATGGAGAGATAACGCACTGTTGATATGATAGGCCGATCCGTCAAAACAAGCAAGGCAATCCACCGGCGGACCGGAAAGACGTTTTATATCGCCACGAGATTGCTTCCCGAGCGAGTGCGGGAAGCGACGTACGCTCTATATGCGTTTTTCCGGATCGCCGACGACGTGGTCGACCGCCCGGACCCGCCCGATGCCGAGACCCAACGACGCCATCTGGAAGCGATCCGCGCCGCCGCAAACGGTGAACAGATCCAGCGGGGAGTCCTCTCGGAGACGGACCGTGAGGTTCTGGAGACGTTTCGATCGCTTGCCGAGGAGGCCGACATCGATCCCGCCGAGATCGACGTTTTCATCGACGCGATGGCCCAGGACATCGATCATTCGGGTTACGAAACCTACGAGGAATTACGTGGCTACATGCGCGGCTCCGCCGCTGCCGTCGGAAACATGATGCTCTCGGTCATGGACCCACCGGAAAGTGATCGTGCCACGCCTCACGCCAGGTCACTGGCCGAGGCATTTCAACTGACGAACTTCGTCAGAGACGTGCGGGAGGACATCAGCGAGTACGATCGGGTGTATTTACCGGACGAAACGCTCGATCGGCACGACGTGACGGAAACACAACTCCGGCGCGGTGACATGACCGACGACGTGGCTGCCGTTATCCGGACCGAGCTTCACCGGACTGAATCCCTGTACCGACACGGTGTGGCGGGGATACGGTACCTCCCCGAGGACTGTCAGTTCGCCGTCCTGTTGGCGGCAGTCTTGTACGCTGATCACCACCGACAGATCAGACACCTCGAGTACGACGTCCTGAACGGCGACGCGTCGCTGTCGATGACGCGACGGCTGTGGCTACTTGCCCGAACCTGGTATCACTGGCGACGGACCCACGATCCCGAAGCAGCGTTCTACGCGGCAAGTGCAATTTCGGAAGACGGGCCGGCGAGCGATCACCCGGATCCACAGTTACAACCGGATCGCGTGATCTGAGACACTTTCGCATCGAGCCCGATCGTTTCATGCTGGCGATGACCGCCGTCATCGGCCGCATCGTGTCTGACGTAAAACCTATACCCGTCCCGAACACCGGAATAGATATGGGACTGATGAGCAAAATTCTGGGGGGCTCAGGCGCCTCTCGCCGGACGGATGATTACGTCGAACTCGACGCCGGCGATGCCAGTACGACCGCCCCCGAGGCTGACACCGAGGTTCGAATCGCACGGATCGGAGACAAACAGGACGTCATCGAGATCAAAGACGCCGTCTACGACGGCGACATCGTCCTCGCGGACATCACTCGTCACACCACGAAAGACCGGACGATGGAACACATCACTGACGAACTCAAACAGGTCGCAGGCGAGGTTGGCGGTGACATCGTCCAAAAGGACGACGATCAACTCATTATCACGCCATCGGGCGTCGCCGTCAACCGTGACCGGCTCGGCCGGTAGTCGACGCTCACTACTCGGTCAGACCGAGTCAGGTTTATCGGCGTCGTCCTCGACCGACCGTTTCATCGAGTCGCGACGGGCTTTGGCGTCGCGACCCGTCGCCATCTCGAGAAAGTCGTTTTTGACGTTGACGGCGTCTTCGGCCGCCTCGACGTGACCTTCAGCGATCACTTCTTCCGCCGGTCGCTCTTCGATATCGAGCGCGAGTTTGTCCTTCTTACTCCCGTATGGGACGGTTCCGACGGTGACACGCTCGAAAACCGGGTTGTCCGGCTCTTCGACGATGAACAGCTCCGTATCGTTGTAGGGTTCCGTACCAGCGATAGGGCCGAAGTACTCTTCGACTGTCTCGCGCATGTCCGGAATCCTGTCTTCGAGATACTCGCCGCGTCGCATCTTGTACTCGCGCATAGAAGCCCGTTCGATAGTGTCGGGTTTACCCTTTTCGCGTCGGCTCGATCACTGGGCCTCTATGACGAGCATCCCCTGATGACAGTCGGGACAGTAATCGCCCTCCCGGAGCGAGGAGGACTCGACCGGCGTCGTGAATCCACATTCCGTACATCGGAACTGGCCATCCACGATGGTGTTTGTCCCCGTGTCTCCATCCTCGACAGCTTGTTGGGCGTCGCCTAGATCGGGGTCAGTGCTCGACCACACTTCCGCTTCGTCGTCTGTCGACGACCCCTCGGCTGGCTCGGCGCTCGGCGATCCGTCGTCTGTTGTGACGTCAACGGAGAGGTCGGGACCTACGGACGGCTCGACATCCTCGGATTCAGTGGTGGTTTGGCCGGCCGAGCCAGTGTCCGTCCGCGTGGATTCTTCGGGGTCGGTAGATTCGGGCCACTCACCAGGCTCACGGACCGGATCGTCTTCGTCGTCGTCTTCGAGGATGACGCCGTCGTCTTCGGCAGGTGACTCGTACTGTGCTGTTTCGTCGGATGGCTCCGCGTTCGTGGGGTCGGCCTCGGCAACTGGCTCACCTGCCTCGGCGTCGACGATGTCTGTCGCCGCTGGCGTCGCATCCGGCTGCCCGTCGGATTCATCCGCCGTGGCTTCCTCTTCTGTAGCCACGTCTTCCGGCGTCTTGATCGTCGTTACTTCAGTGTTCTCGGAGACGACACGCGTTTCGCCACAGCGCCTGCACGTTTCGACCTCCCGGATCGTGCTGACGACCTCGTTGCCCTGTTCCTCCCGGTCGCGCTCGACGGTAGTCTCGCCGAAGTCGTGACCGAAGACCGAACACTTGATACCCATTGCCATGAAGTGGCCACCTGCGAGTTATAAGCGTACTGCTTGGGGAGTGGGGACAAGTGTAAAACCTGCCACGGCAAAGTGGTTAGTATGCAAGCGAAGCCGGAGTACCGTGACCGGGATGACACGGAAGTGGCGGTACTCGATGCGCTCGCCGAACGCCACGAGGAAGGCATGACCGTCTTCGAGTTACGGGCTTCCGTCGAGGTCGATATCGACCGGCTCGAAACCGCACTGGCGGACCTCAAGGCCGACGATCTTATCGAAGCCACTGACGAGGGCGAACAGACACGTATCGTTCCTGAGTCCACCGCGATCGGACCGGCAGACGACGAATCAACCGAGACCATCCTCAACAGACTTCGCGAGCGGTTTTCGCTCTAGGAGACGGTAAGCGTCACGAAGACGACCGACAGATTCTGCGCGACGATCAGCATCCCGCCGCCGATCATCCCGACAAACCAGACCCGCCACCCGGGGACTTGCTCGACCTGATCCCGACAGGCGAGGAGCACGAAACTGGCATACAGGGCAACGGCTCCCTTGAGGAATACCACAGCCAGCGGATCGGCCGAAAGCAACATCCGGAGTAACGGATTCACCTCGCCGGCGACTGACCCGGTGACGTTCGACGCCAGTATCGTCGTGGCTGTGTCACCGACACCCCAGATGAGCGCCAGAAAGAGAACCAACTCGCGGTATCCGGGCGTCTCGACGCCCTGCGGCCGGTCGAGACGGGTCCGGACTGACATGGGTATACGAAATATGACGGCAGGCAGTGTCAAAAATCGCCCGCTCCAATTATCGGTTTTGAGTATCAGTTTGAGAATCAAATGATGTCTCGAATTCCTGCTACCGATTACCACCCGAGTTCCGGAAAGACAGTCCTATCAAATGTAAAACCAGACGCCGATACCACATGGAATCGCTCCGAAGTAGTCCCGGGTCAGTTTGGTTGATTCCCCTGAGATATTCACTCCCTGCATGCGACCCCCCGGTGAGCAGCTAACTCTCAGGGGGAGGGTCCAGTCAGGCGGTTCTCATCCGGAGACGATCACTCCAGGGTTGAGCCGCGGGTCCGCTCCGTGGCGGCCGGACCGCCTGCCGGTGATTCGCCACATGTCTGGCAATCTTCCCTGGATTCGAACGGGATTTCGGTGAACGACATCGACCGTGCATCGTATCGAAGCAATCTGCCGGTGAGTGTCGTCCCGATGTCGAGGAGGTGCTTGATCGCTTCCGTCGCCTGGATGGACCCAATGACGCTCGGGACAGCGCCAATGACTCCGGCAGTTTCACAGTCCGGAATCGTACCCGCCGGTGGCGCTTCAGGGAAAAGACACCGGTAGCAGGGCGCACCACCGTCGAACGAGGTCACCTGTCCCTCGAACGCCGAGACGGCACCGTGGACGAGGGGCAACTCAGCGGTCACACAGGCATCGTTGAGTTGATACAGCGCCTCAATGCTATCGGTCGCATCGATGACGACGTCGTACTCTCCGAGTGGCACCTCGTCTTCGTCGAATCGTGTCTCGTAGCAACGAACCGTGACGTCCGGGTTGAGCTGAGCGACGAACGCCTCGGCGCTGTCGACCTTGGCCCGACCGACGTCGTCCGTGCCGTGGACGACCTGGCGCTGGAGGTTGCTCCGTTCGACGACGTCGTCGTCGACGAGACCCAGCGTGCCCACGCCCGCCGCTGCCAGGTACTGGATGACGGGTGAGCCCAGTCCCCCAACGCCGACGACGAGTACCGACCCCTCAAGGAGTGCGGCCTGTCCAGCCGGACCGACGTCGTCCATGACGATCTGCCGGGCATAGCGATCCAGTTGACCCTGTTCCAGATTCGGTGATGACATAGCAACCACTACCGACTACTCGTGAATAAGCAATGTGACCTGAATGGCTTCTGTGAGATTATGTCATATAAAAATATTTATCACGGTGGGTTCTGGCCTGCCAATATGGCCCCATCAACCCCGCTACGAGACCCCTCCGCGTATTTTCAACGTCACGACCGGCCGTCACTTTCTATCGCTGCAGGGGTTATCCTCACAGAAGCGATACTAATATCGATCACTGTCTGGCTATTTTTGCAGCAAGTCATGGCACAAGTGAATGTCTCTCCGGCCGAACGCGCGAGCGTGAATCATGCCATCAGCGGCGGAATCATCGGTGTGTTCATCGGAATATTCTTCGGCTGGCTCCTGTTTGCAGCCATCTTTCACGTCTTCGTCTGGTTCGCCAGTGGTGATCGAGGATTCGGGACGACGCTGGCCGTCGTCGGTGAGGCGGATCTAGTCTCGATCGTTCTGTTCCCCATCGCGGCCGCTGGCCTGTTCATGATGGTCAGTGAGATCCCATCGAACCCAGCTGCCGCTGCCGAGTTCCTTGAGCAAACTGGTCCATATACATCCCCACTGTCGCTGCTTGCGAGCTTTGTCGGGTTCATCTGGAAAGCAGCCGTTCAGGGAATCGGACTCGCCGAAGCCCACGGAATCTCCGTGTCGAAAATGCTGACGGTCGCACTTGTGCTTGGGTTCCTTGGATTCTTTTCGAACCTGGTTTGAGGATCGCGGTTACGAGTCTCTCGGCCGTCCGATCAGAGATCGTACAGGGACCCGTATTTCTCGGTCACGTACTCGAGGAAGTAATCCGCGGTATAGGTTTCACCGGTCGCTTCCTCGATCAGATCTTCGGTCGGGTAGCGCTTGCCGTGTTGGTGGACGTTCTCGGTAAGCCACTCGTGGAGCGCATCAAATTCGCCCGCTCGAACGGTGTCGTCAAACGGTCCGATCTCCGCGTCGGCCGCATCGTAGAGCTGGGCCGCGAGCACACTCCCGAGTGAGTACGTGGGGAAGTACCCGAAGGTGCCGTTCGTCCAGTGGATGTCCTGGAGACAGCCCTCGGCGTCTGTGTCGGGACGGACCCCCAGGTATTCCTCCATCTTGTCGTTCCAGACGTGCGGGACCTCGCTGACGTCCAGATCGCCCCCGATCAGGGCACGCTCGATCTCGAATCGAAGCACGATATGCATGTGATAGGTGAGTTCGTCCGCTTCGACCCGGATGAGGTTGTCGTCGTAGACCCGGTTGACCGAGCGATATGCGTCCTCGGCACTCGCCCCAACGCCGAGATGATCTTCGACAGTGGGCATGAAATACTCCCAGAACGCCTGCGAGCGGCCGATGTGGTTCTCCCAGAGACGCGACTGTGATTCGTGGACCGTCAGGTCCCGGGACTCACCGAGTGGCGTGCCGTAGTGATCGTCCGGGAGGCCGAGAGAATAGGTCGCGTGTCCGAACTCGTGTATCGTCGAGGACAGCGAGTCCAGGGGCTTTTCCTCGTCAAATCGGGTCGTGATCCGGGCGTCGAATTGTGTGCCGGAGGTGAACGGATGGGCCGAGGTATCCAGCCGACCGCGATTCCAGTCGAAGCCCAGTTCGTCCAGGGCTTCCCTGACCAGTGCTTCCTGATCGTCGACGTCGAACGTTCCTTCGAACGGGAGGGGCTGAGTAACGCCGCTATCGGCGACGTCGTCGATCAACGGAACGAGTTCGTCCCGAAGCCGTTCGAGGATCCGTTCGGCGGTGTCCAACCCGAGATAGGGTTCGAACTCCTCGAAAAGCACTTCGTATGGGTCCCTGTCAGGATCGATTGCCTCGGCATATTCCCGTCGCAGTTCGACGAGTTCCTCGAGGACAGGCGCAAACGACTCGAAATCGTCGTCCGCCCGGGCTTGTTCCCACACTGGCAAGGCCTCAGACGTGGTCTCGGAGATGCGTTCGACCAGATCACGAGGCACGTTTCGTGCCCGTTCGTGTTCACGACTGACCTCCCGAACAACCGCTTGCTGTTCGGGTTCGAGGTCGACAGCTTCGAGCTCTGCGAGCGAATCCGCGAGGTCGTCGTCCGTCAGCAGGTCGTGATGCAGCGTCGAAAGCGCCGACTGTTGTTTCGACCGGGCCGGCGTCCCGCCATCAGGCATCATTACCTGTTGGTCCCACCGGAGCAAGCCGCCAGCGTCCGCCACGTAGCTGAGCTGCTGTACGTGATCGAGTAGTTCGGCGTAGGCGTCAGGCGCTTTGGCTCCCATGCCCGCTCCTTCGGCCGGGTCCGGCAAAGACCCGACGGTTCTACTCTGCACAGATGATCCCAGATGGATCCATCCGGACCGAACCCCTGCACCAAACTATATAGCGGCATATGATTTACCCATTCGAGGCGGAACGAACGGTCACTGAGTGACCATTTCGCAGTTTCCAATAATATGTCACCCACACCCACAATCTCGCCGATCTGCCGGGGTCGGGAAGCGCTGATCAAAAGGTAAGCCGATTAACAGCCGAATGCTGGCGGAGAGAAAGGTCGCGTCACGGAGACAGCTTTGCTGTTTCCATTCGAGGCGGCACAACCGCATTGCTGGCGTCACAGTTTGCGAAGATCGGCGGCGGCCACCCTTCCCGGAATCCCCAGATGGTGAGCCGACGGGAGCGAAGTCGCGAAGCGACCAGGTTACGGTGAACGGTGAAACCGCCAACAAGGCGACCGTCGTGAGCGCCTGCGCTCGCGGATACGACGCGAGACGCCAGTACAACCTCAGCCCGTCCGTGACTCCGGTGGGCACAGCCCACCACTGATCATGGAAACCAAAGCTTTCCGGAACGGCAAACGCGTGATCCGAACGGAATGAACATCTCGAACCCCTGAACGGCGACCCCAGGGTGCCTGGGAGTCACGGAACGCGTTTGGGGGCGGCTCGTGTGATCGCACGCGATTCGGCCCCTCGCCTGCACAGAATCTCGGACGCAGAATCCGGGCTCAGTCTGGTGTGTAACCGGCTGAGATGTCGCTCTCGAACCATTCCCGATCCGAGACGGAATCGGTCACGCAATCCGGTATGGAGAGTGAAGCGGACATTCGACGCCTCGCTAACAGAACACAGCGGGGTTCAGTCGTATAGGGATCTTACAGATATTTCGGCGTGAGCCCTCTCACTTGAGGGGAATCACTCACTTGCAGGGGCGGAACTCCTCAATCGGCCTGGGCAGGTTCGGACCCCGGAGGTTTCCAGTTCGGGATGGAATTGCCTTTGTGGGTAGATTGTATCGATACCAACGTTCACGTGGAGTCCCCCATCAGCCGGCAGATTTCTGAGAGACGAAGTACAAACCACGAGAGTGAATAGGTATGGCCACTGGACATAACGATCGGCAACCTGACGGACAATCGTCGATCCAATGCAACCGTTTACGACCCTAGCCACACCAGGCCCACGTTAGTGGCAGACGCACTACTATCCGAAATCAGTATCCCGACCGTGGTCGAATCCAGCGTCCACATGTTCGCTTCGATTAACAGAGTCAAGGCGATCGTCCTGCTGCTGGACTCGTGAACTTTGAGAACCCCCCTTTGACTACCTCGAAGGCCAGCACAGAGAAGCAGTGGTTTCGCCGTCCAACCCCCAGGGGTCAGACCCTGAAAACCACTAGTCAGAAAACCGGGTCGAAACGAATACGTTGAGACAGCCACAGACAGTGTTCGTCGCCCGATTCAGTTATCGGTGAAAATAGACCTCAAATTCAGTAATGTGGTCCTATAATTCCGGAATATACGGTGCAATTCGCTCGCATTACAGTCACACATACACAGATAACTCCCCTTATCGGCAATTGTAGGGATAGATTGAAGGTGGGACGAACCGAACGACCGAGCATGCCGGATGAAGAGTCGACGTCCCGAACAGCTGTCAAGACGTACGTCCCGGCCTACCAAAAAGATGCCTGGCAGTCCCACGCCGACGAACTCGGGATGAGCCAAAGCGAGTTCGTCAGGACGATGGTCCAGGCCGGACGGCGGCATTTTTCAGAGGACGAGACAGTTGCCGCTACTCGGACACCCCAGCCGAAACCCACTGACGGTAGCCAGACAGGCGAAGGTGGCCTGGCCGATCGCGTCCGCGGGCAGCTATCAAGCGCGGGCGCACTAACATGGGACGAACTGGTCGCCGCCTTGACAGACGACATCGAGACACGGCTCGAAGATACACTGGACGAACTCCAGGAGGAAAACGCCATCAAGTATAGTGGCCGTGAGGGCGGCTACACCCTGGTCGAACCATGAGTACCGGTACTGCCATTCCAGAGGAGGTTGAAGATCCGATCGAGTACTTCCTGACGGATATTACCTACCAGGGAAAGAGCCAGCGGACGAGTGACGCTTACGAACGGGTCCTCAGGGATTTCGAAGCATCACTCCGTGAGAACGGCGAGAAGCCCCTCGCTGTGGCCTCACATCGTGATTGTATGGCGTGGATCCATTCCCAGCGAGAAGAGCTCTCAAAGAGCACTGTGGCCACGTACGCGTCCTATCTACACCGATTTTACGCCTATATGACCCAGATCGGCGTCTTCGATTCGAATCCGATGGCGATCGTCGTCGAAGAGATGGACGAACGGATCGACGCTGATCCGGCTCGTCGCGACGTTTCGATCCCGGAAATGCAGGGCTTCGTCTCCGGAATCGACCATCCGCTGGACCGTGCGGTAATCGTCACGTTGCTGAAGACCGGGATGCGAGTCGGCGAGTTGTGTAATCTCGATCAGCGTGATCTCCATCTGTCCGATGATCCCCGCGAATCGGTAACGACACGACCCGCCCTCGATGGGCGACCGGACTCACTGTTCGTCGCAAGTGAGCCCTCTCGGGGTGCAACAGTGAATGGCGAGCAGCGGGCTGCCTCGAACAAGCGCCGGCGAGACACAGTCGTTCCTGTCGATGCCGACCTGGCCGAGACGCTCCGGGCCTGGCTGGATGTTCGTCCTGACCCGGTTTCGTCCGCGCGTCCGCTGTTTACCAGTACGACGGACAACTGGGGCCAGCGGATCACGACTGATGGGGTACGTCACATCGTCACCAGCCACGCAAGTGTGCATGGGTGGTACGACAACGGTGGCGGTGTCGAGGAAAACGTCACGCCACACTACTTCCGGCACTTCTTCACCACACACCTTCGAGATCGAACCGGTGACCGTGGGATCGTGAAGTATCTGCGCGGCGACGTCGCCCAGGATATCATCGATACGTACACCCACGATTGGGGAGATCGGGTTCGTGACGTATACGAAGATCACATCTACGAGCTTCCGGTGGCTGCATATCGTACGATGTCAGAGACATAAATCACATATCGCTATATAGATATCGGCCCCATCCGGGACGCATGGTTGCACCCACAAACGCGACAATGAGCGCTAGCTGATCGGCTCGATACTGGTTTGGGTGAGGTACGAGCGAGCGGAGCCCGGGACGGCCTTCGTGTCCGTCACGTCGAACGCAGCAGTGTCGACGATATCGGCCGCGGATGTGCCGACGCGGAGTTCGTATGACCCTTCTTCGACGACGAGGTTCATGGCCAAATCGTGGTAGGCAAGTCGAGTCATGTCGATTTCGAAGCTGACGCGCTTTGACTCGCCGGGTTCGAGATGCACGCGCTCGAAGCCGAGCAGTTCCTGGACGGGACGGGCCTGGCTCGGGTTCTCGGCGTGCTGGTAGAGCTGGACCACGTCGTCACCGGCGACGTCACCTGCATTCGTGACTGTGACGCTCGCGGTTAGCGTGCCCATCGGCGCGACCGTCTCGGCGTCGAGTTCGAGTTCGCCGTACTCGAAGTCGGTGTAACTCAGCCCGTAGCCGAACGGATACAGCGGCTCGCCATCGTCGTAGACGTGCTCCTCGTTCGCGGAATTGGGTTTCCGGCTGTAGTAGACTGGCTGCTGCCCGACGGATTTAGGGATCGAAAGTGGCAGGTGTCCGCTCGGATTGTGGTCGCCGAACAGTACGTCCACGATTCCGTTGCCGCCCTCCTCGCCGGGTAGCCACGCGTGAAGCAGGGATGGGACTGTCTCGGCGATCTCCGGGATCGCGTGGGGTTTGCCGCTGACCAGCACGACGATCACCGGCGTCTCCGTCTTGGTGAGGCGGTCGAGCAGGTCCGCCTGCACGCCCGGCAGCCCGAGATCGGTGACGTCGCTCCCCTCACCGCTGGTCGGGATCATCGACTGGTTGCGGTGCGCGAGATCGTCGTCGGAGAGATCGACGGCCGAGCGTGCGCCGACGCAGGCGATCGCCACGTCCGCATCCGTGGCTGCCTCGGCAGCCGCGTCGAACTGCTCGGTCGAGGGGCCGGACGTGGTACAGCCTTCGACGTATTCGACGGCGAACCCAGCGTCTGCACCGCGCGTTTCGAGGGCGTCACGTGGCGTCGTCGCCTCGAAGTCGGTTTCTTCCTGATTGAAGTGCGCGGGGTATGCGTAATCACCCAGGAGTTCCTGATCGTCGTCGGCCTTCGGGCCGAGAAGGGCGACCGTGTCGAGGTCGTCTCCCAACGGAAGCAGCCCATCGTTTTCCAGCAGCGTGATCGACTCACGGGCCGCCGTCCTGGCGAGTCTGGCTTGTTCGTCGGTGTTGAAGGCTTGCGGGACAGCTTCGGGATCGACGAACGGATCATCGAGCACCCCGGTTTCGATCTTCGCCCGGAGGACGCGACCGACGGCGGTGTCGATCGTCGCTTCGCTGACCGCTCCCGCCTCGAACGCTTCGAGCAGTGGGTCACCGTAGCAGTCGGTATTTGGCAACTCGACATCGAGACCCGCCTCCAGTGCAGCCACGCCGGCCTCGCGTTTGTTGGCGGCGACGCCATGTTCGCCGTCAAGGAGAGCAACGCTCCCGTAGTCCGAAATAACTGTCCCGTCAAAGCCCCACTCTCCACGGAGGACGTCCGTCAGGAGCCACTCGGAACTGGCACAGGGGACGCCGTCGATGTCGTGATACGCGTTCATGATCGAGGCGGCGTCGCCGTTCCGGATCACCGCCTCGTAGGGGTAGAGGTGGACCTCCCGGAGTTCGCGCTCACCGATCTGGACCGACGAGCGGTTCTTGCCGCCTTCCCCCATTGCGTGGCCAGCAAAGTGCTTGAGTGTGGCGTGGACGTCACGATCGTCTCCCCGAACGGCGTCCGTGGCCTGTAATCCCGAAACGTAGGCACGCGCCATCGCTGCCACGAGTTGGGGGTCTTCGCCGAACGTCTCCTCGACACGGCCCCAGCGGAGGTCGCGGGCAACGTCGAGCACTGGCGAAAGCCCGTGGACCGCACCGGTCGCCTGCAGCTGGGTTCGGACCACGCCGGTGACCGATTCGAGCAGTTGCGGCGACCACGTGCTCGCTATGCCGATCATCTGCGGGAAGACAGTTCCCTGGGGACCCATGTAGCCGCTCAGGCATTCCTCGTGTGGAATCGCCGGAATACCGAGCCGCGTTTCCTCGATGAGGTACTCCTGGAGTTGGTTCGTGAGTAGCGCGGCCCGTTTCGGATCGAGATCGCCCTCGCCGGCAGTGCGGGTGAGATGACCGATCCCGTCGCTCAGCTGTGTTTCGACGCCGTCTCTCTCGAGCGTTTCGTCCTCGATGAAATGCGACGGGTTGGCCGAACCCAGCTGAGCGACTTTCTCCTCGATGGTCATTCGGTCGAGCAGGTTCGAAACCCGTCGTTCAGTGCGTCCCGTGGTTTTCCGCTCCGAGTGATCGTCTGGTGGGGCCACAACGACGGTCCGTGCTCGGCACGCGGATTTGAACGTTTCGGACGCCGTTCTACGGACCCGAGAGCGGTTACCGGACCGAGAGATCGAACTCGCCGGCGTCGAGAGCCAGGACAACCACGTCATCCTCGTAGTCGATCGATCGGACACCCTCGCGTGTGGGAGTCGTCTCGACGGATAGATCGACTCCCGATTCGGACACCGACCTACCGGCCGCGTCGGGGAGCCTGATGGTCGCCGACGTGTTCCAGGGCACCCTCACCGACAGGTCATAGCCCCCGTCGGTCCGCTCCCAGTCGACGGCCATCTCCCCGTTACGGGTCTCGTAGCTGGCTTCGACCCATTCCAGGTCCTCGACGAGCGAGGGCGCGATCGTGACGTGGTCAGTCACGGGCCGATCGCCGATCTTGATCCCGGCCAGTACCTCGTAGAAGTATTCCGAGACGTGCGTGAGCGGGGAGTGGTTCAGCGAGTTCATACCCGAGCCGATGCTGTCGTCCGAATTCCAGCGCTCCCACATCGTGGTCGCGCCGTTACGCGCCATGTACACCCAGCCCGGCCGTTCGGGCTGGCTGACGACCTCGTATGCCAGGTCGTCGTAGCCGTGCTCGGCGAGCGTCTGGATGAGTGGGCGAGTCCCCAGGAACCCGGTCTTGAGCTTCCCGCCGTCGGAACGGACCTTCTCGGCCAGCCCAGCCGCGACCGTCTCGACGTGGTCCTCGGGGACGAGCCCGAGGAACAGCGGCACGGCGTAGGAGGCCTGCGTCCCGGGCCGATAGCGTCCCGCCGCGGGTTCGAAGAACTCCTCGTTGAACGCCGTCGGGAGCCGATCGGCCCACTCGCGGTAGCGAGCGGCGTCGCCATCGTTGTCGAGCACATCGGCGATCTTCGCGAGGATATCCGTGATCTGGTAGACGAACGCCGTCGTGAACAGATCGTAGGGGAGCCCGCGCCGACCGTTGGTGTTCTCGAAGGCCAGCCAGTCGCCGAACTTCCCGTACGCGCCCGGAACCAGATCGTCCTCGGTCACCGACAGCCAGTACTCGACGTGGGCGCGCATGCCCTCGAACTGTTCTTCGAGAATGCGCTCGTCGCCGTCGTGGCGGTAGCGATGCCAGGGGATCACGACGCGGGTAATCGTCCACGTCGGGTCGCCCGGGTTCTCCGGGGCCTTGTTTGGGATGACGTCCGGCGCGTAGCCCAGTTCGCTCGCCGCGTCGTCGTGATCGCGCGCCCACTTCTCGTGGAAGCGTGCGGCGTCGAAGTTGAACGCAAGCGACCGAGCGGCGATCTGTGCGTCACCGGTCCAACCGAAGCGTTCGTCGCGCTGTGGACAGTCCTCCGGGATCGAGTGGGCATTACCGGCCAGCCCCCAGACGGCGTTGTGCTGGACCTGGTTCAGGTCGTCATTCGAGCAGGCGAACTCCCCGCGTCGATCCATCGCCGTGTGGACGACCTTCGCCGTGACGGCCTCGGGATCGAGTTCGCTCGGATATCCCTCGACCTGGGCGTACCGGAACCCGTGGTACGTGAATCGGGGTTCGTAGGTCTCGCTCCCCTCGCCGCGGGCGAGGTAGGTGTCGGTCGCGTCGGCGCTCCGGAGGTCGACCGTCGCGAGGTCGCCGTCGTCGGTCAGCGTCTCGGCGTGTTTGAGCGTAATCTCCTCGCCGGCCGCCGGGTCCTCGATTTCGATTTCGAGCCAGCCGGTAAGGTTCTGGCCGAAGTCGAGGATCGGCCCGTCGGGGTGCTCGTGAACGTCCTCGACGTCGAAGGTCTCGACGATTTCCATCGGTTCGATCCGCTCGGGTCTGAGCGTTCCTCCCGGGGAGTCGACGACTTCGGCACCGTCCCACTCCGGGTCCTCGAAGCCGGGGCGTCGCCAGCCGTCGGCCTCGCGGCGGGCATCGTAGGTCTCGCCGTCGTAGATGTCGTTTTCGACGATCGGGCTCTCCCGGGCCGCCCAGTCGCAGTCGGTAGATATCCGGCGGGTCGTCCCGTCCGTAAATTCGACCGTGAGAACGACGCGGGCTCGCGGTGATCCGTCGGCGACCCAGTAGGCCCCGCGTTTGGCGAACCAGCCGCGACCGAGCCACAGCCCGACGGCGTTGTCACCCTTGGTCAGTTGTTCGGTGACGTCGTCCGTCGAGTAGAGAATCCGCTTCTCGTACTCGGTCCAGGCCGGGTCGAGCACGCGGTCGCCGACTTTCTCGCCGTTGATCGCGAGTTCCCCGTACCCGACGGCGGCGACGTGCGCACGGGCCCGTTCGACTGGTTTCTCAAGCTCGAACTCCCGGCGGAGCTGTGGCGATGTTGAGGCCAGCCGCGAGTCGGTGTGGCCGTTCAGGAGATGCTCGCGGCCCCACGTCGCCGTCTCGACCGACGAGGAGACCTCGGCGGACGCGTCGCCGGTCAGATCCGTCCCCTCCCCGTCCCGGACGGTGACGCCGGCGAGGGCGAAACACTGCCAGGGGTGGACCCCCTCGGTCTTGCGGGAGTCTGCCGCGTCGCGGCTCGTCGGGGGGACGAACTCGAAGAGGTCGGTCGCCGTGATGCGGAGGTACCGCCCCCCGGCGTCGAGCCCGTCGTGGGTCTGGGGCGGCGTCGCGAGGTCGGTCGGGAGCCCGTCGGTGGTGCTTTCGCCCTGGTCCGGCATCCTCCGCTCGGCGACGACCGTACTCTCGGCGAAGTCGGGATCGTCGGATAGTTCGATGCGATAAGTCTCGGGGAAGCCAAAGCCAGCGAGTGGGTTCGACGACCAGTGGATCGTCACCGCCACATCGTCGGGGGTCCGCACGACCGAGATCGGATCGGCCGGGTGAAGCGTGATTTCGTCGACAGGCCGGCTTTCGCCGAGGTCGAGTTGAACCCACTCCGCGGCGTCCTCCTCGGGCCGGTGCCACTGGCTACGCCAGCCGTCGGTGTCGCCGACGCCGGGCTGATGGGCGATCCACTCGCCCGACCAGTCTTCCGGACGGAGCGCCGTCGAAAACGATTCGGGCTCGGCCCACTCGGTCTCGCCGCGGTCCGTCCAGACCTTCACCGACCAGTAGTAGGTCCTGTCGGCTGCGAGGTCGGGACCGTCGTAGACGACGTTGGTGGCTCGATCCGAGTCGACCCGTTCGGAGTCCCACAGCGTTCCGTCGCCGTTGGCGACTGCGTCTGGATTGCGTCCGACGACGAGGCGGTAGGCTCGCTGGGCCGCGCCGCGACGTGCTGTCTCGATACGCCAGGAGAAACGGGGCGGACGCGACGGGTCGACGTTCGTCGGCGACTTCTCGTACTCGACGCGGAGGTGGCTCGGTGTCGCGTCCGCCGGTGTGGTCATGGCCGCGGATGAGGATGGCAGCGGGCAAAACACTGTGGGTCGCGGGACAGCCCCTCTCTTAGTCCTCGATCTCGCCGGTCAACAGATCGACGTGGTGGCCGAGGTGCTCTTCGAGGAACGCGTAGTGATCGTCCTCGTATTCGCGAAGTGTCCCCAGCAGGTCGTCCTTGAACCGGAACTCCCCGTTTTCATCCGTGGCTGACAGCACCGAGCCGTAGGTGATGTGCAACAACTGCCGGCCGTCGTCCTGATCGAGAATTTTGGGAAATTCGTCGTCCGTCAGGTCGTCGATGTCCGGCACGTTCGAGAGGTCCGTGTTGACGTGGTAGGTGGCCTTGTCCTCGTCGAAGCGTTCGAGGGCGAACGCGTGAATCTCCCGATAGAGATCGGGATCGTTCTCGGCGACGACGCGGATCGCCTCGAGATAGCTCGTCCCGGCGGTCTTGACGTGCTGGTAGTCGCTGGCGTACTCCTCGAAGAATGGGTAGATGCTGAATTTGTCTGACCCCGAATGCAGCGAAAGCCGATAGGGGCCGTAGGTCTCGGCGATGGCGACGTGGCCCTTGAGATCCGCTTCGAACTCGTTGAGGTCGCCGATGTAGTCGATGCCCTTCTCCAGGGAGCCGACGAACCGCGGGGCGAGGCTGGTCACCTCGACGCCGCGGCGGTCGAGTTCGCTAGCGATGAGGGCGTGTTCGAGGTGAGTCGTCGGCGTTTCGGTCTCGTCGACGGAGACCTCGAAGTCGAAGTCGCCGTCGACCGCTTGCGCGACCCAGCCGTACAGTTCCTCGGCAAACTCAATGGCTTCGTAGTACTTCACTGCCGCCCGCTTGAGTTCGATCTCCGAGAAGGAATCCGACCAGGTGAACCCGTCGGTCTTGGCCTCGAAGGTCTCCCCGGCGTAGCGATCGAGGATCGCCTCGCTGTCCTCGATCTGGGCGAAGGCGGCCTCGACCTTCTCCTCGCTCATCGAATCCGCGTCGGCGACGACGTGCTCGCTCGGGTCGCAGGTGAACATCGTAAAGCCGACCCCGGCCGTCCGTTCGACGTCCTCGCGGGCCATGAGGTGGTCGGCGTCGGCGACGAAGCCACCCTCATAGCCCTCCTGGAAGACGCCGAAGATGGCCGTCGCGAGGACGTCCTCGGGCGAGCGGCCGGTCCGGTCCATCTCGCGGATCGACTGTTGGGCGAACACCGGCACTAGATCGGAATCGCGGACCGCACGGACGTGCCCCGGCGTCGCCAGGCCGATCCGGTCGCCGAAGCCAAAGGCCGACTGCCGACCGGCGGTCGTCGGTTCGAGCCACGGGAAGACCTCCGCCAGCGCCATGGCGTTCCCGTAGGTCAGCGGAAAGACCTGGCCGTCGCCCTGGACTGTGCCCCCGTCGAAGTCAGCGATCGCCGGCCCAGCGACGTAGAGCCGGCGTTTTCCATCCGCGTCGTTGACGAGGGCGAACGTCGAGTCCCCGTCGCTGTAGACCGATCGTTCGTAGACAGTCACGGCCGGCGGTAACGTCGCCTGTAGCTCGTCCGTCGCCATGGCGACCCGTTCTCCGGTGGGACTCATAAGCGTTCATCAGTGGGGCGGGAACCAGACGAGCGTTTCGAGGGGTCGACGCTCAGGGCAAAATTGATTCGACCCTTCGCCGAAGGCCCTGCCATGGCGTTCATCGACGAGGAGTACCTCCTCGAGACGGAGACGGCCGTCGAACTGTACGAGGCGATCGGCGACGCACCGATCCTGGACCCGCACAGTCACGTGGACCTGCAGGAAGTCGTCGCAAACGACGGCTGGTCGGACATCTGGGAAGTCCAGGGTGCGACCGATCACTACGTCTGGGAACTCATGCGCAAGCGCGGCGTCCCCGAGGAGAGGATCACCGGCGACGCCTCGAACAAGGAGAAGTGGCTCGCCCTCGCGGAGATCTTCCCCGAATTGGTCGGCAATCCGACCTACGAGTGGGTCCATCTCGACCTCAAGCGCCGATTCGGCATCGAAAAGCGGATCTCACCCGAGACAGCCGAGGAGATCTGGACAAAGACGAAAGACCTCCTCGATCAGCCCGAGTACAAGCCCCAGGCACTCCTCGAGGACATGAACGTCGAGGTCATGTGCTCGACCGACGATCCCACGGACGATCTCACGTATCACGAGCGTGCGGCCGAGGAACTCGACGGGATCGCGGTCAAGCCGACCTGGCGGCCCGACCGGGCGATCAAGATCGCCGACGACGGCTGGCGGGATTTCGTCGACGAACTCGAAGAAGCGCGCGGGATCGAGACGACTACGCTCGATGGGTTCCTCGCCGCAATGGAAGACAGCCACGACCACTTCGACGACCACGGTTGCGTCGCAAGTGATCTGGGAATCAAGCAGCCGATCTCGAAACCTGTCAGCGAGGAGCGCGCCGCGCGGATCTACAAGCGAGCAATCGCCGGCGCGAACCTCGATCCCGACGAAGTCCGGGACTTCGAGGCCTTCATGCTCGAGCAGATCGGCGAGTGGAACCGCGAGACCGACTGGGTGACCCAGCTCCACATCGGGGCCGTCCGGGACTACCGTTGGGACCTCTACGAGAGGTTGGGTCCCGACACCGGCGGCGACATCTCCACGCAGGACGTCGAACTCGTCGATGCGCTGGAATACTTCCTCAACACGTTCGACGGGGAACTCGATATCGTCCTCTATACGGTCGACCCAACGCACTACCCGACGACGGCGACGATAGCACGGGCGTTCCCGAACGTCAGCCTCGGCGCAGCCTGGTGGTTCAACGACAGCCCGTTCGGGATGGAACAACAGCTGAAGTACGTCGGGACGGTCGATCTCCTCTCGAACTATGCGGGGATGGTCAGCGATTCCCGAAAGCTCGTCTCGTATGGCTCGCGCTTCGAGATGTTCCGCCGGAGTCTCGCCAACGCCGTCGGCGACATGGTCGAACGCGGGCAGGTTCCCAAGCCGGAGGCCCGCGACCTCGTTGAACGAATGGCGTACGACCGGCCGAAGGAACTGTTCGGATTCTGATCGACTCCGCGCCAGGCCGATCTCTCCGAGAAGCCGGAACCAGTACTTTCCTGGGCTCTGCTTTCCTGGTGCTTGCTATGTGTGAGTCCCACGAGGAAGACGGCCGGTTCGAGGACGTGTCGATCGGGTTCGTCGGCGGCGGTTCTCGCGACTGGGCGGGCAAGATGATGACCGACCTCGCCAGACAGCACACTCTCGAGGGCGAGGTTCGCCTCTACGACGTCGACCAGGAGAGCGCCGAACAGAACGCCCGCCTCGGCGAGCTGATCCAGGATCGCGAGGAAGCGATCGCCGAGTGGGACTACCGGGCCGTCCCGTCCCTCGCCGACGCGCTTTCGGGCGCGGACGTCGTTGTCCTCTCGACGCAGGACCCGCCGGCCGAGACGTTCGCCCACGACCTCGACATCCCCGCCGAGTACGGCATCTACCAGTCCGTCGGCGACACGGTCGGCCCGGGCGGAACCTTTCGGGCGATGCGGGCCATCCCCCAGTATCGCGAGATCGCGGCCGCGATCCGCGAACACTGTCCCGACGCCTGGGTGCTCAACTACACCAACCCGATGACCGTCTGCACCCGGACGCTCTATGAGGAATTCCCCGATATCAAGGCCGTCGGGCTCTGTCACGAAGTGCTCCACGTCAAGGAGGACCTCGCCGCCTATGTCGAGAAGCACCGCGACGTCGCGGACGTCGACGGCGACGACCTCCGGGTGAACGTCAAGGGAATCAACCACTTCACCTGGATCGACGACGTCCGCTTCCGAAGCGAGGGCGTCTTCGACGTGATCGACGCCGAACTCGATTCCCAGCTCCCGCTCCCTGGCGGATTCGAACCCGGCGACCTCGACGGCGAGACCTTCTACGTCGACAACGATCAGATCGCGCTGGATCTCTATCGACGCTTCGGGCTCTTCCCCGCCGCGGGCGACCGCCACCTCGCCGAGTTCGTCCCGTGGTACCTGAACATCGACGATCCGCAAGACGTCCAGCGGTGGGGGATCCGCCTTACGCCGAGCGACCACCGGATCGAGCACTGGCCGACGAACGAGCGCCAGCGCGAGCGCCATCTGGAAGGCACCGAGGAGTTCGAATTCACCGACACCGGCGAGAAGATGGTCGAGCTCATGACGGCACTGCTCGGCGGCGAGGAACTGGTCACGAACGTCAACCTCCCCAACCGGGGGCAACTTTCCGGGGTTCGCGAGGGTGCGATCGTCGAGACCAACGCGCTGGTGACGGGCGACGACATCGTCCCGCACGCCGCCGGCGACCTGCCGGAGCAGGTCCGGAGCATGGTCAGAACGCACGTGAGCAATCAGGAGACGCTGATCGAGGCCGGATTCGCTGGCGACCTCGATCTGGCGTACCGGGCGTTCCTGAACGATCCACTCGTGACGCTGCCGCCCGAAGACGCCCGAAGCCTCTTTGTCGACCTCGTCGACGCTGAACGCCCCTATCTCACCGACTGGAACCTGGAGGAGGCAACTGTCCTCGAAGCATAACGCCGGGTCGGCTACCGGTTTCTCGCACGGGTCGGCGATCCCCCTGCCAGCCGTTCACGTCGGGCCGATGGCGAGCAGGTCCCCGGAGAATTCGCTGACGTACAGCCGCTCGCCGGCAACCGCAACGCCGGTTACAACCGACGGATACCCCGACATTCGATCGATAATGTCCCCGGAATCGGCGTCGATCGCCAATAACTGACCCTCCTCCTCACCAGCGACGGAGAGATATATCGTTCCGTCGGCGACGATCGGGAACATACCCGGGTACAGGCCGTCGAGCGGAACCGTCCACTCCACGTCACCGCTGTCAGCCGAGAGCGCGTAGAATTTCGGAACCATGTACTCGGGCGTGTCTTTGTGCCACCATTCGCCGAGATCTGACTCCGTGAGTTCATATCCGAACATGTAAACTGTCCCGTCGGCCAGCGCAGGTTTGCCGTAGACGCCGAGATGCAATCCCCCGGGGTTGTAGCCTGCGGGAACGTTCTCGAGGGCAGTCTGGCGACGTTCGGCGTCGAAGTCGGGTTTGAACTCCCAGCGAACGGATCCATCCGTCGGGTCGAGCGCCACGAGCTTCCCGTCGGAAACGGTTATCATACCGACGGAAGCGTAGATCGAATCGCCCGCGACGATGCTCCTCAGCGCGGCTCTCTCGCCGGACTGATCCGTGAGGAACTCGTCGGTGTACCAGTCACGTTCGCCCGAGCGATCGACGGCGACGATGCCGCCGCCGTACATCGGGACGTACGTCCGCTCTCCGTCAGCGGCCCCGGTACCGTCGGCAGGAACGACGTCGCCGTCCGCAGTCGTCGCCGAGAACGTCCAGGCGTGAGACCCGTCTGTCGAGGTGGCGTAGACCGTCCCGATGTCTGTGTTCCCTTGCACGATCACTTCTCCGTCGCGGACGATCGGATCGCCCAGCGCATACTTCTCGTGTTCCCACAGTATGTCGCCGGACTCAGCATCAAGCGCCCACAGTCCAGTCTCGTGATCGGCGTCGGGAGCGACGACATACACCGTCCCGGAGACGACGGAGAGAGACACTGGCCGCTCAGCCACAATGACCGTGGACGTGAGTGGGTCACTCGACCACGCGATCTCACCGTCATCCGCTATCTTGTGGAGGTGACACGCCGTGCTGAATTCGCGACCGCTAATTCCCTCCCAGGACGCGACGAAGATCGATCCGTCAGCGACGACCGGCGGGGACACGTGCGGCGTTAGGTGTTGCTCGACACCGGCGTCACTTCTGAGGTCCCCGGCTGAGACGCTCCAGGCCTCCGAAAGGGAGTCTTTCGGTCCCGATGCCGAGGGATTGAACGCGGTATTTCCGGGTCCGTATCCGGTCATCGGCCACGAGCCGAGGGACTCCTCGCTTCCGAGAAAGCCCGAACAGCCGGCTAACGATCCGATTCCGAGCGCTCCACACGTCGAGAGGAGGCGGCGGCGGGAGACCAATTCGGACATACGATAGTAACTCATTCATAACATCACAAGTAACTTTATCTTACCGACTCAATTCATGCGATTCACATCTTCCCGGGTGCCCGAACGGACGGTCCGGAGTACTCACTCGTCGACGTCGTCGGTCACTTGGGTCAATCGGTCGACTGCCTCCTCGACAGTGAGCGGTGGGTCAGGGAACCCGGCACGGACGAACGCTTCCGTGACGCGCGGCGGCGAGACGCCGACCGCCGACAGAGACTCGTGGTCGGTCAGCACCTCCCGGACCTGGCCATCGCGGACGATCGATCCCGTGCGATCCAGCAACACGACGCGGTCGGCAATCCGTGGCACCAGGTCGGCATCAGGCGTCGAGACGACGATCGTGGTTCCCGCCTCGTTGCGACGGTCGAGTGCGTCGAGGATCATCTCCCGGTGGTCGGCGTCGACGTCGGCGACGGGTTCGTCGAGCAGGACGAGCTCCGGATCGACGGCGAGGGCCGCGGCCAGGGAAGCCCGGCGCTGCTCGCCGCCGCTGAGCCTGAAGGGCGGCTTCTCCAGCAATCCATCGAGTCCGAACTCGGCGGCGAGCGCGTCGATCCGCCCGGTCGCCGTCCCGCGGTCGATGCCAAGCTGTGCCGGACCGTATTCGAGGTCCTCACGGACGGTCGCGTTGAACAGGTAGTCCGCAGGCGTCTGCGGGCAGTGGGCGATCCGATCGCGGAGGTCGTCGGCCGATTCGTCGGTCCCGAAGTACCGCACCTCGCCACTCGCGGGGTCGCGCAGGCCCGCCAGCAGCGAGAGCAGCGTGCTCTTGCCCGCGCCATTGGGACCGAGGATCGCCACGCGCTCGCCCGCCTCGATCGTCAGGTCGATCCCCCCGAGGGCGGTCGTGCCATCGGGGTACGCAAACGAGAGATCGCGAGCGTCGAGGGTGTTCACGCCAGCAACACCCCCGCCGCGACGGTCGCGAAGACGATGAACGCAAAGGCGGCGTCAGGCAAGCCGATCGCGTGCTGTCGGGCGTACGCCCGGCCCGCCGTCCCGCCCCGCGAACGGGCCGCCCGCCCGACGCGCTCACCGCGGTCCAGCGCTCGCAGGAGGAAGGTTCCGAGCAGCGAACCGGCTTCACGCCAGGACTCCCGCAGCGTGGCGGATCTGATCCGACGACTCCGCCTCGCGAGCACGAGCCGCGAGAGTTCTTCGAAGACGACCAGCAGGTACCGGTAGGTGATCGCCAGCAGCGTGACGACCGTTCGGGGAACGCGGAGCGTCCGCAGGGCACCCACCAGCGCGGCGAACCGCGTCGTCGAGAGCAACAGCCCGAGCAGCGAGACGCTCGCGCCGACGCGGAGGGTGAACGTCGCGACGTAGGCCGCGCCGGAAAGGGTGACCGGCCCGGCGAGCGTCGCGCCCGGGACGAGGACGGCCTGTGGCGCGACGATCAGCAGCGAGACGGCCATGGGCACGCCCGTCCGGAGCGCGTGGGTGCCCAGCGGGACCCGGGAGAGGACTGCCGCGAGGACAGAGAGGGCGAGCATCGCGGCGGGTGGCCCCGGCCGGTCGAACGTGACGGTGACGACCAGCAGCGCCAGGACGCCGAGCAGTTTCAGAACAGGGTGGACGGCCTGGAGCCAGCCCCGTCGATCGGCGACGCGCTCGTCGGCCAGGAGACCTCGTGTCCGATCGGTCAGCGTGCCCGCCGATCGGCTGACGGGGTCAGCGCGGGTCACGTTGGGCGGTCAGCGGGCGGCCGGCGAGCCAGCCGATCACGAGGACGAGCGCCGCGCCGACGAGCCCCGAGACGAGCGTCCCAACGTAGGGATCGACGCCCGCGAGCCCGTAGTCCGGGAGCAGGGCGGGCAGCGTCGAGACGGCGTGGGCGGTCGCGCCGGTCGCACTCGCAGCGTGTTCTAACGGTTCAGTGTAGCCGACCTGTCCGGCCGCCCAGGCGAACAGCGGCGAGAGGACCACCAGGCCACCGACGACGCCGGCCCCGCGACGGAGGAGTCGACGCCGGTCGATCGTCGGCGTCCGCTCGGCGAGCAGGTCGGGACGGGCTTCGGCGACGAACTCGTAGGCCAGCAGCGTGATCGCGCCCTCGGCGATCCCCAGGAGGACGTGCCAGCCGCCGACGATCGCCAGCACGGTCGACAGTTCGTAGGCGAAAGCCTCGGAGACGCCGAGCATGACCGCCGCGACGAGGGCGGCCGCGGAGATGCCGACCCAGCCGGCGGCGAAGACGGCCCCGCGCTCGTGATAGGGAGCCAGCGCCCGGTAGACGGCGTAGCCGACGTAGACCTGCACGATCGCCATCGCGAGGACGTTGCCACCCATGACGAGCAGGCCGCCGTCGCCGAACACCAGCGCCTGGATCGCGAAGACGCTGGTCATCGCCAGCGCCGCGAGATGGGGGCCAAGCAGAATGGCAGCGAAGGCCCCGCCGACGAAGTGGACGCTCGTCCCGCCGGGGATGGGAAGGTTCAGCATCTGTGCAGCGAAGATCGCGGCCGCCGTGACGCCCAGCAACGGTGCGTGGGGGCCGTCGAGGTCGCCCGCCGAGCGCCGCGCGGCCCACGCCAGGACAAGGACCGACAGCAGGGCCGCCCCGGCGGCGATCCAGAGGTCGAGGTATCCGTCGGCGATGTGCATCGATAGCCGGTGGTAGGTCACGCCAGGTAATAATACGTTTCGGAGTTTGAGTAATACTGGGAACGGAAGCTACAAGGCTGATATGACCGGCCGGTCAATCGGGTGTATGGCCGACGACCTCGACAGGGTGAGTCTGACGTTGCCGCCCGAGATGACCGACCGCCTCGACGGCATCGTCACCGAGTGGGACTACGCGAGCCGATCGGAGGCCGTCCGGGACGCGTTGCGTGACTTCTTCACGACCTATGAATGGGAGGGCGGCGACGAGACGCGTCACTACGGCACGATCGTCATCGCTCACGAGCATGACCACGACAGCGACGTGGCCGGCCGCCTCCAGACGATCCAACACGAGTACGCCGACGTCGTCACGTCGGTCCAGCACATCCACCTCTCGGAGGACCGCTGTATGGAGACGCTCGTGGTCGATGGCACCGCCGGCCAGATCGACGAACTGGCCAACCGCCTGCGAGCGATCGGCGGCGTCAAGCAGGTGAAAGTCGTCGTTGTCGGTAGCGGTGGGTCCGGGGCCGACAAAGTCGACAGTGATCGGGCGCACAAACACGATCACGCGGGCGAGCCGGCCGATCACGAACACTGATCGGCTCGCCCGGGGAACGGCGGCGGCCGACCAGTAGTTTTAAAAAGATATCCGTATGATACTATCAAACATGACAGGCGATCTGGAGAACGACGATCGCGGATACGAGCAACATCAACAAGAGATCAGCGAGTCGGTCGACGGCGGCGGGTGTGCTGAGACGTGGGAGACCCTCTCGGAACAGCGCACTCCGGACGAGTCCGAGGCGGACCAACAGCTGGATGTCGAGCGCGTCTTGCTCGACATCGACTGTTTGGAGTTTGCGGGCGACGGCGAGGACTTCAAGCTCCAGCCGTCGTTTCGGCGCGAGTGGCGGTCTGCGATCGAAGCACTCGACGAGGAGGCACTCGATACGGTTATCGCGGATGTCTTCGACGTGGATGGGGAGATTCAGATCGACGAAACAGAACAGGCCGTTCACGTGCGACACGACGGTCGGTTGCTCGCGCAGTGGGTATCACATCCCGCGATGGTCGCCGACCTCGCGGCCTGTCACGTCTTCGAACAGCGGGATGGCGACTGGCCGGATCGGTCGGCTGCCGAACGGAGCAAATTTGCCGGCAGCGTCCGACTGTATCTCGAATTCTGTCCCGACTGTGGGGGACACGCGTCCTTCGACACGGACGTCGTGACCTCCTGCTGTAACGATTATGAGGTCGCAACCGTCTCCTGTGAGGACTGTGAGGTTACGCTGTTCGAAATGCCGGTCGCTGCGGATCCGGCGTGACTCCTGCCGACTGATCCCTCAGTGACGGTAGTGATCGACAGTCCGGAAACACACGTACAACAGGGCGTTGAGCATGCCCGTCAGCCAGAAGATCGCCCCGAGATTCAACCCGAAAACGCCGGGGCGGTTGACCGCGACGACATCTTCGAACAACCAGCCGACTGCGACGGCGATGATGCCCCAGACGATCAGAATGGCGGCGATCCGTGCACCCTCTTCGATGTAGTCGGTGATCGGATCCGCGTCGCTGGCGGTCGAATCAAGTGACATGATCGTGCGTCCGTCGTATGTGCCATAAGTCTTCCCCACGGATCTCAAAGCCGAGTCGAGAGTCGTCGGCCCGCCTCAAGTCCCGTTTCCAGGGCGGCGTGCGTTCGGCCGGTCCCGGCGAGCCAGTCGCCGGCGAGGCCGAGGTCGTGCTCGAGTGCCTGCTCAAACAGGGCCGGATTGACCCGGTCCCCGGGCAAAGCGTATCTGAATCGTTCATGATCCCACCAGTCCGGCTCGGCCAGTCGGTCGTCGGCCAGCAGCGTCGCGGCGTGAGTGCTCGCGGCGTCGGCCGCTTCCGCCGGCGTCGCGTCAGGACGTCCGGCTGCCCAGGCTGGACTCAACTGGACGATCAGGATCTCCTCGCCATCGGGGACGTGGCCAGGTTTGCACGACTCCCTGGAGAGCCACCCGACGGCGTGTTCCTTGTCGGTGTTGACCAGGGCGTAATAAGGTACGTCCATCTCGAAGGGATAATGGAGCGCGACCGAATCGATCGTCCGATAGGACTGTCGCTGCCGGGCGGCCACCAGCGTTTCTCTGAAGTCGGCTTCCCAGTCCGCTTTGGCGAGGAGATCCCCGGCCGGCGGCGTCACGACGACCGCATCGGACGCCAACCGTTCGCCGTCGGCAGTAACCGCCCACCCGTCCGCTGTACGAGCGAGCCGGTTGACAGCTGTCTGCTCCTGAACTGTCGCGTCGCTGGCATCGAGGAACGCACGGACGATTTCGTCGATGCCGTCACGCCCGGACAGTTTGACTCCCTGATTCGGCCGGCCCTCCTCGACTTCACCGGATTCGTCGAACACCCAGACGTCCCCGGTCGTCTCGGCGAGTCTGTCACCGACGACCGAACGGAAGCGCTCTTCGACGCGGTCGTTCGGTGGATCGACGTAGTTGGCACCGTAATCGTAGACACAGTCCTCCCGGTGGGCCGAGACCATCCGCCCGCCGATGTCCTCCGCCTCGAAGACCGTCACCTCGGCTGCCTCGTCCAGCGCGTACGCTGCTCCTGCTCCGGCGATGCCGGCACCGACGATACAAACCTTCGATGTCACGAACAGCGCTACGGTGGCGAGCGGATAAAGGACTGGGGCCTCGACACGGCCGATCGAACACGGTCAGTCACTCCTCGCCCGGCATCGGCTCCAGTGCAACGAACTCCAGGTTCTTTTCGGCCAGGAGTTCCTGCGCTCGGTCCGTCGCCGAGGGCGCGACGAGGATGCCACGTATCTCCCGGTCAGCGTGGAGATCTCGGGCCAGCGCGTCGACGTAGCGGTCGAGCTGGCCGACGGCGTCCGGCCCGACCCGCCGGCGTTTGAGTTCGACCACGACTGCCCGGTTCTCGCTGTCCTCGCCGTAGATGTCAATTGCGCCGGCGGGTGTCGATCGCTCGGTCGCCAGCGGTTCGAAATCAGGCTCGATCAACCCGGGCGACTCCAGAACCCGCTCGCGGAGGTCTTCCTCCGTGCCGGACAGCGAGAGGTCCTCCGGATCAGTCACGTCGACAGTCGTGACGTATTCGATCGATTCGAACGTGACTTCGAGATATTCTTCCGGACCTGTCCGGCGGCTTTCGATGTGAAGCTGGGCGTCGTCAAGCCCCACTTCGTGCGTCGAGCCCGGTGGCTGCCAGTTGACCGGCTGATGGCCCTCGTCGGTGTGGACCAGTGCCGTGCCGTCGGGTTTGAGCACGAGCAGTCGATCGCCGGGACCGAGTGTGCTTTTCGCACGGCCGTCGTACTCGACGCGACAGCGACCGAAGACCGTCACCATGTCGCCTCGATCGACAGCTCCGGCGATTCGTTCGCGGGCAGTCTCGGCCGGCGGATCGACTGCCAGTTCGGGAGTCCGCTCGAACGTTGGCCCGTGATCGTCACCCGTATCGGTCACGGATTTTGGTAGCCGGGCCGGTCACAAAAGCGTCGCGTGTCGCGATCACATCCGGGAGGATCTCCGACGACCAGCTCACGATTCCCCGCTCGGTGACGAAGTCCCGCCAGCAACCGTCGTCGTCCCGCCGCGATCGACAGTCCGTTGGTTCGGACGGCGTCGGCGACGGTCGCTTTCGCCCCCCGGAGCCAGGTTCGTAGCGCTGGCCCATCCCGTGGAGAGTAGATCGCAACTACCGCCCCGTCACCGCATGGTTCCGGGACTGGCTTCCCCAGATAGTGCTCGACGGCCAGCCAACACATCACAAACGCCGTCCACTCGCCACCAGCGCGACGGTACATGCCGTCAAACCGGGCGAAATCGAGCGACTCGACGACATCCCGAAGCGAGTCAGCCGCAGATGGGGGTTTTCGGGGCGGCCGCCAGCCGTCAATTGGTTTGGTGCGTCCATCCTGCCAGGTCGTCTCCCCATGCCACCACCCATCCTCGGTGGGGATCACGACAAGAGCGCGGTGGCTCACCGGCACTCCCTCCGCTGGTCGCTGGTTGGATCCATTCGCATGTATATTTCGAGAGTGGTTCTGTTCCGGTATTTGAAGCCGCGGGCCGGCAGTTCGACTTGATCGGTGGAACGTCTTCGGCGTGGCCTATTTGAAGCCGGGTCACCTTGTGATGGTAGATGCTGGAAGACGACTTCGGTCGTGAACTCACCGGTCTGCGAGTGTCGCTGACCGACCGGTGCAATTTCGATTGCGTGTACTGTCACAACGAGGGGCTGGGCGACACGCGCGGGCCGATGGCGCCGAGCGAGGAGGAGCTTTCGACCGATGAAGTCGTCCGCGTCATCGAGGTCGCCGCCGACCACGGTGTCGAGGCCGTGAAGTTCACCGGCGGCGAGCCGATGCTCCGGACCGATCTGGGGGAGATCGTTCGCCGGACGCCCGCGGGCGTCGAGACGTCAATGACGACAAACGGAACCTTCCTCCCCGATCGCGCGGCCGAGCTGGCTGACGCGGGGCTCGAACGCGTCAACGTCTCACAAGACGCCCTCGATCCGGAGGACTTCGCGACGCTCACGCAGTCGGGGGCCTACGACCAGGTGCTCTCGGGCGTCGAGGCCGCCCTCGACGCCGGCCTCGCGCCAGTCAAACTCAACATGGTCGTCTTCGAGCACACTGCCGGCTACGTCCCGGAGATGGTCGAGCATGTCGCCGACGGCGACGGCCTGCGCCTGCAACTCATCGAGTACATGCCCGAACTCGCCGGCCGGCCCGAGTGGGCGATCGACATCGACCGTGTCCACGACTGGCTGGCCGAGCAGGCCACCGAAGTCACCGCCCGTGAGATGCACGACCGGACGCGCTACTGGATCGACGGGACTCCTGATGACGGCGATGGCGGCCTCGTCGAAGTGGTCGATCCCGTGGGCAACACGGACTTCTGTGAGAACTGCCACCGCGTTCGCGTCACCCACGACGGCTATCTGAAGGGCTGTCTCAACCGCAACGACGACCTCCGGTCGCTGGGCGATCGCTCCCGGGAGGCCATCGAAGCAGCGCTCAGAGATACCGTCGCCGAACGAGTCCCGTACTACGGCGAGTACCTGATTGAAGACGACAACGGCGAGTGGGTACGGAACCCGGCCTACGAGGGGAGCAAAGGTGATCGAGCCCCATACGAGTACGAAAACGATGCCCCGGGATCGGAACGGGCAGACGACCAGCCCGCCACTGAGAAGGGTGGTGAAGATGCCAGCCATGCGGCGACCGATGGCGGCGAATCCACTGGAAGCGTACCCGACAACTGATCGGCGCTGACTGTCTGAGTGTCCCAGACGCGAATCAATCCCTTCAAGTCACCCGCGAGCGTCGATTCACCCGTATGACAGACTGCCCGGAATGCGGGGCCGAGGTTTCCCTGCACGACGACGTCGAAGTCGGAGAGATCGTCGACTGTGCCACCTGTGGCGCGGAACTCGAAGTCGTCGCGGACGATCCCGCGACGCTCGAACCTGCCCCGGAACTCGAAGAAGACTGGGGCGAGTAACGGCGCACGCTTTTCACGAAAACAGCGACGACCAGCCCTTAGCTTTCGCGCCAGATCACGGTGACCGTCGCGTCGTCGGTCTCGACAGTGTCGTGAGAGAGGCCGCGATCGTCGAGTTTCGGATAGAGATGCTGTGGCGCGCGATCGTTGAACTGGACCAGTACTTCATCGTCGGCGAGGTCGGCTGTCGCTTCCAGCGTTTTCTGCAACGGCTTGGGCGGGCCGAGGTTCCGAACATCCAATTCGACTGTCGAGCGGTCGTCAGGGGCCCCACTCGCCGCCACCGGATCCCCGGCGTTCATGGCGATTCCTCCGTGAGGGCATCGGGACCTGGAACCTCACCAGTCTCCTCGAATATCTCTTCAAGACGCTGGAGGTCGTCGTTCAGCGACTCGCTCTCGTTATGCATCTCGGCGACGCGGACTCGAACCAGATCGTAGTCGTGGCGCTCGGCAAGTCCGTTCCAGGCCCGGAACGCGCCGATCGCCAGGGAATTGCCGGCCGGACAGAACTCCGTCGTCGGCGTGAACTCCGCCCTGAGGACGCCATCTTCGTCGGTGTCCTCGGCGTAGCGAAAACCGGCACCTGGATGACGCGTATCGAGATTCAGCTTCGCCAGGTTGTAGCCGAAGGTCATGTCGTAGACGCCGCGTTCCTCGAAGACGTCCCAGGTTGTCGCGTGAAAGTCGACGTGATCTTCGCCCGTCAGGACATCGTGCCCGTCGAGAAATGCGTCCGGTTCAGGTACATTCTCGGGGACAAACGACCCTTCCTCGTCGAACGTGTCGCTGCTTGCACCGAGTCGCTTCATGGTTTCACGTATGTCTCCGGGCACCCCGGAGGTTGTGCCGAACGTGTTCGGGCCCGTGGCCGGTATCGCGAACAGACGCCAGTTGCCTTCAGGTGTCCTCGGCTGGCGAAGCCGACAGTGACGGGAACAATACCCTGCCAGGCGAGTGTGGTCCGTGGTGGTGGACGGTCAACCCGAGGTTGACCGCGACGATGGCAAACCCAGCCCCGATGGCAACGACACCGGCAAGTTCAATCGTGGAACCGACGTCCATGGCTCCACCGACGGCCTGAATGAGCACGCCAGCCAGGAGGACGAGAAAGTCTGCGTTCGCGAGCCGACTGTCGTAGAGGTCTTCGACCATCGGGACGGGCTCGTAGCCGATGCGGTCGCTGTAGGTTTCCAGCCAGACGAGGAAGGGCACAATGTGATACAGCGTCCCGATCACGACGAACCCGAGCACGCCGACCAGCAGGACGGGCTCACTCGCCGGCGTACCGAGCACTGTCAGGCGGTTGGTCGGTTCGGCCAGCCAGGCTGGGAGTGTCAGGCCCGCCCAGATGACCATGGCGAACGCGACGACCGCGTACCGTACGAGGACGGTCGAAATCTCGGTCCGGGATCGAAATAGCTTCCGGGCGAGGGAGAGCCCAACGATGGCGATCGACCCAGTCACGAAGACGACACCGATTCGGGCGAGGAGAGCGTGTCCGAGCAACCGCCCGAGAGCCAGGGCCCCGACACCGAACGGGTACGCGACGAGTTCGCCGCGCTGGACGAGCCTGTCGAGGCGGTCGTCATCTGCCTGTGTGAACATCTCGCCAAGCTGATAGAGCGCACCGATCACCGTGGTCAGAAAAGCCCCGAAGACAGCGACGGTCACGTGGGCGCTCGCAACGCCCGTCCGGCTGATCGCGAGACCGATAAACAGCGGTTGGGTATAATCAAGAGAGAGGAGATATCCCAGGATAGTCAGGAGGAAAAACGCCAGCAGCGCGATGACGAAGTGCCACTCCGTTGTGTCGAGTGGTCGCGCACGCCAGAGCGTCCGCCCGATGTTGTAGACGAACACCCAGATCCCGGCGACCAGCAGCGTCCCGGCGACGTGCAACATCGTCAGTTCTGCAGTAAGCATCGAGGCGACGAAACCGGCGAGGCCCGCAACGACTAGCCAGGCTTCGACCGCACTCAGCCGCTGGGAGTACAGTCCAACGCCGGACCAGACGGGGACGAACTGGGTCATCGCTCCCATGATCGTCACACCGACGAAACCGGCGAGAAACAGATGGGTGTGAGCGATCCCCGAGAGTCCGATCGGGTTGTCGACGGTCGCCACAGCGAGTATCTGCCCGGCGAGTGCGACCAGCACCGCAAGGGCCACGTGATGCAGCGTTATCGCGACCGGCGGCCCCTTTTCAGTATCTACGTCCTGCGTGAGGGTACGCATACGCCCCCGTTGGACCGCTCGCATCCTGCCACATTTGCCGAACATATTCGGTAGCGTTCTACCGGCCGCGTCGATGGGCAACGATGGCACGGCGGCCTGCTATCGGGCCAGCGAAAATGGGGAAGGGAGGCGATCCGATCAGGCTTCCTCGGGTTCGGGGGGTGCGTCGATATCGACCGCCGGCTCGTCAGTGTCGTCCTCGCCACGTTCGAGTAGCAGACCTGTGATACCCGCGGCGAGGAGTCCAACGCCGGCTGCTCGTACCGCATCGAGATACCACGCTTTGGGTTCGAGTTCCCCGGGATTTTCGAAGCCACAGAGTGAGAGTCGCGTCGAAAGCCGGACCAGTTGTTTCGGCAGGAGGGCGGCGAGCAGTCCCTGCAGGGCGATCCATCCGTACCCAACGCGGCGGAGTATCCCGAGCATCACCCCTGTTTGGACCCGGAATACCCTCAATTTGTGGGTCCGCAACCAGTGGGTAGGAAGTCATCCAGCGTGATCCAGTAGCCCGTGTTATATGATTTGATTGAGATGAGCACTGAAGCGGGCATGATCCGGTGATTTGGGTCCGAAACCCGGTAATCTACTGGGTATGCCCCTAGTCTTCTTAGGTTTCTGGTAATATTACCATGTATGGACTGGTTTGCATCGCGATCAAGTGAAGCGTGGCCCGAACCAGGGCTCGTCGGGAACTTCAGGGCCTCGCTGTCCCAGTGGGACTTGACGCCACGGCGCATCGCTGCGGTGTACCTCCTCTTTGGATTCGTCGGGCTGTATATCTCAGATGTCATATTTGCCAGTATTTTCGCCGAGCCCCTTCGCAGTCAGATCCAGGCGCTCAAGGGCGCGGTCGAGATTCTGGTCACTGCCGGGTTCATCTACGCCATCAGTGTCGCGAGTCGCCACCAGCTCGAACGGACCAATCGCCGACTCGAACGGCGGAACGAGGAATTGCACGTTCTCCATCGAGTACTGCGGCACAACCTTCGCAACGACCTCAACGTGATCGAGGGCCACGCCGAGTACGTCGTCGAATCCCAGCGTGATGAGGAGGATCTATCCGAGCCATGCAAGACGATTCTTCGGAAGACGGAGGCGATCATCTCCTACATTCAACGTGCGGGCCAGATCAGACGGTTAAACGAACGGGAGTCCGTCGAGACGTACGACCTCCCGGAGATCATCCCTTCTGTCGTCGAACGCAGCGAAGCGATCACGGATGCAGTGGATGTGACGACCGAGATACCCGAGGAAGCCACGATCTGGGCCAATCATATGTTTCCGGCCGCGCTCGATGAACTCCTCACGAACGCGGTCATCCACGCCGACAGCGATACACCCCAGGTTTCGATCAGCGTCTCGAAGACTGATGGACCAGACGGAATGACCGCCGTCGATATCGCGGACGATGGTCCCGGCATCCCCGAGTCAGTCCGACGCGTCATCGAGTCCGACGAACACGACCAACTGGCCCATCTCAGCGGCCTCGGTCTGTGGTTCGTCCACTGGACGCTCACCGACGCCGGTGGCTCCCTTTCGTTTGACACAGATGGGGACGGAACGACGGTCCGGATGCTGGTTCCGACCGCCGACAGTTCGTAACGTGCCCCATAGAAGACGCCGTTTTCGCTTCGCTGTTTGATGACACCGAAAATCTCGCTGTAGCCACCTCGACGGGCCCATGGTCCATGATTGTCCGATTTTGGAGCCAGAGCCCCCTCCCAGAAACCGGCAAAAATAACCGCATAATGCGACACAATTCGGCTTTGTCTTGCGTATGGGCCCATATCAATAACGATTTATCAACCGGTATACAGTGGACAGACGGTTTCGGACGGCGCTCATAATAGCCCCCAATATCGGGGTCGGTCACTCACGGGAAGACAGCATCTCTCGGAAAGATGATATATTGGCGGACCTGGTGACCTGGGCCCAGAGATTGAAAGAATCAAACTCTGGTCGAATGTATTCCAACAAAGTGAATTATACCGCGGATAAGTCGATATATTTTCGTCATGGGGCGCGGCAAGAGATGGGCCGAAGCAGGCAACTATGACCGGTAAGGTTCGAATACGGAGTACTGTCACATGAGTGCTATCGAATTCATCCCGCCGGCTGCGCTCGGCGACCGAGACGCGGCGATCGTCGACGTCCGCGAGGCGGCGGCGTACACCGACCTCGGTCACGTCCCGGGCGCAGCCAATATCCCAGTCGATCGGTTCCGGGACCCGACCGGGATCGCAAGGGGGATGCTGCCCGATCCGACGGACCTGGCAACGTGGCTCGGTGAGGCCGGAATCAGCCCCACCGATCCAGTGATCGCCTACGACGACGACTGTGGCGTCTACGCCGCTCGCTTCCTGGCGACGCTTGCGGCGTTCGGTCACGATGGCGACCTGTATCTCCTGGACGGGGACTACAGCGTCTACGAACGCGAGGCAGACGTCACGGTCGAACAGCCGGACGTCGAGCCTGTCGAATACGAACCGGACGACCTCGACGAGACTCTTCTCGCCGACCGCGAGGACGTCGAGGCGGCAGTCGACGGCGAGGCGATCGTCGTCGACACCCGGACCGAACCGGAGTTCGAGCAGGCCCACATTCCCGGGGCCGTCCAGCTCGACTGGAAGGTTTTCGTCGACGACGAGACCGGACGACGACGGAGCGTCGAAGCGATCGGGTCAACCCTCGCTGAACACGGCCTCGAACCCGATCGACCGGTCGTCCTCTACTGTAACACGGCTCGCCGACTGAGTTACGTCTTTGCGGTACTCGAAGACCTCGGCTACGGGGACGTCAGGTTCTACGAGGGGAGCCTCGAAGACTGGCTTCGCACCGAGACCGACGACTGGGACCCCGCCGAGATCAAGCGCCGCGTCCGCGAACACGCCAACCAGGGACCAGCGGCGGTCAAAGAAGCCCTCGGGGAGGACGCCGCGGCGAAGCTCAAGCTGGTCGGCCTCTACGGGCAGAAGCAAAGCGGCTATTTCATGTTCCGGACGAAGATTCCGGGCGGTGTCCTGACAGCCGACGCGGCCAGGGCGCTCGGGACCGTCGCCGAGGAGTACGCCACGCTGCCCGAAGAGCGCGACCCCAAAAGGTCGCCGTTCGGTGACGGGTACCTCGACGTGACTACCCGTCAGGACGTGCAGTTCCACTGGATCCGAATGGCGGACGTTCCCGAGATCTGGGAGCTGCTGGATCCGGCCGGCGTCTCGACGTTCCAGACCGGCGGCAACTCCGTCCGGAACGTCGTCTCGTGTCCGGCAGCGGGCGTCGCCGACGACGAGGTGCTCGACGCCCGCCCGGTCGCCGAGGCGATCACCGAGGCGTTTCTGGCCGACCGCCGGTACGCCAACCTGCCCCGGAAGCTGAAGGTTAGCGTCAACGGCTGTCGCGGGGCCTGTGCCCAGCCGGAGATCAACGACCTCGGATTCACCCCCGCGCGGAAGGGCGATCGGGTGGGCTTCAACCTCGCCGCCGGGGGCGGCCTCTCGGACAGCCCCCGCGTCGCCAGCGACCTCGATGTCTTCGTCGAACGGGACCAGGTCGTGGACGTGGTGCGAGCCACGGCGGACCTGTTCATCGAACACGGGAGTTATCTCGACACGGCAGTCAATCGCCTGCGCTTTCTCGTCGAGGAGTGGGGGGCCGAACAGTTCCGCGAGGAACTACAGCGCTTTGCCCCCTTCGAGTTCGAATCTGCCGGTGAGGACCTTGTCACGCATCACCACCCCGACCACGTCGGCGTCCACGAGCAGGCCGACGGAGACAATTACGTCGGCCTCTCGATCCCGGTCGGCCGGATCGACGGCACGGACTTCCGGGGGATGGCCGATCTCGCGGAATCCTACGGGAACGGCGAGATTCGATTGACCACCCAGCAGAACCTCCTGCTTCCGGACGTTGCCGATGGGGATCTCGACGACCTGCGGGCCGAACCGTTGCTCGACGAATACTCCCCCGATCCCGGGCCGTTCACACGCGGCGTCGTCACCTGCACCGGTCGGGAGTTCTGTAATTACGCCCTTGTCGAAACAAAAGCCCGCGCGAAACGCTGGGCCGCCGAACTCGACGAGCGGGTCGACATCGATCAGGATCGGGTCGGGCTGCGCTTCAGCGGGTGTACCGCTTCCTGCGCCCAGCCACAGATCGACGACATCGGCCTGCGTGGGGAAACTCGCCAGACCGACGACGGAGTGGAGAGTGCTGTCGACATCGCCGTCGGCGGCAAACTCAATGTCGATCCACAGTTCGCGACCTGGATCGCACCACGCGTCCCCATCGAGTCCGCCCCCGATGCGATCGAGCGACTGGTCGCGGTCTTCGAACGCGAAGGGCGCGATTGTGAGCAACTCCACGAGTTATGTCGACTGGCGGACGATGATCGACTCGCGGAGGTACTGCATCCAGCAGCAATAGATCCTGTCGAAGCCGCTGCAAACGGAGGCCGAACCGATGCCGACTGAGAAATCACCACAGCCCCGTGCGCCCGCAGTGGGCGACGATCCACGGGAAGCGACGACCGACGTACAGCCACCGGACGGAAAAGTGCGCTTTCGCCACCTCGACGAGGCCGTCATCGAGGCCGATCGGTGTGTGCAGTGTGGCTCGTGTGTTGCCGCCTGCCCCTCGGACTCGATCGGGATCGCCGACAGCGATCGCCGGCCGACCCTCGTGAAGATGTGTACGGGCTGTTCGCGCTGCTGGGACACCTGTCCGCGGGCCGGTCTCCGGTATGAAAGACTGCCGACGCTCGACGGTGCCGATCCCGAAACGGTCGACGGCGGCATCGGTCCGATCGAGGACGGCTACGCCGCAAGCGCGGCCGCCGACGTGGCCGGCGCACAGCACGGCGGGGTCGTCACTGCATTGCTTGCGGCCCTGCTCGAATCCCCCGATGGGATCGACGGGGCCGTTGTCGCCACGGAAGCAACGGACGGCACCGGACTCGCCGAGCCAGCGCTGGCGACCACGCCGGCCGAGGTTCAGGAATACGCCGGGACGTTGTTCACCCAACCGTTGCAACTTGCAGCGCTTGAGGAACTGCTTGCTGATGCGGATCTCCCGGCGGACCCGAGCCTGGCACTTGTCGGCACGCCCTGCGTGATCGAAGGCGTGACTGCACTCGACCGGAGCCCCTACCGCGATGACCGTTTCGACGAATCGCGCCCGCTCGATCACGTCGACCTGACGGTCGCACTCACGTGCACGCAAGCGCTGGACGACGAGGGGCTCGAACACGTCCTCTCCCGGGAGTACGGCCTCGATCCTGACGACGTGGCGGGCCTGGATCTCGTCGGCCAGGGGATCCGGATCGACCTGACCGATGGCGGAGACGAGCGCGCCCCCCTCGGGGACTTTCGGGGAGCGATCTTAGACGGGTGTCTGGAGTGTGCCGACGCGACGGGGGGGACGGCCGACCTCACGGTTGGGACCGTCGGCAGCGCACAGGGGGAGTCGACGGTGCTGGTCAGGACCGAGCGTGGGGCAGCGGCGTTCGACCGTGCCGAGGCTTCACTCGACGCCAGACCACTCGAAGCCCTCGCGCCCGTCGAACAGCTCGCACAGTGGAACGCGGATCGCGCCCGAGAGGCGACGGCCCGGGATATCGACCCCGAGGGCGACCTGTGGATCCCCTACAGCGCCCACCGGGAAGCGTACGATGACACCGACCGCGCGCCGGTCGCGTTCAACCCGGCGCGCGTTCACCAGTACGAGGAGTGGTGCTGAGATGTCCGACATGAGACAGTCCACTGCTGACGAGGAGACGACCGAAGACGCTGCACAGTCCATTGAAGACGACCACCTCGAAGATGTCGAGGACGGGTGTGGGTGTGCGGAGGTCTGGGAACATCTTTCCGAACAACGCGAGGACACCTAGGGGCGTCTCTGGAACGAAGGGGACACGGCAAATCGCTCGACACCATTATCAGCACACGGAACATATCCTCAGGTATGGGAAAGCGAATCGAAAAAGCGGTCAGTCGGGCAAAGTTCGCAGCTATCGGCGGGGCCATCGGGGCCGCAGTCGGCGGGTTCGTGAGCCGGAAGGCTGCCAGTACCGGAGCCGGCATCGGCGCGCTCGTCGGTGCGTCGATCGGTGAGAAGCGCGTCGACCTGGGCGAAATGGCCGAGAAGGTGACGGATCGCTCGGGCGAGTAGTGGGCAACAAATTCATCGCTCTTTGTCGGTGGACGATTCCCTAGCCTGGAGAAAGTACCCCGCGAAGAACAGCGGAATGCCGGTAACGAATAAGATCCCGTACGTGACGGGAAGTACTTCCGCAACGTGATTTATTCCCGGTCCAGTATGAGAGGGGTTCAAGAAGAGAGCCACGAGTCCAGGGATGGGGAGACAGAGGAGTGCCAGGAAGGCCGACCGTTCAACTCGCGGATAGCGACCAGTGGCAAATCCGAGCACAAAGAACAACGTAGCTGGGAGAAGTGGCACCAGAGCGAGGACGAGCTCGACATTTTGAACGACCGCCGGAATGGATAGCAGTACGCCGAACACGCTCACCGAAATTCCAAGAACGACAGCGATCAGCCCGACAGGAGGCCGGTCGGTGAGTCGATCGAACACTGACTCTCCCTCCCCGACGGTCTGAAATGGGAATCGATCTTGCGTTCGTGAGGTGAGGACGGCCAGTACGGGCACGTTGACGACCGTAAGTATGAACCAGATCGCGATCACTTCCGGGAGGAGCCACTCGGCCTGATGGGTCGCGAGCGTGAGTCGCATGTCGACTCTGTCCGCAAGTTCCGTGGATGGTGCATACACGATGTAGAAATCACGCGGAACGAGCGTCCGCTTGCCCTCCCACACGACAGATTGTCGATTGTCACTCACTATTCCCGTGTCGGGTGGTTTCACCACGATTTTGTCTGCGTCAGTCGTCAACGTGGCTTGATCCGCACCAAGTTCGTACCTGTGGAAATCCGCTGTCTCGTGATGGAAGAAATATACGAGCGTCACGTCACCGAACCCTTGTGTGGCGAAGTCTTCGACGGTGAACGACATGAAAAGTTCCGATCCGTTCATCCGGGCGGTTAGATCGGTCGTTTTTCCACCATGCATCGAAATGCGAGCCACTAGGTCGTGAAAGATTTTATCAACGACTGCGCTCTCGGCAAGCCGATCTACCCGATGTGGACTCTCACGTAAGGTCTCGACACTCTGGCCAGTAAGATTAGATCGGACGTGCCACCGTGCACTCCCATCCGGCTTGACCACGATGGATACGTTACTCGATTCAACAGTCACACTCTCCGGTGTTTCGTCGGCGACAATGCCCTGTTCACAGGATAGACACACGTAATGAGAGGGTGGATAATCACAGCCGCTGAGTGCGATCAGTGACACGACCAAGAGCGTGAGTGCGAACTTACGCCGGGCAGTCGCCATCACCGTGCCTGTTCTGTTACTTGCATCATAAATATGGGTGATTACTGCCGCTTTCCACGTCAGGAACTAGTAAGAATACGTCGAGAGTAACGGCAACAGCGACACACTGGCCGGTCGTCACCATCCACTCAACGCGGATATCTGCAGCCAAGATCGATACCGGCGCGGCACGTACCCATCTCAAAGCCTAAATGCGCCCGCGCCTCACACCGGGACAATGAACGGTAACAGCTTCGGTCGGCTTTTTCAGGTGACCACGTACGGCGAGTCACACGGCGAGGCGATGGGGTGTACGGTTTCGGGCGTCCCGGCGGGCGTCGAACTCGACGAGGATGACATCCAGCACGACCTCGACCGGCGCAAACCCGGCCAGTCGATGATCACGACCTCGCGGGACGAACCCGACGCCGTCACGATCAACTCGGGCCTGCAGGACGGCTACACGACTGGCACGCCGATCGGGATGGTCATCCAGAACAAGGATTCCCGTTCGGGCAAGTACGAGCCCTTCGTCACGGCCCCCCGCCCCTCCCACGGAGACTTTACCTACTCGGCGAAGTTCGGCACGCGCAACTGGGGCGGCGGTGGCCGGTCCTCGGCCCGGGAGACGGTCAACTGGGTCGCCGCGGGTGCCATCGCCAAGCAGGTCCTCGACCAGAGCGAGTACGATGTCCAGATCAAGGCTCACGTCAACCAGATCGGCGAGATCGAAGCCCCGGATGTCACCTTCGAGGAGATGCTCGAACACAGCGAAGAAAACGACATCCGGTGTGCTCACCCGGAAACTGCCGAGGAGATGCGCGATCTGGCCGAACAGTACCAGCAAGAAGGTGATTCCATCGGCGGGTCGGTCTACTTCGAATGCCAGGGCGTCCCGCGGGGACTCGGCGCGCCCCGCTTCGACTCCATCCCTTCGCGGCTGGGACAACTGATCTACTCGATCCCGGCGGTCAACGACTTCGAGTACGGGGTCGGCCGCGACGCCCGGACGATGGCCGGTAGCGAGTACAACGAGGACTGGGAATTTGATTCGAATGGGGATCCGGTCCCCGTCGGCAACGACCACGGCGGGATCCAGGGCGGGATCACGACCGGCGACCCCATCTACGGCGAGATCACCTGGCATCCGCCGGTCTCGATCCCGAAAGCCCAGGAGACCGTCGACTGGGAGACGGGCGAGCGCAAGGAGATCCAGGTCGTCGGCCGCCACGACCCCGTTCTCCCGCCGCGTGCCGTCCCCGTCGTCGAGGGGCTCCTGTACTGTACGGTGCTAGACTTCATGCTGCTCGGTGGACGGATCAACCCCGACCGACTCGACGGCCGGCCCGGCGAGTACGACACCGACTACCATCCCTCGAGTCCGGTCAACGACCCCGACGACGCCGCGACGCAGGCCGAGACGATCGACGACGAGTGACGGCGACTCCGGATCACTCCCCAGCCGACACGTCGCCACCGAACAGCGACATATCTAGGGAGCGCCAGCGCCGGATCGCACACACCAGCGCATCCAGCCCCACAATGGCAACGCCGACGATCCCGACCGCTTCGAGTGTCGGGTACTGGGCAAAGATGGACGTGAATTGCTGGATGGCGATGAACGCGACGAGGTACGCCACGCGGCCGATGCGACGCAGATTCATGGTTCAGTGTACGCGCGACAGAGCCAAGAACGTGTGGACTCCGGCAGCAAGCCGTTCGCCGCGACCGCGCGCGTTTTGAGTCACCCACCCCATCCAGGTACCATGAGCCCGGACATCCCGGATCCACGGAACCCCTACAGCATGGACGAGGACTGTACCAACTGCCCGGCGCTGGTCGAGTCACGGACGCAGGTCGTCCATGGCTACGGCGACCCGACGGCGGACGTGATCGTCCTCGGGTCGGCTCCGACGCCGGGTGCAGATCGGACCGGCATCCCGTTCACTGGCGACGAGACCGGCGAGACAATACAGGAAATTCTCGGGGCGGTCGGCCTCAGTGATTCCCCACCCGACACCACTGAACCTGACCTCACGGAGGTCTATCTCACCTACGTCACGCGGTGTCACCACTCGGATCGAAGCGCAACCGAGGAGGAACGGCACAACTGCGAGGGGTATCGCACGGCGGAACTTCGCCGGATCAACCCGGAACTGATCGTGGCTGTCGGGCAGGAGCCACTGGAAGCACTGGCGTTCGAGTACACGATGGAAAGCGCCGACGAACTGGACGTGACTGCCGAACACGCGACGACGATCCAGGGCCGCGGATTCGAGATCCTGCCGATGATCGAACCGGTGGCTGCCAGCGAAAGCGAATTGACAGCCTTCCGCGAGCACTTCGCCGAAGAACTCGACCGGGATTATCGACAGACAAAGGGGCAACGCCGGAAGTAGCCGACGACAGCGGCGGCGTCAATCGAGTTCCCAATCTTCCGGGGCAGTAGACATATCGCCGACTTCGGCGCGGATGTCCGACAGTCGCCAGACGATATCGGTGAGCGTGACCATGCCGACGAGCGAGAGGTCGTCCATCACCGGGACCTTCTTGACGTCGTTGTCGGCCATTTTCCTGGCGACCCACTGGACGGTTGCGGAGGGACTCGTCGTGATGACCGGCCGATGGGCCAGATCCATCACACGAATGTCTTCGAAGGGGTTGCCCGTTCGATAGCCCGCGTTGAGCGCGTCGGTTTCGGTGACGATCCCCACTGGATTGCCCTCGTTGCTGACGACGACAACCGACCCGACCTCGTGTGTGAGCAACTTCCCGACCGCATCTCGGAGCGAGGCGTCGCGATCGACGGTAACCACGTCCGTCGACATGATTTCCGTGACTTGCATGCTTCGGTCTCCGTCCGGGGCGGACATAATGGTACACGGTAACACAAAACGATCGGAGACACATCGATATGCCAACATGAATCTCGGAAAGCAGCGCATACAAGAGCACGAGTCTCCCACCTACTGGCATGGCTACCGTCGTCGTTCGCGCTGACGCACCGATTTCGGGGACTGCCCTCCCACACCTCGTCGCGGAGACCCCACTGACCGAGCGAGAAGCCGCCGAGCTCTACCAGAGTGCGCTACAGGATGTGTGCGAAGCTGTCGCCGGCAGCGGCGCAGACCTGCTCGTGAACTATCGTGAGCGAGACGAGATCGAGGACAATGTCGAAGCGGACCTCCGGGACGTCGTCACAACAGCGCTCGACGATCCCGAGGCGGCACGCTTCGAGGTGCAGGTCGGATCGACGCCGGCGGCCCGGATCGGCAATACGGTGACCCACCTGCTCGAATCGGAGGGGGAATCCTCAGTCGCCATCCTGGATCCAACAGCGGTGCTTGCCGCTCGGCCGCGGCTCGATCAGGCGTCGATGCAACTTCGGCGCAACGAGGTCGTCGTCGGTCCCTCGGTGAACGGCGAGGTGTTCTACGCGGGCTTCACCGAATCGATCGACTTCAGCGGGATTGACGGCCGGTTGGACATCGAGACGATCGTCGACCGGGCAAACGATGCGGGACTCGCAGTGAGTACGCTCGAGATGGCACCGACGCTCCGAACGGCGGCGCAGTTACGTTCGGCACTGCCGGTCCTGCGGGCGCGGCGAGTTGGCGGACTCCCGGTACCCGAACGTACGGTCGCACGTCTCGAAGAACTTGGCCTCCGGACAGTCGAAAACGAGGACAGCGAGATCAGCGTCGAGCGATCGTAATTCCGGGGACGATCACTGGAAGGTCTTGCCGACCTCGGGTTCGTCGAGTTCAGTCTCGCGTTTGTCGAAGCGCTGTTCGATCTCCTCGTAGCGCTCGCGGACCTCGCGGTCGACGCTCGGCTGGACTTCTCCGAGCGCGGTTTCGAAGTGGCTCTCGTCGATCAGGACGTTCCCGACGCTGTCGTCGACGTCTTCGGGATCGACGCTCCGGATGAACTCACGCGTGGCGGCCATCGCAGCCTCGCGGGCGACGGCCTCCAGATCGGCACCGACGTAGCCGTCGGTCCGGCGCGCCAGGTCGTCGAGGTCCACGCTCTCGGCGAGCGGCTTGTCCCGCGTGTGCACCTCGAGGATCTTCCGGCGCGCGTCCTCGTCGGGCACGGGGACGTGGATGTGTCGGTCGAGTCGACCGGGTCGGATGAGCGCGGCGTCGATGAGATCCGGGCGGTTCGTGGTGGCGATCACGACGACGTCCTCCAGATCCTCGAGCCCGTCGAGTTCGGTCAACAGTTGGGAGACGACGCGTTCACCGACGCCCGAATCGCCCATATTGCGCCCCCGCTCGCCCGCGATCGAGTCGATCTCGTCGAAGAACACCACCGTGGGTGCGTTCTCACGCGCCTTCGAGAAGACTTCGCGGACGCCCTTCTCGGACTCCCCGACGTACTTGTTGAGGAGTTCCGGCCCCTTCACGGAGATGAAGTTGCTCTGGGCCTCGTTGGCGACGGCCTTGGCGAGCAGCGTCTTCCCCGTGCCTGGTGGGCCATAGAGCAGCACGCCCTTGGCGGACTCCATGTCCATCTGCTCGAAGACGCCGGGGTACTCCAGGGGCCACTGGATGGTCTCTCTGAGGCGTTCGGTGGTGTCTTCGAGCCCGCCGACATCTTCCCAGGAGACGTCGGGCACCTCGACGAACACTTCCCGGAGCGCCGAGGGTTCGATCCCCTTCAGTGCCGCCTTGAAATCGTCTTCAGTGATTTCCAGGGATTCGAGGATCTCGGCGTCGATCTCGTCGGCTTCGAGATCGATCTCCGGACGGATCCGGCGAAGCGCGTTCATCGCCCCCTCTTTGGCGAGTTGTTCGAGGTCCGCACCGACGAAGCCGTGGGTCCGTTCGGCGTATTCGTCGATGTCGATCCCGTCGTTCAACGGCATCCCGCGGGTGTGAACCTGCAGGACTTCTTTGCGACCCTTTTTATCGGGCACCCCGATCTCGATCTCGCGATCGAAGCGACCGCCACGACGGAGGGCGGGGTCGAGCGCATCAAGTCGGTTGGTCGCGCCGATGACGATCACGTCGCCGCGCTCCTCGAGGCCGTCCATGAGGCTGAGGAGTTGGGCGACGACGCGGCGTTCGACATCGCCGCTCGTGTCATCACGCTTGGGGGCGATGGAGTCGATCTCGTCGATGAAGACGATCGCCGGGGCGTTCTCCTCGGCCTCGTCGAACATCTCCCGCAACTGCTCTTCGCTCTCGCCGTAGTACTTCGACATGATCTCCGGGCCCGAGATCGTGGTGAAGTAGGCGTCGATCTCGTTGGCGACGGCTTTGGCCATCAGCGTCTTGCCGGTGCCGGGCGGCCCGTGCAGGAGGACGCCCTTCGGCGGCTCGATGCCCAGCTGGTTGAACAGCTCGGGGTGGCGCATCGGCAACTCGATCATCTCCCGGACCTGCTCTAGCTCGTCGTCGAGCCCGCCGATGTCCTCGTAGGTCACGTCGGGCGTCCCGCGGGCGTCCTCGGGTGCCTCGCCGGTGATCTGCTCGGCGGGCTGTTGGCTGACCTCGATCTCGGTTTGCTCGGTGACGACGACCGTCCCCTCGGGATCGGTCTCGGCAATCTTCAGCGGGATCTTCTGGCCACCGACACTGGAGACCGGGCCGAGCCCGAGCGAGAACGGCACAGTTTGGCCTGTCGTGACTGCCTGCCCGGAGAGCTTGTTCCGGACGTGCGGGCCGATGTTTCCGCGGACGCGGAGGTTCTGGGGAAGGGCGACCGAGATCGAGCGGGCGGGTTTGACGTCGGCCTTCTCGACGTCGATCCGGTCGTCGATGCCGACGTCCGCTTCCTGTCGGAGCTGCCCGTCGATCCGGACGACGCCGTCGCCGGTGTCCTCGGGATACCCGGGCCAGACACGGGCAACAGCCCGTCCCTCGCGCCCCTCGAGAACGACGTAGTCGCCGTTCTCCAGGTCGAGTTGCTCCATCGCCGCCCGATCGATCGCGGCCAGCCCACGACCGGCGTCCTTCTGTTTGAGTGGTTTGACGGTGAGTTTCATCCTTTCACCTCGATGGTAAGAACGCCGTTGTTCATAAAGGCTGTTGGCTCCCCCCCATCCGGCAGAGAGACGTCATACTGGTCGTCGTCGGTGATGACGATTGCCGTATCGCCGACGACGTCGACAGCACCGTCACGGCCGATATCGGCCACGAAGGTCGTCGCGTCCTCGTAGTCGAACCGGCGGATCGCCGCGTCGCCGACTGTCTGCTGTTCTAATCTCATGCTAACCTTGAGTTAGCTCTAGTACTATTTAAATCTACCGCTGAAATACGCCATACGTGCCACTATATCGCCAATCAAGTAGAAAAGCGGTTCACACCCTTTACTCAGTCGAGATCGAGATCGTCCGCGACGTGGCAGTGTTCCTCGGCCGGGAACTGACCGCCTTCGACGGCGTCGACGTACCCGTCGAGTGCGTCGGCGTAAGCATCCCGGACGTTGCCGAACGCTTCGGCGAAGGGCGGAGCTGACTCGCTGAGGCCCACCGCGTCGTCGACGACCAAAACCTGGCCGTCACAGTCAGGTCCAGCCCCGATACCGATCGTCGGAATCTCGAGGTCGGCAGTGATGGCCGCCGCAAGGTTGGCAGGGACGTGTTCGAGCACGAGTGCGAACGCCCCGGCGTCCTCGTGGGCCACGGCGAGGTCGCGGATCTCTTCGGCTGCGTCCTGGGTGGTTCCCTGCCGGGTGTATCCCAGTCGGTTGACGTGCTGGGGCGTCAAGCCGAGGTGGGCCATGACCGGGATGCCGAGATCAGTCAGGTGCTCGGTCAACTCGACGGTGTGGGGGCCACTCTCGATCTTGACCGCGTTCGCCCCGGCCTCCTTGAGCAGTCGGCCGGCGTTCTCGACCGAGTCGCCCCGGTCCGCCCCAACGCTCAGGAAGGGAAGATCTGTGACGACCAGCGCGTCGTCGGTTCCCCGGACGACCGCCGCCGTGTGGCTCGCCATCTGGTCCATCGTGACGGGGAGCGTCGAGTCGTGACCCAGAACGACGTTGCCGAGACTGTCCCCGACCAGAATCACGTCCACGCCGGCATCTTCGACCAGTTCGGCCGTCGTGGCGTCGTAGGCTGTCAGCATCGTGATCGGCTCCGTCCCGACCATCTCCCGGACGTCTCGCACCGTAGTCATGCGTGCTAGTCCGTCACGGCTCGCTATTACGCCTTCGGGTCAGTCACCACCGGTGGCAGTTGCGCGATCGGTGGGATAAACCGACAGACGCAAGAACACGGCCCACACAGACCCACCTGTGGCCGAACCGAGTGCGCGCACCGATCCCGACGGCGTCGATCACGGGTGGGTCCTGCAGACGACGTTCGTCGTGACAATCGTCCTCGGCGCGCCGATCGTCGCCGTCCTCTCGCTCGGACAATCGCTGCCGACCTGGACAGCACGGGCAACCTTTGCGATACGCGTCGGTGCAGTGGTCTGGTTTCTGACCGCAGTCGGCGTCTTCGTATACGAACGGCGGTATCGCGCCTGAGAGTGGACATCGGCCGGAGCGATCACTTTTCGAGCCACTCCTCGACGTACTGGAAGTCCATCCCGGCCCGATCAGCCGTTCGTTCGTCTTTCGCCGTGTCGCCGACGAACAGTGTCCGCGCAGGGTCGGCGTCGAGTCGGTCGGCCAGTGCGAGCAGGGGTTCGGGATCCGGTTTCTGGGCTGAGAGCGTGTCCCGACCCACGACCGCCTCGACGGCTTCGAGCAGGTCGTGGCGCTCCAGGGCCGTTCGAACCGCCGCCTCAGCGTTCAGCGAGCAGACGCCGACCGGCACGTCGAGTGGGAGTTCGGCCGCTGCAGGCAATCGCTCTGCTGTGCGAGCGCCCACGCGTTCGTGCGTCGCCACGACTTCAGTTGCCACGTCCAAGATCCCCGCGGCTTCGGCGCGTTCGAGTAACTCCCAGAGACTTGCCCCCTCGGTGTCGATCCCCCGATCTCTGAGACGGGACGCGACCTTCTGGGTCACCAGCGTCCAGTCGACATCGAGCCGGACGAGAGTCCCGTCGAGGTCATATATCACCGCCTCGTACGACACTGTCATGAATTACCGTACGAAACCAGCTCCCAAAGGTGCTTCGTCACAATCAGCGGCCGAACCGGCGCTGGCGCTGCTGGTAGTCCCTGATGGCACGAAGGTAATCCCGCTTCCGGAAGTCCCGCCAGTTGACGTCGGTGAAGTACAGCTCCGAGTAGACTGATTGCCAGATCATGAAATCCGAGAGTCGCTCGGCGCCCGTTTTGATGACGAGGTCCGGATCCGACCGGAAGACAAGCCGGCGTTCGATCTCCGACTCGTCGATGTCCGCGGGGTCGAGTTCCCCAGCCTCGACTTCCCGGGCAAGTGCCGAGACGGCGGTGGCAAACTCGTGTTTGCCGCCGAGGCCGATGCTGATCTGTATCGGGGTCTCGGCCTGGTGGTCGTCCGCAGGACCGCGGACAGCCACGTCCCTGGATGTGTCGATCCCTTCGAGTTGTCGCCGCAGCGTCGGCACGGCGGCTTCATCGAGGACGCTGACGTACAGGATGAGGTTTCGGGCACCGTACTCGAAGGCCCACTCGAGGACTGATTCGAGTGTATCGTAGGCACCCTGTTCCAGTAAGTCCTGTTCCGTCAGGACGATCGCGACGCGTTCGGGAAGGACCGCGTCGCTCAGACGGATGCGTGTCCCCAGATACCGATCGTACAATCCCACGCGGGGAGATCCGTCACCGAACAGTAAGAAGGTCACGAAGCCACTCGCCCAGGAGTCGGTCGTGGGTCGGAACTGGTAAGTAGCTCTCGGGGAAACCGCCGGTAGTGACCTCCGCGCTCCGACGTGCGGTAGCGTTCGCACTTGTCGGGTTCGCCAGCGTGATCGCTCCCGTTGCCGACCGGCTGTTCGCCCCGGATATCGCGACACTGGTAGCGGCCGTTCCGTTCCTCTTGCTGACTGGCGGATTGCACGTGGTTGAATCGGGCGTTATCTTCGAGTTGTTCGCGCGACCGGGCGACCGCCGGGACGGCCGACTCTACGGGCTGGCCGGCTTCTCACTGTCGATCGCCGCCCTGATTCTGCTCGCAATCCAGTTCGACATGCCAACAGCCGTTCCAGTGGCCGCGACACTGATCCTGAGCGTCGGCAACGTCGGCGCGCACGTGGTTCGGGCCCAGGGCGGGGAACCGATCGTCGCCACGGCCGGATTCGTCGTCGCTGGCTTCCTTGCTGGGTTCGGGAGCTTCGTGCTCTCGGGTTCGATCAGTGGCGGCCGCCCGGCGTTTCCGGTCCTGGTCTTTCTGGCTGCAAGCGGGGCCCTGCTCGCCGCGTTGCTTAGATCGATGTTGTTCGAGCGGGACGATCCGCTGGTGATCATTTCGGTCGGCCTCCTGTTGTGGCTGTTTACGGACCTCTCGATATCGCTTTCGACCTCTGGCATCGCGATCGCACTCGCGATCACGGTCGCGCTGGGGTACGTCTCGTATGCGCTGGAGACGGCGTCGCTTCCCGGCATGTTGACCGGGGTACTGTTAAGCCTCCTGACGATCGTGATCGGGGACTACGGCTGGTTCGCGATGCTGATCACGTTCTTCGGCGGTGGCGGGCTGGCAAGCAAATTCAGATACGACGAGAAAGTCATCCGCGGCATCGCTCAGGAGAACGACGGGGCCCGCGGCAGCGGCAACGTCCTCGCGAACTCCCTGATCGCGCTGTTCGCCGTGTTGGCTGCCGCGGCGAGCCCACGACTGACCGGTGTGCATCCTGACCTGTTCCTGTTCGTCTTCGCCGGATCGGTTGCGGCAGCGATGAGTGACACGCTGTCGAGCGAGTTCGGTGGGCTCTATGATGCCCCACGACTCATTACTACCTTCGAACGTGTCGAACCTGGAACCGACGGCGGGGTTACCTGGCAGGGTGAACTCGCCGGGATCGCCGGCGCAGGGATCATCGCCGCCATCGCATTGCTCCTGTTCGAGACAATCACACTCGGCGGGGCTGGCGTGATCGTCGCCAGCGGATTCATCGGCATGACTACCGACAGCCTGCTCGGAGCGACGATCGAAGGACGATGGGTCGGCAACCAGGGCGTGAACTTCCTCGCTACGCTCTCGGCCGGGATCGCCGGGGCGGTGCTTGCAGTCGCTACGAATATTGTGGCGCTTTGATCAAGATGAGCCAGGATCGGGTCGAGATACGGGACATCCGGCCCGCCGACGAGAGACGCCTCCGGTCGATTCAGCGAGCGGTCCTCGACCACCCCTCGCCACAGCTGCTGACAGCCGCTGCAAGCGGCCTCGGTATCGGGCTCGTCGCCGACGCCGATGAGCGAACCATCGGATACGTCTTCGCGCTCGTCGGGGACGACACAGCCTATGTGCCGGAGATAGCCGTCGACGCGTCCCGCCATAGGCAGGGGATCGGGAGCGCACTGCTCGAGACGCTGATGCAGCGCGCTGGCGAGGCTGGCGTAGCCGAGCTCCGGCTGACGGTTCGAGCGGCCGACGAACGTGCCCGCTCGTTTTACCGCGGACACGGTTTCGAGGAACGTGAGCGACTATCGGAATATTACGAGACAGCGCCGACGACCGGGATCGTCCTTGCCAGATCGGTCTAGGCAGCTCCCGGGACCGTGACGCGGACCGAGGTAGGCTGTTTGACGAGGTCACCACGCTCGGTGGCGACGATCCGGGAGATCCCACGCTGTGCGGCGACATCGAGTAGCCGTTGGGTCACGGGGCCGTCGATGACCACCGTTCCGGGGACGGGATCGGCGTCACGGATCGTCTCGAAGGCTTCCTCGACGGGGGCTTCCGAAAGGGTCGCCAGGGAGTCATCCAGCAATCGCACCGCACCGGCAGACTCGCCGATGACGGTCTGGACGTGATCGTCGAGCGTCGCCGACGTGCTGATCGATTCCTCGCCGTCGTCCTCTGCGTCGTCCGGTCCGGATCGACTCACTGGACTGTCATCTCCGGCAGTTTCGGACGGCTCGTCCGCTCCGTCGTCAGCTCCTGATACCTGATCGGCCACATCGCCGTTGGCAGGTACCGGGACAGACTCCCCGCCTTCGGTCGTGATCTCGGCTGTCGAAACGGTGGCACTGGCCCCGTCCCCGTCAGCCACAACGGCGTCGTCATCCGATGGCTCGTTTTCCCCCTCGGTAGCGGCTGTGTCGGTCGCTCCCTCGCCAGCCACTGCGTTGGCCCCGTCTTCGCCACCGACCGCGTCGGTCTCCGCTTCAGCATCAGTCGCGTCGGCTTCGTCCTCGCCAGCCACTGTCGACCCATCGTCGGTGGCTGACGCCGATGGTGAATCGTCGAGGCCGTCGCCGGGGTCACCATTGGCTGGCACCGAATCCACGGCTTCACTATCCGTCGTTTCCCCGTCCGGACCGGGCGCGATATCGCTCGGCGAGATCTCGCCGTCGGCGATCGAGTCGTACGGGACTTTCTCCCGAAGCGCGTCGGTCACGTCCGTCCGTGAGAGGTCTTCGACCGCCCGGCCGGCCGGGGCAAAGGCGACGTAATCGACGCTGCCGACCTGGGCGAGTTCTTTCAGGATCAGATCCCCCCCGCGGTCGCCGTCGAGAAATGTCGTCACCGTGCGATCGTGGGTGAGGTCGGCGATCGCATCCGGAACGTTCGTCCCCTCGACGCCGACAGCGTTCTTGATCCCGTACTGCAACAGCGTCAACACGTCCGACCGCCCCTCGACGACGATGATCGCATCGCCGTCGGCGACTCTCGGACCTGCAGGATACCCCTTGTACTCGGTGATGCGCTCGACGCGGGCGCGGCGACGAACCTCCTCGACGAGTTCGTGACTCGACATCACTTCCTCGTCGAAGCGGGCGAGCAATTCCTCGGCACGGTCGACGATCTCGCGCCGCTTCGCGGTTCTGACGTCTTCGAGTTGGGTAATTTCGAGCGTTGCCCGACAGGGGCCGACCCGATCGATCGCTTCGAGGGAGGCTGCCAGAATCGCGGTCTGGACCCGGTCGAGTCCGCTCGCGATGGTCACCTCGCCGGTCGAGCGGCCGCCCTCGGCGTCGATCGTGACGTCGATGCGGCCGACTTTCGAGGACTCCTGTAAGGTCCGGAGGTCGAGTTCGTCGCCGAGCAGGCCTTCGGTCTGGCCGAATATGGCGCCGACGACGTCACTCCGTTCGACCACCCCGTTGGCTTCGATCTGTGCGTGAATGAGATATTTCGCTGAATCTTGCATTGTTGATCTGCCCGTCGTGCGGGCGTGATGTGATTGCCATGACCGAATCCATGGACGAAACAACGTACGTGACGAGCCAGCAAATGCCTGTCGGGAGAGAGACAGACGCCCCGCAGGGGGTCAGCAACGTTTGATTAGGCTAGCCTGCATCGTTTTACGTCAGGGGGACCTGTTCTGGTAACATGAACGAAGACCTGATCGCGACGGCGATCGACGAACTCGAGGACGTCTTTTACATATTCACGCCCGAAGGCGAATTCGTCGCCTGGAACGAGCAGTTGCCGGCGGTCTCCGGATACACTGACGACGAACTGGACGAGATGGAACCGACGGCACTGTTCTCCGGTGACGGGAGCGAGGCCGTCGCCGACGCGATCGAGACCGTGATCAAGAACCGGCGTCGAACGGCCGTTCAGGCCAACCTCGAAACGAAAAGCGGGACGGAGATCCCCTACGAACTCTCGGTATCGCCGTTGATCGAGGACGACGAACTCCGCGTGATCGTGGGTATCGGCAGGGACATTACCGATCGCCTGGAGAACGAACGCCGGCTCCAGCGGATGGCCGAGGAGATCCGTAACCTCTCGATGCCGGTCGTCGAGATCTGGGACGGCGTCATTCTGACCACGGTCGTCGGCTCGCTCGATACGGCGAAAGCCGAGCGGTTGACCGAGGAACTCCTCGATCGGATCGTCGAGGCCGAAGCGTCTGTCGCGCTGATCGACATCACCGGCGTGGCGGCGATCGATACGGCGACGGCCCAGCATCTCATCGACACGATCAACGCCGTGAATCTGCTCGGTGCCCGCGTCGTCATCACTGGCATCAGTCCGGACATCGCCCAGACCCTCGTACAGCTCGGCGTCGAACTCGATGACGTCGAGACGCGCTCGTCACTGATGGATGGCCTCCAGGTCGCACTCTCCTGGCAAGGGGTGACGTTCGAGTGACGGCGGCCGATCCCGCGATCACCCGAGTGTTCGACGTGCTGGTCGCGAGGTTCCCGAGCCAGCCCACCGACCAGGCGGTCGACGAGCTCAGGGCGGCGGTGTTGGCGGAGATAGAGGAGTCGAACCCGAACGGCGTCGTCCTCGATATCTCGGGCGTGAATACGCTGGATTCGTTTTTCGCCCGCGTCATCGCAGAGACGGCGGCGATGGTCGAGCTGATGGGCGGGACAGCCATCGTCGCCGGGATGCGGCCGAGCGTCGCGATCACCGCCGCCGAACTCGGCTTCGACCTCGGGGGCGTCGAAACGGCGCGGGATACCGATCACGCCCTCTCGCAGTTAGGGGTCCGTGCCGCCGAGGAGACACGCAATGAATGAGACGGGCTCGCTCCGGGAGGACGTCACAGTCAGACGGTCGGGCGAGCTACAGCTCGGTGCCGAGGACCACGTCCTGCGAGCACGCCAGCGGGCACGGGAGGTCGCCGAGAGCGAAGGCTTTTCGATCACTGACGTCACCCGGATCGTCACGGCCGTCTCCGAACTCGCCCGGAACATCCATCTCTATGCCGGTGATGGCACGATGAGCTGGCGCGTTCTCGAGGACGGCGATCGAGACGGTCTGGAGATCACGTTCGACGACGACGGTCCCGGAATCGACGACGTCGAGGGCGTCCTGGCCGCCACGCACTCGACATCCGACGGAATGGGCCGCGGAATCCAGGGAACGCGGAAGTTGATGGACGAGTTCTGGCTGTCTTCGAGTACCGATACCGGGACGACCGTCACCATCAGGAAGTGGCAGTGATGCCCGGAGACTTCGAGGTTCGACGGGAGAAACGACAGCGAGTCGAGACTGATGACGATGTCGTCCTCGCACGGTCGCTGGCCGAGGACATCGCCGGCCAGGCCGGGTTCGATACCGACGTCGGCGCAGAGATCGGTATCGTCGCCACGGAACTCGCCGAAAACGTCCGGAAACACGCCGAACACGGCGAACTCACCGTTTCTCACATGGCCGATGACGCGGACAGCGGGATCAGGATCGAGTCCCGGGACGCCGGGAGCGGAATCGAGGACATCGAGAATGCGTTCACGGACGGCGTCTCGACTGCCGGCAGCCTCGGCCGCGGGCTCGGCGCAGTCAACCGTCTGATGGATCGGGTCTCCGTCATGTCGCCCGGAACGCCCGGCAACGGCACCCACGTCACGGCCGATCGATGGGTCCGGTCGTTCGCCGAACCGACGGTCGATCCGTTGCTCACCTTCGGGGCGGCATCCCGGCCGAAAGTGTTGGGCACCGAAAACGGCGATAGCTTCGTGCTCACTCGGTGGAACGACACCACTCTCGTCGGCGTGATCGACGGACTCGGACACGGGCCGCCGGCCCACACGGCTGCGATGGCCGCGAAGGGCTACGTCAACACGCACGCCGATCGCCCGCTCGGGGAGATCTTCGCGGGGACCGAACGTGCCTGCAAGGCCACTCGGGGCGTCGTGATGGCACTCGCGCGCTTCGACTGGACAGCCCAAACAGTCACGTTCGGGGCCGTCGGGAACATCACGCACAAAACTGACGGCATCGATCTGCGTGTGGTGGATCGACGTGGGGTTCTCGGCAGCAACGGCCCGGATCCCGTCGTGGCGAGCGCCGATCTGGTCCCGGAGACGCGGCTGGTACTCGCCTCGGACGGCGTTGACTCCCGGTGGCAACTGAGTGACTACGAGCGGATCCTCGCCGACGCCCCGACCGTGGCTGCCCGGCGGCTGCTCGCCGAGTTGGGCAAAGACCACGACGATGCGACAGTACTCGTTGGACTGCCGGCAGATGGACCCGGCTCCGAGACCGAAACCGATCAACGGGAGAACCACCAGTGACAGCGGACATACTCACGCAGCTCCGGCAACTCGCAGTTGATCGCGACGACGACCTCGGGGACCTGCTCTCGACCGCGGCCGATCGGATCGCGACCCAGGACGATCGGATCGCGGAGCTCCAGACGGAACTCGAAGAGACCAACGAGGGCATGGTCGCGCTGACGCTCGAACTCCAGGAAGCCGAACAGCGCTACCGATCGCTGTTCGAGAACGCCGTCGAGGGGATCTACAAGACGACGCCGGACGGTCGACGGTACGTCCTCGCCAACAAGTCGATGGCCGAGATCCTCGGCTACGACGCTCCGGAAGCCCTCCAGGAGGCGGTTACTGACATCGGCGAGGACGTGTTCCTTGATCCAGACCGCTACGAAACCTATCAATCCAGACTCAGAGATGCGGGGGCGATCGAGAACTTCGAGTATCAGGTACAGCGCGCCGACGGCGAGGTCAGATGGGTCAGAGACAACGCCCGGACCCTCTCCGATGACGGCTCACCGTCCGGGTTTCGTGGCGGTGTCATCGACGTAACCGAACTCCGGACCTACGAGACGCGCCTGGAGCGGACCAACGAGGAACTGGAGGCACTCAATCGGCTCGTCCGTCACGACATCAGCAACGACGTGCAGGTGATCCAGGCGTTCGCCGAACGGCTCGATGAACGACTGGTCGAGGACGGCGAGCGTGAAGCCATCGAGAAGATCCTCTCGGCGACCGACCACATCACGGACCTCACCGAGAACGCCCGCGAATACATCGAGGCGGTGACCGGCGATGACGATCCCGAACTCGAACCTGTTGACCTCTGTCAGGTACTCGCCTACGAACTCGATCGCCAACGTGATGCCAATCCTCACGCACGTTTCGAGCTCCTGACTGACCTGCCCGCCGTTGCCGTCCGGGCAAACGAGATGCTTGGGTCGATCTTCCGGAACCTGCTCGGCAACGCCGTCGAACACAACGACAGTGATCCAGTGGTCGAGATCGTGTGTATCGTCCACGCCGACAGTGTCGAGATACACGTCGCGGACGACGGCCCCGGAATCCCGCCGGATCGTCGGGACGCGATCTTCGGAAAGGGCGAGCAGTCTCTCGACAGTGAAGGGACGGGGATCGGTCTCTACCTGGTCGACCAGCTGGTCTCGCTGTACGACGGAGAGATCCACGTCGAGGACCGGGCGGAGTGGTCACCCGTCGATCCCCAGACCGGTGAGCCCGTCGAAACCACCGTCGAAGCGGACTCCGGATCCGTGTTCGTGCTTCGACTTGCCCGCGCCTGAAGGGCCCTCAGTCGAATGGACGCCCCCATCGAGAGGACAAACTGGTGGATTGTGGCAACTGTTATACCACGCCCTCCTCAATCCACGCCTATAGATGGCCGAACGGAACGGCACGTTGTTTTGGGTGGTCGTCGGACTCGTGTTGAGTGGCCTCGCGATCCCGTGGTTCCTCTGGGGGGACGACACGGTTCTGGCGGGACTGCCGGTGTGGCTGTGGTGGCACATCGGCTGGATGATGCTGGCATCGGTCGTGTTCTATGTGTTCACCCGGCGGGCATGGGGTGTCGGCGTCGAGAGGGGTGTCTGAGATGGCGAACGTCGCCCTGCAACTCGGGATCGTCGTCGGCTACCTCCTGCTCGCTCTCGGCGTCGGGTTGGTCGCGTATCGGCTGACCGAGCGCTCGGCGGAGGACTACTACCTGGCGAATCGGACGATCGGAACGGTCGTCCTCCTCTTTACGACCTTCGCGACGCTGCTGTCGGCGTTTACGTTCTTCGGCGGCCCCAACCTCGCGTTTGCGGCGGGGCCGGAGTGGATTCTCGTCATGGGGTTGATGGACGGCGTCATCTTCGGAATCCTGTGGTACGTGATGGGCTACAAGCAGTGGCTCATCGGTCGCGAATACGGCTACGTCACGGTCGGGGAGATGCTGGGCGACCGCTTTGACTCCCGGGCTCTGCGTGGACTCGTCGCCGGGATCAGCCTCTTCTGGCTACTGGAGTACGTCATGCTCCAGCAGGTCGGGGCCGGCCGGGCGCTGGAATCGCTCACGGAAGGGGCGATCCCCTACTGGGCGGGGGCGACGTTGATCACCGCATTTATGATCGGGTACGTCGTCCTCGCGGGAATGCGCGGCGTCGCCTGGACGGACACGTTACAGGGCGTGTTCATGCTCGTCCTCGTGTGGGTTGCCCTCGCCTGGATCGCCGTCTCGGCGGGTGGCCCCGGCGAGTTGACGGCGGCGATGGGCGAGGTAAACCCCGAATTCCTCTCGCTTGGCGGCGGGCTGTACTCGCCCCAATACATGCTCTCGATGGCGATCGCGATCGGCTTCGGCGTCGCGATGTTTCCCCAGATCAACCAGCGCTTTTTCGTCGCCCGGAGCGAGCGCGTCCTCAAACGGTCGCTGGCGCTGTGGCCCCTGCTGGTCATCCTGCTTTTCGTCCCCGCGTTCATCCTCGGGGCGTGGGCGACGGGACTCGGTGTCACGCCCAACGCCCGGGGGAACATTCTCCCGCCGTTGTTGAACGCCTACACGCCGACGTGGTTCGCCGCCCTGGTCGTCGCGGGCGCGATGGCCGCGATGATGTCCTCAAGCGACTCGATGTTGCTGTCGGGGTCGTCGTACCTGACGCGGGACCTCTATCGCCCGTTCGTCGATCCGGACGCCAGCGACCGCCGGGAGGACCTCGTCGCCAGGTTGGCAGTCGTCGCCTTCGCGCTGATCGCACTGGCGATGAGCCTCGGGACGAACCTGACGCTGATCGAGATCGGCGCGACGGCGTTCAAGGGCTACGCCCAGCTGACTCTGCCCGTGCTGGTCGCGCTGTACTGGCGCGGGACGACGCGTGCGGGGATGCTCGCGGGCGTCGGTATCAGCCAGGCGTTCTACCTGCTTGCGACGTTCACCGACCCCGTCCCGGCGACCTACGGGGGTTGGCAGGCCGGGCTGATCGGGATGGGGATCGGTCTCGTGGTGACGGTCGGCGTCTCGCTGGTCACCCGTGCCGCACCCGAGGAGAACGCTGATCGGTTCGTCACGCCAGAGAGTACCGACGCTGACTAGGGGCCCTCGCAGCCATCACCGAGTACCGTGGGGTTCCCAGCGTTTCACCCACCACATTCGTCCAGAACAACCAGCGAGTCGAGGACAGACAGGTCAAAATTCCGGTGAGCTACCGATTTGGGGATCAGATTCTTCAAAAATAGATTCGACGATACGTTTCCCCGACATTCCGCGACGTATGAGACTGGTTTTTTATCAAACCGGGCCTACATAGCGAGTATGCAAACACACATCGTCCCGGTCGGCTTCGACTACGACCGGCTCATCGCGCCGCTGGTCCGGGAGCAACGCACCGTCGACCGTGCGATCTTGCTCGAAGGCGCGATCGGAAACGAGGCCAACGCCGAGTACTCCCGACTCCTGACCAGTCAACTGGAGAAGGACTTCCAGAACCTGCTCGGCTCGAAGACCGAGCGCATTCTCGTCGAGGACGTCTACGATTACGACGCCGCCTTCGAGCAGGGCTTCTCGCTCATCAGCGACGAACTCGATCGGGATCCTGACGCCGAAGTCTGGCTCAACATCTCCGCGATGCCCCGGACGGTCAGCTTCGCCTTCGCGACGGCCGCCCACTCGATCGCCGTCGAACGTGAGGGGGACCGTCACCGGATCCACACCTACTACACGGCCCCCGAGAAGTACCTCGAAACGGAACTCGCCGAGGAACTCCGCAAGCAGATCGATCTGCTCGAAGACCTCTCGGACGATGTCGACGACGATCTCGTCGAGAAGCGCCTGGGAAGCGCCCAGGATCTCATCGAGGAGTTCGACGAGCGCGGAACGACGATCGGGGCCAAGGAGATCAACGGCAGCTACATGGTCGAGATCCCCGTCGCCTCGTTCTCGAACGTCAAACCCTTCGAGGAACTCATCCTCTTCACCCTGGGCGAACACGGCGAATTTGAGTCCGTCTCAGAGCTTGCCCAGGCCCTGGCCGTGGACCTCGGCGAGGAGTACACCGACAGCTTCCGGTCGAAGGTGCTCTACAACGTCGATCGCCTCGGGCCGGGCGGCAAAGGCTACATCGAGCAGGAAGAACACGGCAAGTCCTACCGGACGCGGCTCTCACGCATCGGTGAACTCTGGGTACGTGCCCACTCAGGGGAACGCCCTGACCGCGCGCCGGCAACCGATTAGGGCGCTAGCGTCTCGGCGAGGTCGCCTCGCTGCTCGTGTTCGGCGAGAATGTCGCTGCCGCCGACGAACTCACCGTCGACGTACGTCTGTGGGATGGTCTCCCAGCCGCTCTGTGCTTCGAGCGCAGCCCGGTACTCCGGGAGGGAATCGAGGACATCGACAGTCTCGAAGTCCTCACAGTGGGCGCGTATCAACCCGACCGCTCGCTGGGAGAAGCCACACTGCGGACGCTGTGGCGTCCCCTTCATGAACAGCACCACATCATTTTCTTCGATCACGCCCTCGACGTGTTCAGTGACAGTCTCGGCGTCAGTGGGAGTCTCAGTTGACATCGTCAGATTCAGCGCATCGGTCCGCCTATGACTTGGGGAACAGTCAAGGCCTGCCTCTTTCTGCGACGTGCTATCAAATACCGTATATTGCTGGCCTGCGGGATGCCTCACTCGGCTTCCTCGGGCGTCCGGGTCGTCACCTTCAAGGCGTGGATCTCGGTCGTCAGGGCGTCCTCAAGCGCGTCATAGACCATCTCGTGTTGCTCGACGAGTGTTTTCTCGGCAAAGGCAGGCGAGACGACGGTGGCTGCAAGATGTTCGGTGTCGTTCGGCCGCGGATGGGTGACAGTCGCAGTCGCATCGGGGATCGCGTCCTCGATGCGGCGCTCGACTTCAGCGGATTCCATGTCCGTGCTGGCCGACGGGCGGCCAAAGGGGTTGCGCTCGTGACAATCTGTGACGGACCGGCCGCCCCGGCCAGCGGCCGATCAAACACGAAACACTCAATCCGGATGAACTCACAGGGAAAGATATGTCACGCGTCCCGTCCGGCGTGGGCTCCGGATCGACGAACACGGGGACCGCTCGCACCCCTCCTGTAGTAGGGGCGGTATAGCCCCACAGCTCCTTCTCACAGTCACGGACGGATCGCACGACGACCACTGACGCCACAAACCATGAGTACGGAACACGAAACTGACGACGAGCCGACCGACGAATCGACACCTGACCCCGCACTCGCAGGGGACTACGATCCCCGCGAGACCGAGCCCAGATGGCAGGACTACTGGGTCGACAACGACGTCTTCGCCTACGAGGAAAGCGAGACGCCCGACGCCGACACCCAGTTCACCATCGACACGCCACCGCCGACCGTCTCGGGCAGCCTCCACATGGGCCACCTCTATCAGTTCACGCTCCAGGACTTCGTCGCCCGGTTCCGGCGGATGACCGACGACACCGTCTACTTCCCCTTCGGGTACGACGACAACGGCATCGCCTCCGAGCGTCTCACCGAGCGCGAACTCGACATCCGTCACAGCGACTTCGAGCGCCGCGAGTTCCAGGAGAAGACCCGCGACGTGTGTGCCGACTACGAGGACGCCTTCACCGAGGACGTCCAGTCACTCGCCATCTCGGTCGACTGGGATAACACGTACAAGACGATCGAGCCCCGCGTCCAGCGCATCTCCCAGCTATCGTTCCTGGACCTCTACGAGCAGGGCAAGGAGTACCGCCAGCGCGCGCCGACGATCTGGTGTCCCGACTGTGAGACGGCCATCTCACAGGTCGAACAGGAGGATACCGAACAACACACCACATTCAACGACATCGAGTTCCCGCTGGTCGCGGACGGGAACGGCGAAGCCGACGACGGCGAGACGCTGACGATCTCGACGACGCGGCCCGAACTCCTGCCGGCCTGTGTCTCGATCTTCGTCCACCCTGATGACGACGCGAACGCTCACCTCGTCGGGGGGACGGCTGAAGTCCCGCTGTTCGGTCAGGAAGTCCCGATCATCGAGGACGAGCGCGTCGACTTAGAGACCGGCAGCGGCGTCGTCATGTGCTGTACCTTCGGCGACCAAACTGACATCGAGTGGTACCAGGCACACGACCTGCCCCTGCGGATCGCCATCGACGAATCGGGAACGATGACCGACCGCGCCGGCGAGTACGAGGGACTGTCGACGACCGAGGCCCGCGAGGCCATCATCGCCGATCTCGACGACGCGGGACACCTGCTGGAGAGTCGCGATCACCACCATTCGGTCCAGGTCCACGAGCGCTGTGAGACCGAAGTCGAGTATCTCGTGACCGAGCAGTGGTACGTCGACATGCTCGACTCGACCGAGGAGTACCTCGAGGCTGGCCGGGAGATGGACTGGTACCCCGAGAAGATGTTCACCCGGTACAAACACTGGATCGAGGGACTCGAATGGGACTGGTGTATCTCTCGCCAGCGTGACTCGGGTATCCCCTTCCCGGTGTGGTACTGCGAAGACTGTGGCGAACCCGTCTTCGCTGACCGCGAAGACCTGCCGGTCGATCCCCTCAGCGACGACCCGCCGGTCGATAGCTGTCCGGAATGTGGCGGGGCGGACTTCGAGCCGGAGAGCGACGTCTTCGATACGTGGGCGACCTCCTCACTGACGCCGCTGATCAACGCCGGGTGGGACTGGCAGCCTGCCGACGAGTCGGCAGAGACAGCCGACTCGGTGGACGCCGGGGAATTCACCTTCGACAACCCGGAACTCTATCCGATGAACCTCCGGCCACAGGGTCACGACATCATCTCCTTCTGGCTGTTCCACACCGTCGTGAAGTGTTACGAGCACACCGGCGAGATCCCCTTCGATACGGTGATGGTCAACGGGATGGTACTCGACGAGAACCGCGAGGCGATGTCGAAATCGAAGGGCAACGTCGTTTCGCCGGAGGCAGTCCTCGAAGACTTTCCCGTCGACGCCACGCGATACTGGGCCGCCGGGACCTCGATCGGCGATGACTTCCCGTTCAAGGAAAACGACCTCGAGGCCGGCGAGCGCCTGCTGCAGAAACTCTGGAACGCCTCGAAGCTCGTCGATCAGCTCGCACCCGGGAACAACTACGAGGAGCCCGAGGACCTCGCAGCGATCGACGAGTGGTTGCTTGCGAAACTCGACGACACCATCGAGAGCCTGACCGAGAAACTCGATACCTACGAGTTCTCGAAGGCCCGCAACGAACTCCGGACGTTCTTCTGGTCGACGTTCTGTGACGACTACCTCGAGATCGCCAAACAGCGAGACGACAAGTCGGCCGCCTACACACTGGTGACGGCCCACCGGACATTCCTCAAGCTGTTCGCTCCCTTCCTCCCACACGTCGTCGAGGAGATCTGGCAGGCGAAATACGCCGAGGTGGGTGAGCGCAACTCGATCCACGTCTCCGAGTGGCCCGAACCCCGCGGCTACGACGCCGACCTCGCCGCCGGGGAGACGGCGATGGCGACGATCGGCGCACTGCGGGGCTACAAGACCGACCACGGCATGGCGTTGAACGCCGACATCGATCGCGTCGAGGTCTACGGCGACGTGAGCGGCTTCGAATCGGCCATCCAGCAGGCGATGCACGTCGATGAGCTCTCGGTTGTCGAAGACGATCCCGAAATCAGCACCGAGATCGCCGAGATCAGCCTCGATTACGCCACCGTCGGACCGAAGTACGGCGATCAGGTGGGCGGTATCGAGCAAGCGATCGCGACAGACGAGTACGAACTCGACGGGGACCGGCTTCACGCCGGCGACGTGACGCTCGAACCCGACGAGTTCGAGGTACGCAAGGAACACACCTACGCTGGCGAGGGCGAACTCGTCGAAACCGACGACGTGGCGATCGTCGTCCAGTCCTGACGCGCGTTTCAGTGACGCGTCACACCGGTCGATCGCCGACACCGTTCTTGTGACTGTGCGAGGCCACGTGAGTTTATATGCGATCCCGAGGGGAGAGCGTCCTGTCGACGACGGCACACAGTGATCGTCCGTCGTCACGGGGGACTGATGCATATCGAACGAGCACGTACCACGGCGGTGAGTAGCGCCAGGCAAACACGGAAAGCGAGACAGCGGCGGTGTCTCGGCCAATGATCGGAGCCCCGCTCGGGGTCCTTCTTGGCGTGGGATTCGGCCTCGTCCTCGGCACAGTCGTCGCCAGCGTCACTGCGATCGTCGGGTTCGCGAGGAGCGACAATGTGAACCCCCCGCTCTCAGGGGAGAGCGGCGTCGGTGTCACGCTGTTTCTCACCGGCGCTATTGCCGTCCTCTTCGGGATCCTGCTACCGATCGTCGGCAATGGGTGGGGAGATTCACTCTCTGATCCCATCCCAGCAGTGGCCAACTGGACGGCAGCGGTGATCGAGTTTCTCCCACTTGTGGTACTCGGCGGAGTCACGACGATAGTTCTCGGGCGATACGGCTACCGACAGGGCGAACGCATCGCCGGAGACGTTCCCGCGAGCGAAACGGATCGACACAACAGTCGGGAAACGCTGTCTCCAGCCACCGTGGCTGACGCCGATGCCACTGGCCGGGTTGGGATCGACGTCACGCTCGACACGGCGTCGTTCGAGAGCCAGCATTCGCTATTGGCGGCGAAATGGGACGCGACCGACTCCCGAACCTGGGAGTTTCAGGCTGATCTGCCGATCCATGAACTCGAGGCCCGACTGGCAGATCGAGTCGAGACGAGATTCGACGTCGACGTCACGCAGGCCACGATCGACAGCCAGGGGCAGGCGACCGTCAGCGCCGCACCGTCGCCACGAACGGGCGCGAATCAGTTATCGGCCGGACAGCGTGCTGTCACACTCGACACGCTCGTCCCCGCCGGCCTCGAAGTCGGCGATAAGGTTGTTCTCAGAGTCACGGGTGGGGGTGTCGACGGAACCGTTCTCGGAATACAGTCCACCCAGTCCACGAAACGCGACTCGAACACCTCCAGCGGGCGTCCAGGTGACGGCGCCACTGGCGCGTTCAGAGCCAGCGGGGACGAAACGCACTCTTCGGCCTCACCAGCCGATCGGACCATCGATCACGCCGACTCCAGATTGTCCGTTGCCGTCGCCGTTGACGACGTCGAAACGGTGCTGACGGCGGAAACCGTCGACGTCTTCGTGCGGTCCCAGGGTGGAAATCAAGCACGGGGAGCGTTCAGACAGTTACGTCGAACCGCCGTGATCGTCCGACACGTGACGATCGACGAGCAGAACCAGGACCTGCTCGAAAACGAGGCCGCGAACGTCGAGATACTCGCCCGTCGGATGCCCGATGCCGGAGACGAGTGGGAGTTTCGGTCAGTCAAACACTCGGATCACCCCGACGAGCCAATCGAGGACCGATCCCGCGAAGGGGACGAAAGCCACTTCCCGGAGGAACCAGCTAAATCGCCGAAATCAGACGTCTGTGCCGCTGAAGATCCCATCGAACAAGCAGTTCCCCGAGGAACGGACGTGCTCCTCATCGGGAACGAACGCACCCTGGCTCAGTTCACAGCCCACGAACCGACCCAGAGTTCGGCGGTGGAACGATGACGACTGCCTTTCTGGGTATCATCGGGTCGGTCGCCACCAGTGGCAATCAGCTCTCGTCGCTGGTTCCGCCCGGAACGCGGTCGGCCGCCGTGAGTCTCACCGCGTTCGCTCTCTTCGGGGCCATCACGGCAGGTGCGACCGCGATCCTCTATCGACGACTGACGACCCGAGCGCTCCCGACCGGCGCTGGCGTCCTCCTCAGCTGGCTCGGAGTGTCTCTCTGGGTCATTGTCCGCATCGCGGCAGGTGGAACTGTCGTCGCCGGGCACTCGATCGTGCTCGATGCGACCGGTTACTTCCTCGTCGTGGCGTTCGGGTTGACTTGGGGAGCTGCCGCCGGGGGAAGACTCCTCGGAGACGCGCTCGGCTGTGAGATCTACGACATTGTGCAAGCCAAACAGACCGACGAAACAGCCGCTATCCGGAGAGCGGCGAGACAGCCGGTCAGCGTCGAGTTGCCGGAGACGATTCTGGATCGGTCTCACAGCCAACCGATCGATTCGTCGACAAAGCGCAACCTGGAAGGTAGCACGTGGTGGTTTCCTCGTGGTCTCTCCAGAGGCGAACTCGAATCCAGAATCCGAACCCGACTCGAACGTGACCACGGAATCGATCGGACCGAAATAGCGCTGTCCGGTGACCGTGAGATCCAGACGCTCGCAGTCGGGCACGAACCGTCCGGAGTGACTGCGGCATTACCACCCAGGACCGTGGGTGTCGCCGTTCGGAACGAAGAGGTCCCAGCGGCCACAGTGCCCGACCCGATCGAACGGTGGACGGTGCAAAACGATGGGATCGAGTTCGCTGGCCGCGGGACGCTTCAGGCGGCAACCACCGACCGAATGACGCTCGCTCTCCCGGCGAATGCCGTCAATGCAGCGACGGGCAATCGTCCGACCGAATACACGACAAAGCCAGCAATTCCGGACGACGTGAATGAGGTTCTCTCCGCCCTCAGGCAGTCAGCCCACACGATCAGCATGCTATCGATCGAGGAGGGCGATCCACTCGACGGCGAGTTCGTCGGCTGGCTGCCCGTCTGGACCCTCGTCATCGTCCGGAACGGGACGACCATCCCGTTTCCTGCGGACACCGAGACGCTTCGACGCGGCGACGATATCTACGTCCTCGGGGACGAATCCGCGTTCTATGACCTCGCTTCGTTCGAACGCGAGCGACGATCGCGGTGTGGCGCGTGATGGGACGATAGTTTATATCCCGGGGCGAAGCCACCGACCCCATGCTGGCAGTCGCAGGGACCAAGGGCGGGTGTGGCAAGACGACGACCGCAATCGGCATCGCAGAGGCCTTCGCCCGCGCGGATGTCCCGGCTGTGGCCGTCGATGCTGACCGACAGTTGCCGAACGTCCACGTCATCGGCGATGTCGATCGCGAGCCGACGCTGGCGACAATTGACGAAGGGGACGCTGTCTCGGATGTCGCTGCCCGAAGTCCTCGTGAATCGAACGCCCAACTTCTTCCCGCACCCCTGTCGTCAGAAACGGTCCCGTTCGAATCAACACTCTCCAGGGTCGCGGATGCCCCGGCCCGGGCCGTCATCGACTGTCCTTCAGGTGCTGGCCCTGATGGCGTCGAACCGCTCTCGGTTGCCGACCGCGTCATCGTCGTCACGACAGATGCGAAACGAAGCATCGAGGGGGCGAGAGTGACGGTAGAGATGGCTGGTCGCCTCGACGTGCCTGTCGCCGGGATCGTGGTCAACCAGTGCGAAAGTGTGCCACCGACCATTGTTGAAGCGACAGACTCGCCGGTACTGGCAGCAGTGCCAGACCGTCCGGATCCACTCGCCCACCCGGAGACACGTGCTGCATACGATCGTGTCGCCGCGGAGCTCACCAACCGCTGGGACTCGAAAGTACCGGACGCCACCGACCGGTTCACAACCGGGATCGACTCGCTCGATGCGGAACTCGGTGGCGGGATTCCCAATGGAAGTGTGGTCAGCGTGGTCGCCGAACCAAACAGCCAATCCGAGCAACTTCTCTACGCACTGACCGCCGCTCGCGGAACATTGTATCTGAGCGTGGAACGGTCGCAGTCACTCGTCCAGGAGGCAGTCGAGACGGCAGCCGTTACGCCCGGAGAACCCGTAATCCGGCATCTCGATGGCCCGGACGTTCTTTCGGAAGCGATGGAGTACGTCGAGTCACTCCCGGATGGGGCAAACCTCGTTATCGATTCGATGGACCTCTTCGAGCGGGCCGATCGAGAGCGGTTTCAGAAATTTATGAACGGACTCCTCGACCGGGTGAGAGAGACGGAATCGGTCGTCTTCCTGCACTGCCTCGACTCCGAGGACGAGCCCGCACTCCGACCGCTGACGACCCACTTTGCGGATCTGGTCTTCGAGCTCGAGGTGACGATGAACGTAGCCGGCGTATCCCAGCGCCTGACAGTCCCGAAGCATCGCGGAGAGCCGATACCTCAGGAGACGATCGAACTCGACTTGATCGCCGAGTCGGTGCTTCCAACTCGAAAGCAATCCGTCGGTGATTGAGCGATCTTCGGCAGCTGGACTGAAAGAGACGATGACCGCGACCGTAGAGACTGATCAGCGACGCGAACGGCGTTGCAGCCGATGGCGACAGTCTCGAAGTCGATCCCCGAGTGCCTCGAACCGTTCGCGGACAGGACTCTCCGGCGCGGCATCGCGAACTGGAACCCACGCCTCCTGTGCCGCGCGAATGTCACTCCGCGCGGGGATGTACGTCACCGGCGCGTTGAACTGCTGGGTGAGGTCCGTTCGGATCTGTTTGTAGGTCGACTCGTCGGTTTCGTTGAGCACGACGGCTCCCACGGGAGTACCGAGATCGACAGCGAGTTCGTGGGTTCGGGCAGCGTCCGCGAGAGCCGCTTTGCTCGTATTCGTCACGAGGACCGCAACGTCGGCACTCGAAATCTCGACGCCGACGTCACGGGCCAGTCCCGCCGGACAGTCGACGACAACCGAACCGGCCGCTCGATCGAGTCTCCTGACGACGGGCTCGAACGCCTGCAGATCGACCGCACGAGCCCCCTCTATGGTCCGTCCACAGGGGAGCAACTGCATGTTCCAGAACTCTTCGAGGGCCTCCATCGGATCGACACGGCCAGCAAGGACATCGTGAAGATCCGGGCCGGTACCACGGGGGAGATCCGCGGTCGAAAGATCGCCGTCGACGACGACTGCATCCAGTTCCGCAGCCAGGTTCAGCGCGACCGTCGACTTGCCGACACCGCCTTTCCCGCCCGTGACTGCCACGATCATTGCGGATTTCGGACAATGTCCCTGGGCGGCCGCCACGCAGCCAAGTCACGGAGCACTGATTGGGTGTCCCTGTCGAAGTCCGCTGGCGTCGCTCGTCGGACATCGACAAGGCGCATTGGCGGGTCCCGTGGCTCTGCCGGACTCCCAAAGCCAACACCTCGGGACTCCCCGGGGTGCAACACTGACTCCCAGGTATCTTCATCCCACTCCGAAGCGGTCACATCCCCGTGTCGAGGGTACCAGGTGGGGCCATCGAGTCGACTCTCGATTTTGATCACCTGGGCAGTCCCACGCGTGTTCGTGACTGTCGCCAGAACGAACGTGACCCCCTGTACAACCGTCGTCTTCGCGTCTACATCGACCATATGTGGCTATCGGATCTGTTTGGTGTCCGAGTCAGTGCTGTCTGGCGATCAACAGTGCCCCGCCCAGAAGCGCTACCATCGCGACAAGCACACCGAAGCCGGGGCCGCTGGTCGTTGTCGTCGTACTCTCGCCGACCGTTGGTGGGCTGTCGCTATCTGTGAGTGTGCTTTCGTTGTCTGGTGTCCCATCGGTGGTCGCTGTCCCGCTAGAGCCAGTTTCGTCAGAGGTCGTGGAATCTGTAGCTGCAGTCGTCGTTTGCACATCTACATCTGCCCGGATGGATATCGACTCCGTCAGAGAATCCCCGCCAGCGTCGACGGTGAGTTCGAGCGTCCCCGTCGTGTCAGCGATTACGTCGGCATCGATTGCCCGGGTTTGTCCGCCGTCGAGACTGAGGGTTTCGACCGGTCGCTCGTCGCCACCAACCCCCAGGACGACCTCCGTCGATCCACTAACGTCCCCAGTGTTTCGCACGGTCGCAGTCACCGTCACTGTCTCGCCTTCGTCGACTGTTTCGGGCACGTCCAGGGCAGCAACTTCGAACGTCGCTGGAGCCAGCATCGTCGTGTTGGTCCGCCGCGTCGTCTCACCGAACGACACCGCGTGTGTGATGGTGCGACCGGTGGGCTTCGATGCGTTCACTTCGAACGTGTGTGTCGTGCCACTCGGCGCGACGCGGATTCGATCCTCAACCGTCTGTTCGTCGCCGCGGTAAGTGACCGGAACCGAAACGGCAGTATCGGCGGTGTTCTCGAAGATCGCTTTGACATCGTAGGTTCCGCCGGGCGTCACAGTTTTCGGGGCGATGACGTTCCGGAGTGTGACGCTGTCGTTATTGAGGACAGTCAACTCGCCGAGATTACGGTCGCCGAAGGTGATATCGTACGTCCCGGCTTGTCCAACGGACCACGAGAACGTCGCTGTCGTCTCGTCGTGGCCGCCGACGTGGAGAGTGTCCGTAGCGACCGTCTCGCCATCGGCAGTAAGCGTGAGCGAGTCACTGCCGGGCAATCCGCCGTCGTTTTCGAGCGTGGCCGAAACGGAAGCGGTCGAATTGGCGAGAATCGTTGCCGTGTCGAGTTGCGCGTCAGCCATGGAGATGTCCGCAGGCGTGCGAACGTCGAGCGTCGCATTGGCCGTCTTCCCGTTGACAGCGACTGAAATGGTTGTCTGGCCTGTCTCTGATGGAGTCACGGTCCCGTTTTCGATGGTGACGATCTCGTCGCTCAGGTCGTAGTCGCTCGTCTTCGTCGCGGTCGTGCTCGTACCATCGTACAGGTCCAGCGTGACTGTGATGTCGGTCGTGTCCTCGACGCTGACGAGCGAATTGGTCAGCGAGATGTCGACATTCTGGACGTGTTGTTCGAGGACCGGATACCCGTCCGTCGTCATGAAATCCGTCCCGACGAAGAGATACTCCATGTTCTCCTTTGCGGAAGGACCGGTCATTTGCTCCGTCGTGAGGCCGGTGGCACTTCTTGATCCTCTTCCGACTCCCTCTTCGGTTCCGCTCAAATTCATGTCCCAATACAGTTCAGACAAGGTTGGCCAGACAGAATCAGCGTTGCCGAAGAAACCACCAGCTTGAGCGGTTCCATCAACCCTTGCTGTCGAAAACGAGTTCCGAACTTCTTCAGCTCGTGCGTTTAGAGAACCGACGAAACCGCCAGTTGGATTGCCATCTGCCGTAATATTCCCATGAGATATTGAGGCGAAAATTTTACTGTCCGGATTTTGTACTCCAGCCATTCCACCTACGCCGTTTCCAGATCCGATTGCGCGAATATTTGTCATTGTGTTTTTAATTTGGCCACCATACAATGCACCCGCGGCTCCGCCAACCGAGTCTGATCCATACACTTTCCCTGTGATTGTTGAGGTGTTCACATTTCCGTTTTTAAGAAAACCAACTAGACCCGCACTAGCGACATCTCCTCGAATATCCACATCATGGAGGTGGAGTGATCTCACAGACCCCTTTGAAATAACGCCAAATAGGCCGACATTCTCTTCAGATACTCTCGTAATTGAAAGGCCCGTGATTACGTGATTATTTCCATCAAATGTTCCCCGAAATGGACTACTCGTATTTGGTCCGATTGGATCGAATCCCAATCCCTTATTCCAGTCTTCTGTCTGTCTAGCATCGATATCTGAACGGAGAATATAATTGGCCGAGAGGTCCTCTTCCATCGCCTGGAGTTCATCCAAGTCTGTGATTTCGTATGGGTTACTTTCTGTGCCTGACCCATTCATCTGATCAAGTGGTGATGGCTCCATTCCAAGAGCTGTTCCTGAATTCATAGCGACTATGAATGTAATTGAGAATACAGCAAAAATGCAAAAGGCATATACTATTTTGCTTTTTGAATTTTTCATGAGTTTTGACATTTATCTATATACTACCAGCTTTGGCGTATTTTCAGTAGTAGAATAGTCCGAGTCAGATGGTGAGATGACTTCAAGCTCAATATCCCCACGTTTTTGATCTGACCTAAAATCTACGTCTATAGGATTATTTTGATTTGAATTTTTTATATTCAATTCAGCATAGCCATCAGTCGTATTCAATTCTACTGGCGCGTTGCTGACTGTCAAACTCCCACTCCGAACCAGCACGTACGCACCCTCAACTGGCTCACCCTCGCTCGTCACGACACTCACATTCGTGGATTCGCCCACATTAACCAGTTCGTCACTGAACTCCACAGTCACCGTTTCGTCCTGAAAGCTGTCGTCGAACTGTCCAAGGACGTTCATCATGAGTGAGAGGGCGGCGACGCCGACGACCAGCGCGATGACCAGCCGGATCGGTAACCCTTCGATCGCTCGTTCGTCCCCCGCAAAATCGCCGTTGCTCCGTCGCATACCATTCGTGGCTGCGCTCTCTCATATAAACTCCCGGACGCCCGGCCGTTCAAGTACGATGGCGCGGCCACCCTTCCCATGACCTTCGTCATCGGCCGTGGGGAAGCGGACGACGACGGCCTGCCGAAACTCCATCTCGGGGCCTACAGAGCACTCGACGGCAGTCACGGGGCCGACCTCTATCTGGATTTGGACGGGCCACACTCGATACTGGTCGTCGGCAAGCGTGGCTACGGGAAGTCCTATACGCTCGGCGTCATCGCGGAAGGACTCTCGCGGACAAGCGGGGTCGCCCCGACTGTCATCGATCCGATGGGGGTGTTCGCCTCACTCGCAACCGATTCTGGCTGCAGTTCGATTGCTGGGACAGTTCTGGACGATCCGGCTGTTGTCCCCGACTCACTCGATCCCCGGTCGTGGTGTGCGCTTCTGGGCCTCGATCCCGAGAATGGAGCCGGGAGCCTCGTCTGGCAGGCAGCACAGGAGCGGTCGACGCTCGATGGTATGACGATGTCCGTCACCGAGCGAAATGCACCGAGTCGAGACGAACGCGCTGCGATCAACCACCTCCGGCTCGCCGAGTCCTGGGGCGTCTTCGACGAAGACGGGATCGACGCTGAGACGCTATTGAGTGGGGAGATCACGGTCCTCGATGTCTCGGGGCTCGATTCCGCGCCGATGAACGCCGTGTGTCGCGGCGTCGGAGAAGCGCTGTACCGCGCCAGCGTGAGTGACACCATCGATCGTCTGCCGTGGCTGCTGGTCGACGAGGCTCACACGTTCTTCGATGGCGTTGCAAAACGTGCCCTCGAAACGATACTCACCCGTGGGCGTGCACCCGGTGTGAGCCTCGTCTCGGCGACCCAGCGGCCGAGTGCCGTCCCGGATGTCGGTATCTCTCAGTCAGACATACTCGTCTCACACCGGCTGACTTCGGGGGCAGATCTCGATGCACTCACGCGGGCCCAACCGACGTATCTGAATGGCCCACTCTCCGAACGAATGCCGGCTGAACCCGGTGAAGTCGTTATCATCGACGATTCGACGGAAACAGTCCATGCAGCCCAGGTTCGGAAACGAGAGACGGCACACGGCGGTAACAGTCCATCTGTGAGCGAGAGAGCGCGAGCAAATACATGTTCGACTGAAAGCAAAACAGCGACGGACTAGACCGATGGGACTGATGTCGGACCATCCAGGAGCATTCCCCGTGACGATTAACAGGCCCCCAGCGGTCTATACCAGCCGGGAAGACTGCGTGGATCAAATCTGTATTCACCTCACGGTGCACCAGCGGGAACGGCATCGACAAGTGTTGGATGGGGGTGAGTCTCTCCTGAGAGAATGATCCGGTACGTTCTCGCAATTATACTGACCACTGCGCTGCTTGGGATCGGTGTGGCTGGCGTCGATCACGCCGCAACCGTCCGGAGCGAGCAGCAGGTCGAAACACAGATTGCCAAGTTCGAATCGGCGGCGATGTCTCTTCTCGACACTGAAGAACCAACACCATCAGGACAACAGGGAGCACGACGGATCGTTGACCTCGACTTTCCATCCGGCGGCTTTACATCGAAGGCGGTCGATACGTTTCGAATCCGTCCGAATCCAAAGGGAGTCTCTCTGCTCGAATACAGCGTCAGTGGACGAGTGACTCGAACGAGGCACGTTGGTGCCAGCGTTCGAAACCTGGGCGCCGCGAACGGGACGACAATCTTCGATGGTCACACTGGAACCGTGACGATTGCGCTCTCGCTTACAGAGGCAAGGGGCGAGCCAGAACGCAGTTCCGAGGTATACATCGCGCTGCGAGTACTGTCAAAGGTCGCTGAAGCTAGTGGTGGAGTTCGTAATGAAAAAGCGATGTGGAGTTTGAGATGGCCAGAGGCCCGCAGTTGGAGAAGGTTCGCTTGAAGCGATTGAGGATGCCAGTTGCACGAGGTTTTCGTCATAACGGGGTGGCCCGTAACTTTAATCTGTCGATCAATAGGGGCCAGACTGGGATGGGGCGATGTAGAGCAGGTATCACTACAATCAATTTCAGCTCTCTTCAACACCGACGGAATCACCAGAAGGGCGACAATGCGTTGCCGTGCCGATATGAAAACGACAATGCCGTACAATCACCAGAACTGTTGGTCGATCTGGAATTGAATCTCAAAGACGCCAGCGAAGTGGCGGTCCACGATCGAATCACGGTCGATCCCACGACCCCGCATCCTGCGTGACAGAGACCGAAATTGCGATGTGTATTGTCGCTGTGACCGACCCCATTCCCAGTTGCCACGACGCCACTGGTACCGAGTGCCGAGCGTAACTTGCGTCTGTTCGTCTGGTCTACCTGCCGTCTTCAGCGTGAGTCTGATGTTCCGTGACGAAGGTTCCCCCAGAGAGTTGTCGACTTCTCGAAACCTCGCGCTGTTCAGTGGCGACATCGATCTGCAAAGCCCCCTTAACACCACATGTCGTCCCGGGCCCCAGTGCCTCGACATCTAGCCCCACGGCGATCGATTCCCCCGGATCGAGTGTTGCCGCCGAGCGTTCGATGTTTGCCGAATACGGGCCGAGTGAGTCGGCATACCTCTGGTTCCCATGCGCATCAGGTTCCCCGTCGTCCGGTGAGAGAACTCTCGTCGGGTTCTTCGAGTCGTAGAAGTACGCGTTCGTTTCTGCCCCATTGCCAACCAGTGGAATGAACACGCACACTTGCTGTGTCCCCTGATTCGTGACTTCGAAGAGATCGTTCATTCGCATGTGCGAATGCAGGTTCACGCCGCGTTCGCCCGCACTCGCATCGGCCACGGCAAATACAAGTTCGCCGCCCGATTCGTCCTGACTCACGTACGTCGAATACGGTGAGTCCTCAACGGGCGAAAGATCCATCGGCGTAGCTGCGTCGTGGGCCACCGCTACTGAGAGCCGTCGATTTGTGGACGAACTCCTAAACCCACCGGTCCCGATGGCCGCCACCGTGCCGGCAGCGAACGATCCCAACCCGATCAGAAACTTCCGTCGTTCCATGGTACCCCCGCACACGCCCACCCCCAGACGATACGCGCCAACCGGTCACGGTGAGCGTGTGCAACTACGCATAGTGAATGCACCCTCATTGTATCATGCCACTTGAAGGCCTGGTAAGCATTGTTCGAGTGTTTTCTACAAGGAATTGAACGAGCGGTAGTATCTGCCACTATGAACTCCGGATGGACAACTTCTCATTGAACCAAATACAACTCAAGCAATGACTGCTTACTAGCGTTGAACGGTACCCGGGAGTGGACTTCGATCACGATCCGCTCAGGCCCAGGTTCCTGACCGAGAAAATGGATGTGGTTGGCCGCGTTTCCGAGACGTATTTTCACATCACTAAGTTTTATGTGTTGACCAGAGCACTGTTTGAATGTATTGCGGGCCGCACGCAGCAAGGGGTGGGCACGATATGGCAAAATCGGGGGACGGACAGAGTATCGGACGAAGTATCGGGCAGACTAACACGCCGGAGCCGCAGTTCACGCGCGACGAAGCCTTCGAAGTTCTCAGTAATCGTCGTCGCCGGTACACGCTCCATTACCTGAAACAGAACGGTGACGACGCGACCCTAGGGGACGTCGCTGAGCAGGTTGCAGCGTGGGAAAATGGCACTACTGCAGACGTCTCTGCGTCGGAACGAAAGAGCGTCTATACGTCCCTTCAGCAGTTTCATTTGCCGAAGCTCGATGAGAAAGGCGTTATCGAGTTCGACCAGCGGACGGGCGATATATCGCTAACGGATGCTGCCCAGGATCTGGACATCTATCTCGAAGTTGTCGACAGATACGAACTCCCCTGGAGTGCGTACTATCTCAGCGTCAGTATCCTCGGGGCCATCGTGATATCGCTCTCGTCGCTCGACATCGGCCCGTTTGCCATGCTTACGCAAGCAGGATGGTCGGCATTCCTGATCGTGGTCTTTCTGGTTTCCTCGGGCGCACACTTTCATTTGTCACGGCGGATGCGACTCGGCGTGGACGACACGCCACCGGAGGTGGCCAGCGAGTAATGGAGGCGTTACCGCTGCTCCATTCGGGGGATCACTGTGATATGGCGCTCGCTCGGATCGGCCTTGAGTGACTTTCAAAATACATGCACTCCACGGAAGCGATTCCGGGCCGCATCCGGACAGAGGTTTCCTGACGCGAGCTTCATCGCGACGACGATATCTCCGCGCTGTATTTCGCTCTCGGCCAGCCTTGCACCGACTGCGCGCTCGTTGTCGTACATCTGGGCGGTGTCGACGAACCGATACCCGGCATCGAGTGCCGTCCGCACTGCACGGCGACACGCCGCCGGATCAGTCGGCGTCCCGAGTCCGATTTCCGGCAGCCGTTCCATAGAATCAGTCGGACTGGCAACGGGGTAAGCCGTTTGCCGCCCCGGCGGGAAAGCGGTCGGCCACTCGTTCCGCAAGCCTTTACGTTCCGGTCACGATCACGGAGTGTGGACCCTGATACTGTTCGCCGAGAATGGGCCGACCGCTCCGGCGAGTACTCCCCCGAATACTACGCACACTACGGCCCGAACGAGACGAGCGAGGCGATCCGGGAGACGCTCGATCAGTATCTCACATCGGACGCGTCGATCCTCGAACTCGGCTGCAGTTCGGGGCGACACCTCGCTCACCTGCTAAAACACGGATACGAGGATGTGACTGGAATCGAAGTCAACGACGATGCGTTCGACGTGATGGCAGAGACGTATCCCGAACTCGCGAGGCAAGGTACGTTCTATCATGACACGATCGAAGCGGTCATCGAGGACTTCGCTGACGGGCAGTTCGATGCCGTATTCGCGGTCGAGACGCTCCAGCACATCCACCCGGAATCTGTATGGGTTTTCGACGAACTGGCCAGGGTCACTGACGACCTGCTCATCACCGTCGAAAACGAAGTGGATGGGGAAGGTAGCTCCGAACCGGAGGTCACGTACGTCTCCGAGGACATCCCGCTGTATCACCGTGATTGGAATCAAATATTCACCGGCCGTGGACTCGTCGAAGTCGACGCTGTCGCTGGCGAACGTGACACCCGCCGGACGTTTCGGGTCGACGGATAGCTGTCGAGTCGAAGCGTAGATTTACACGCCTGGCACTCGCTCGGTCGGCATGGACCACACGACGTCACCGGCTGAATATCTCGCCCCGTCAGCACTCCCCGCCCAGCCAGCGCTGCCTGATCCACTGGTCACATTCGGCGGTGGGGACGTCGAGACAGTCACGGATTGGAAACAGCACCGACGGCCGGAGATCCGACGGGCGTTCGAACACTACGTCTATGGATACGCGCCGGCCCGACCGTCGATCGACATTGAGACGAAACAGACAACAACGGTACTCGACGGACGGGCGACGCTCACGGAACGGACGATCCACATAGCCGAGCTCCCTGCGGACGCACCGTCGATCGACCTGGCCGTGTTCACGCCGGCCACACGGGATACTGCGCCGGTGTTTCTGGGTCTGAACAACACCGGGAATCACGGGGTGATCGATGATTCTGCGGTGACGATCACCGATACGGCCGCCGAATCTGGGCTCGAGGATCGCGGTGTGGCGAGTGAGTACTGGTGTCTCGAGCAGCTGATCGACCGCGGGTACGGCCTTGCCACGTTTCACCCGGCAGATATCGACCCGGATCGTGATGACCCGACGGATGGCATTCGACAGTACTACGATGACCTTCCTGTGCCGTCCGTGGCTCATTGGGGGACGATCGCGACGTGGGCTTGGGGACTCCAGCGTGGCGTCGATGCGCTGTCCGAGGATCGAACGGTCGAGACAGACGGGATCGCGGTCATCGGCCACTCGCGATTGGGTAAAGCCGCACTCCTTGCTGGCGCTCTCGACGAACGCATCGATCTGGTGGTTCCGCATCAGTCGGGGACCGGCGGGGTCACGCCGGCCCGCGATAACGACCAGGAGACGATCGCAGCGATAACCGAGGCGTTCCCACACTGGTTCAACGACGTCTTTCCGGCCTTCGGGGGGCGGCCGGAACGCCTGCCGGTCGACCAGCATCTGTTGGTTTCGCTCGTGGCCCCTCGACCACTCATGGATACGGAAGGGGCGCGGGATTACTGGACGAATCCGGGGCGTGCGCTCGACTCGGTTCGGGCGGCCGATCCCGTCTACGAGCTACACGGAGAGACCGGAATCGTCAACGACGGACTCCGCTCTGGGGATGACGCTATCACGCCAGAAACGGTGGGCCGACTCCTGCAGTATCGACGGGAGACGGCCCATACCCTGAACCGAGGCTACTGGGACGCTATTCTGGACTTCGCAGACATCCACCTCTCGTAGTCACCCCTGGCCGAAACGAAAAGCCGATTCGACCGTTATTCTTCGGCCGAGCCGCTGTTGTCGCCGAGACCACCCTCAGCGTATTCTTTGGCGGCGAAGCCAACGGCGACGCCGACAGCGAGGGCGATCGCGGCCGTGATGCCAAGACCGATCGCCGAGGCGACACCATCGACGACGAGATAGACGATCTCGAGGTTCATGCCGAGCATGTCGAGCCCGATGACGGCGACGACGAAGTAGACGATCGCTTTCACGCCGGCGGTGACCCACGGGCCGTACTCACTCTGCTGAACGGCCTCGGAGCCGGCAGCCTGTCGGCCGGCGTACTCGGCGAAGACGACACCGAACATGATGATGGCGGCGCCCGCGAGAGCCCGCGGAAGGTAGACGACCAGCGTCTGGACCCACTGTTCGAGGATGGCAAAGCCGACGAACCTGATCGCGACCAACAGTGCGAACAGAACGACGTAATACTTCACGACGAGACCGACAGCACCGGCAAACGACCCGTCCTCACCCAGCAGTGGGGCAATGGGCGAGTCGGCGAACCACTCGTCGAGTCCGGCCCGACCCACCAACTCATGGGCGATAGAGCCGATTCGGCGACCCAGGAACACGCCGACGAGAAGGATCACCAGTGCACCGACGATGCCCGGGAGTTCCGCGATGAATGATTTGATTGCCGATTCCCATGACGCCACGAAGCTATCGACGAACAACGGGGCAGTCACGAACTGATCGAATGAGCCAGTTGCTACCATACGGGAAACATCGCCAAGCGGGAGCTATTAAGCTTTTATAGTTATACGTTGCAAACAACGTCGTATTGACAGGTCACGGGTCGGCCGAGAACCCGATCGTCTCGCTGAGGAAGTGCTTGATTGCGGCCGGTCCGGCCTGCTGAGTGACAGACTGTCCCGGATCTGCCTCGCCCGCCTCGAAGTGAGTCCGAACGGTCACAGACTGCGCCGGTCGTGGGGTCGTCGTCAGTCGATCCATCGCCGAGCGCTCGCTGTCCGCGCCGAAGACGTGGCCCAGGTCTACCAGCGCGTGGACAGTAACGTCGACTCCTGCTTGATGGAGCGCATCAGCGAACAGTTCCGTCTGCTCGAACGGAACGACGTCGTCGGCCTCGCCGTGCATCACGAGGAATGGCGGTGTCGTCTCCGAGACGTGTGTGATCGGACTCCCTAGCCGTGCTTTCTCGGGGTTTTCGGAGACGGTGTCGCCAAGCAAGAGTGATTCGAGGCCGTCACCGCCGAGTTCGCGGAGGTCGCTGATGCCGTACCAGTCGACGACGGCCTGCACGCGCCCCGAGTGGTCGGGAGCGACGGCTTTCTCGACGTGGTCGGGCGAATACACCTCGCCAGCCAGATCCGAGATGTCTTCGAGCGTGCCGGCGAGGGCCGCCAGATGGCCACCGGCGGAAGCCCCCCAGACGGCCACATCGGCTGCATTGTACCCGTACTGATCGGCGTTAGCGCGCAGCCATCGGATGGCAGCCTTGACGTCGACGATCTGGGCTGGGAAAATGTCCCGCGGCGTCGGGTTGTCGGGCGCGGGATCGAACGGTGAGTCGTCCGGGATGGGTGCCAATCGGTAGCTCACACTCGCGAACGCGACCCCCCACTCGGCGGCATATCGTTCCAGGTCGGGGGCGTTCGCACGCGTCGCGTAGGCCCACCCGCCGCCGTGGACGTAGACGACGAGCGGGGGGTCCTCGGTTTCGGGGATAAACAGGTCGAGTTGCATGTCTCCGGCGTCGCGTTCCGCATAGGTGACGCCCTGGAACCGTTCGACGCTCATGGCCCGGTCGGTCGTTGTCTCCTCGGCCGAGTCGCTGTCGGATCGAGACATTCGTAACCGAGATCGACCACTCGAAACTTGTAGTTCGTGGTTCGAATTGTCGGGTCCTCCGGCCGCGTTACAGCACGCCCTCGCCTTCGAGAACGTCCTGAAGTTCGCCCATCGACTCCACGACGACGTCACAGGCGGGTTCGACGGCGGGTTTGGGATCGAATCCCACCGCAAGGCCAGCGACTTCGAGCATCGGCAGGTCGTTCGCGCCGTCACCGACGGCGACGGTCTGGTCCATCGAAACGTCGCGCTGGGCTGCGAAGTCCGCGAGGGCATCGTCTTTCGTCCCCTCGATCAGTGGCCCCTCGACCGCGCCCGTGAGTTCATCGTCCGCCACCGGCAACCGGTTCGAGACGATCGTGTCGACGGTGACATCGTCGTGCTCCAGTGCGGCAGCCACGCCGCGCTCGAAGCCGCCCGTAAATATCGCGACCGTCACGCCAGCCACCCGGAGTGCTTCGATCACGTCGGCCGCGCCCGGACGAAGATGGACCTGTTCGAAGGCCGCCTGTACGCGGTCGTCGTCGAGTCCCTCCAGCAACGCACAGCGTTCCCGGAGGCTCTCGGCGTATTCGATCTCGCCGCGCATGGCCCGCTGGGTTATCTCGTCCATGCGCTCGGTGACGCCACACTGTTCGGCGAGGAAGGTGGTCATCTCGTCAGACGACAGCGTTCCGTCGAAGTCGAAAGCGACGATCATGCTCACCGATTGGCGAGCCCCGTTTTCAAAGCTCCCGGTTCGGACCGGCGAGCCGTTTGTCGCCGTCCGGACATCGCTTCAGGGCCACTCCGGCGAACTGTCCAATCAAGCCGGACGGAGCGCCTCGCGGCCGTGACGGGAGGCGAGGATGCTCGTGAACGTCGCCACGCCCGAGAGTGCGGCCGCACCGCCGAGGAAGAACACCCACTCGATGCCGGCCGCTCCCATCAACCACCCGCCGACCAGTGGGGCGAGAACGCTGCCTGGCTTCCAGACCAGCGAGCGAATGCCGAAACTGCTTGCGATCCCCTCGCCCTTGCCCTCGTCGGCGAACAACGCCATGCTGGCGGGTTCGCGGAACCCGTCCGCGATCCCGATGAGTCCGTTGAGGACGATTGCCGCGAGCACGGCACCGGTGACCGTCCCGGCGATCGGGACCGACACGCGAAACAAGCCTTCAGCCCCGGTTATGAAGGGGAATGCGATGCCAAACAGTCCGTACGCACTGCCGCCGGCAATGATGAACGGCTCGCGCCCCCACCGGTCTGAGAGTCGACCGGTATAAGGTTGGGAAAGCATGTTCGTGAACTTCTCCGCCGCCACGACCACGCCGGTCACGCCCGCCCCGTACGCGAGGCCGCCCTGGGCCGCGTTGAGTCCGACGAAAATCGGCACCCATTTGCGGACGAGCGTGACTGCGACCGCGTACTGCGCCCGGAAGGTAACCATCGTCAGGATCCGCCGGTTGATCGCCAGGTCGGTAAACGCGAATCCTTCGACAGTCGTCTCGTCGGCGTCGACGAACCGCCAGATACCGACCGCCGCGACGGCAAGTAGCGTGGCCACGAGCAGGAACAGGACGTCGAATCCGGTGACCTCGTAGAGGATGCCCCCGCCGATCGGGGCCACGATACCGGCCGCCATACGGAAAGCGTTGTACTTCCCGATGTAGTTCGCGCGGCTGTCGGCCGGCGCGAGATCGCCGATCAGGGCGAGCCCCAACAGACCGACGCCGGTCATGCCGAGCCCCTGCAAGAAGCGCGCGCCGAGAAAGCCCTCGATCGACGAGATCACGGCGAACGTGAGGTAGGCGAGGACGCTGAGAGCGAGACCGATCAACAATACTGTCTTTTTGCTGTAGCGATCACCGGCCCAGGCGATCGGGACGATACCGACCGTCCGGGCGAGTTCCAGGGCCGTGACGAACACGCCGATGGTGAGGCCGGTCGCCCCGAGCGCCTCGATAAAATCCGGCAGCAAGGTCAGTACCGACATGAACCCGAAGCTGCCAGCAAACCGCATCACGTACAGCGAGGAGAACTGCAACTCGTCGTTCGACAGTGCCATGTCACTCGCGGATCGACGGCTTCCGGAAATACGACTTTCGAAATGCCAGCCTACCGCTTGGTGGCTCCGCCCCCGTCGAAAGCGAGCACACCCGTCGAGATTCTCGATCGGCTGATCGGGTGGTCGTCCGGTCGCAAGGACTTTGGACGCGCCGGGTGGACCGTTCGGTATGACCGACGTTCATCCGGGCCAGCGGGTCGCGGTCCTGGCCGACTCACAGAACCTCTATCACACCGCCCAGAGCCTCTATCAGCAGAACATCGATTACGGGGAACTCCTCGACGCGGCAGTCCGTGACCGACAGCTCACGCGCGCCATCGCGTACGTCATCCGGGCGGACGCCGACGACGAGGAGCGGTTTTTCGACGCCCTGGAAGACATCGGCTTCGAGACCAAGGCCAAAGACATCAAAACATTCGCCGACGGCTCGAAGAAGGCCGACTGGGACGTGGGGATGAGTCTGGATGCCGTGACGTTGGCCCCGCACGTCGATACGATCGCACTGTGTACCGGTGACGGCGACTTCGCCCGGCTGGTCACACACGTCAGACACGAAGGCGTCCGCGTCGAAGTGCTGAGTTTCGGGGAATCGACGTCCGAGGAACTCCTCGACGTGGCCGAGGACTACACGGATCTGAGCGAGGACACCGAACGCTTCCTGTTGTAGACCTCAGACGGGGCGACCCTCGCCGGCCGTGCCGACCAGCAACGTTCCGGCCGCCAGCCCGAGCGCAGCGATGCCGGCTGCCAGCGGGGGGATCAGGTCGGTCACGCCGATCAGGAGGATGATCGCCGCCGACACCACGAGCAGTGCGAACCCGCCGCGCGTCCGCAACGAATCGGTCGTCATTGCCTCGGTGTTCGCCGTCGGCGGGCATAAATCGAGCCCTACCCGTGGTCGTTTGCCGTCTCGCCAGTCTGCAGCCGTCCGGCCGTGACCGACTCGAGGGCGGGCCGTCGGATGACAGGGGTTATGCGTCCCCGAATGCAACCGGGAGGCGATGGACGAGTGGACGCGCCTGGGACGAATCGCGGACTATCAGTTCAGTGCTGGTGCCAGCGATGCACTATTTGGGGACACGACAGGCCTGACTGTCACCCGATCGAAGTCGGGGCGGCCACGCCAGATCCACGCACCGGACGGGCGGCTGGTCTCACTTGGACTGGACGGTCGGTTCACGCTTGGTCTCACCGGCGGGCGGCGGCTCAAAGCGGCACTCGACGCGCCGACTGGTCGAGTTTACGTCGGGGAAGAGAGCGAGCCGTTCGTTCGTGAGGGACGCAATGCCTTCGCCAAGTTTGTCACGGAGGCCGGCGCGTCGATCCGCTCGGACGACGAGGTGCTGATCGTCCGCGAGGACGACACCTTGCTTGGCGTTGGGCGCGCGGAACTCCCGGCAGCCGCCATGGCAGACCTTGCGAGTGGCGTTGCCGTCTCGGTCCGCGATGGAGCCGAGGAGTAAGCCGCCCGCGCATTTCCAAACAGGAGGTCACGTCGTGACGTCGCCAGGCTTTTCATCACCCGTCCCGGATCGAGGGGTATGTTTGGCGGAGGCGGCGGGGGTCTCAACCCGCGCAAGATGAAGCAGATGATGGAACAGATGGGGATCGACCTCGAAGACATCGACGCCGAAGAGGTCGTCATCAAAACTCCCGACGAGGAGTTGGTGTTCGATGACGCCGAGGTCCAGCGCATGGACGCTCAGGGCCAGCAGACGTACCAGATCGTCGGCTCTCCCGAATCCCGCGAACGGGGTGCAGGCGGCGACATCGAAGACGCGACCGGAACCGAGGACGATGCCGACGACGGGATCCCGCAAGAGGACGTCGACATCGTCGTCCAGCGGGCAGGCGTCGACGAACAGACGGCCCGCGAGGCACTGCAGGAGGCCGACGGCGATCTCGCGGCGGCGATCGCCGCCCTCGAGTGAGCGTCCTTCTCGTCGGAGAGGGCCGGGAGTACCTCGTCGCCCATGGGGAGACTCTGGAGACTGATCTGGGTGTCCTCGAAGTCCCGGAGGACGCCGCACCTGGTGAGACGCTCGAAACCCACCTCGGAACCGAATTCGACGTTCGGGCGCTTCGCGGCCCGGACCTCTTCGAGCACTTCGAGCGGACGGGCGCGCCGATGATGCCCCGAGACATCGGCCTGATCGTCGGTCACACCGGTATTGCGGCCGGCGACCGCGTACTTGACGTGGGGACCGGAACCGGCGTTCTCGCCGGCTATCTGGGCCGGGTCGGCGCGTCAGTCGTGACCTACGAGCAGCGCGAGGACTTCGCTGACGTCGCCCGCGAAAACATGGCGCTTGCTGGTGTCGAAGATGCCGTCGACGTGCGGACCGGCGACGCGACCGAAACCCTCGGCGAACTCGACGATGACGCGCCGTTCGACGTCCTCACACTCGACACGGCCGATGCGTCGGAACTGGTCGGGCACGCGCCCGACCTGCTGGCCGACGGCGGGTTCGTCGCCGTCTACTCGCCGTTCGTCGAAAGCTCGAAGGAAGTCGTCAAGACGGCCCGAGACGTCGGTCTCTCGGAGATCGAGACCTTAGAGACGATCCAGCGGGAGATGGACTTCGACGACCGTGGGTCCCGCCCCTCGACGGCCGGGGTCGGACACACCGGCTATCTGACGTTTGCGCGGCTGGTATAGCCGACGAGTTCACCGTCACCTCCGGCAGCTGGGCAAGTGATCAGGGATCGAGCAATCCCGCCTGAGCCCTCTCTATCTGGTGTCCGGTCCGTGAAAACCCGAGTCCGGTGTGTTCGAGTACGCGACCAGGTGCGTTCAGGAGACCTCGTACGTCGCGATCACTGCGGAGACACCGTCGTCGGGAGAGTGCCAGACGATCGTGATCTCAGCTCCACTTTCGAGTCCCGAAACAGTGATTTCGTCGCCTGCGGTGATCGGCCCCTCGGGCCATTCATCGACGCTACCCGGGCTTCGAATTTCGATCTCAGATCGGTAGATGGCGTCCCCGCCACTATGCGTGATCGTCACCGTCCCCGAGTCGTCCGCCTCGAAATCCAGTTGTGCATTTGGGGCGGTTGGCTGCTCGGGGCCCAATGAAAGCACGAACGTTCCCAGAAACGCACTCCCAAAGACCACCAAGAGTGCGAGAATCGAAATCACCCCACGATTCGCCGATGGCTGCGGTATGTTCGAGTGCATCTGTCGGATGGTATTGACAGGAAAGCTATTAGTATTGTCGACTCTCCATGACGCCGCTGTGACTCACCTAGACGGTGACTTGCCGAATCAGCGTCTGGAGTTCGTCTCGACTTGTCGCTGGATCGAAGTCGATCGCGGTCCCCGCAAGCACGTTAGAAAGATCCGTTGGATGCAATCCGCCGGCCAGAAGCATTGCCTCATCGTGCCAGACGGCGATCCATCCTTCCATCGGTATCGCGATTTCGCCCGCGTCCGTCTCGACCGGGAGCGTCGCCTCGAAACGTGTGCGTTTTGCCCGCATCCCTGATGCAACGTCGATCCGGTCGTCGTCGCCGGCTTCGACATCGACGAGCCCCTCATCACGAAGTTGTTCGGCGAACTCCTCGCGTGCAGCGGTTCGAACTTTCGGCAGGGCCATCGCCGGGCCGATGCCGGGCGGCAGCGGTGGAGAAAAGGTGAGCCGCGTGGCGTAGAACAGCCGCCAGAGATGGTCCGGCCCACCGGCCGACCGAATGTGCTCACGTAGTCGGTCGTCTTCGAAACGGAGCTCGTGAGCGCGGGCAACCACCCCCATGACGCGTGCCCGGACCTCGACGCGGGTGTCCCGGAGCGACCAGCCGCCCTCCCGAAGCTCTTCGATCGGGGGAATCGGATACTGACCGTCCTCGGATTCCCACGGGAGATCACCGCTGGCGGGGAGATCCGATCCGCCGGCAGTCCGGTCTCTGTTCCCCGTCACTGCTCAGTGATCGTCCTCGCGCCACTTGTGGCCGCACTCGGTACAGGTGAAAAAGCGGGTTTCGGACTCGTCGGCGGCGCGGATCTGTTTCAACTCCCAGTAGGCACGGTCGTTGTCACACTCCACACACTGGATCTCGGTCGTCGGCCGGGCGTCCGCCTCACTGTCACTGAGATCGACGACTTCGCCAGCCTCCTGCCCCTGGGTTGTGACCATGCCGCTCTCCGTGGCTGCTTCCCGCGGCGTTTCGGCACCGCAGCTTCCACAGACCCACATGTCTCCCTCGGTCTTCATCATCGAACCGCACTCGTCGCAGAATTCCATACCCGCGATATGCCAGTTGAGGAACTTAAGCTTCGGGATTCACGCTCGGGTAGTGTTCAGATAAGGATCTAACCAGAGTGAGACTGCCCTGAAAGCCCTTGCCAGTTTCGGTCCCGCGCCTCGCTGCGCGCTTCGGCCGCGCTGCGGCCTGCAGTGCTTGCTTCGTCGGGGTTCCCGAAACTGGCTCGCCCTTTCATTCCGCCAGGATCCGGCTGAAAAGAAGGAGAACCAAACTCTTTGCTCGGTGCTTATCTGAACACCGCCCACGCTCGGGAGCTCAGCCCATCTGATCGCCGCTGTTGGATTCCCAGGCGTCACAGGCGTCCATATCGTCGAGATAGCGGCTGTGGTGGCTACAGTGCGGTTCGAGTTCGTCGTCGACACGTACGTAATTGAACTGCTCGCAGTTCCCACAGTATCGATCCGGCTGCCCACGAACCGGCATCGACTCGATAATCTCGCCGTCGTCCGCGGCCGAGCCGATCGTCGTCGAACCGCCATCACTTGCAGCCTGTCGCGCGGACGTACTTTCCGTCGAGGCGTTCCCTGTCTGGGTCGGAACGTCGCCGTCGGGATCGGTCCCGAACATCCCGACACCACCAACGGCAGGCATGTTCGTTCCGGCTTGCTCGACGAGTCTGACCGTCCCCTCCTCGGTGATCCGCATTTCGGCCGCGCCACCGGGTGACTTGCGGGTTTTGAACGTCGCGATGGCGACGAACAGACACCAGCCTGTCGTGATCGCCCCGACGAAATATAGTGCGAGTGTCGTCAACGCCAGGGCCGGGTTTGCGGCCGGCGCACCTGGCCACTGCATCGGGTAGGCATGGGTGAACAGCGCGACCGCAAAGACCGTGAGACTCGCCCCGATCGCGATCGTCGCCCTGGTGAGCCGGCTCGTCGGGAGCACGACGAACAGGCCGACGAACGTCGCAGGGAGCCCAACTCCGGCGAGAATGCCAGCCAACTCACGCGCACCATAGACGCCGAACCCCAGCGTGGCTCCGATACCCGTCGTCGCCAGCACGACGCCGACAGCCACCAGCCCCAACCCGATAGCGAACAGCGACAAACCGGCGAGCACCCGGCGACGGCTCGCGACCGCACCCATCCGCCGCTGGTAGACGTCCGTCAAACTGGTCATGGTGAACGGTACCACGTTGTCCTACAAAACAGTACGTCAGACACCTGTCTTGCAATTGACGGTGGTGGCGTGGGTGACGCCCAGACTCTCGGTCTACGATTGGGTGTCACTTCCGAAAACACTAATCGCCGGCGCGGTCAATCATTCGACATGGCAGACGACACCGACGAGGAGTCCGAGGGACCGCCGATCGAACTCGGCGACGGCCCGGACGTTGCGGGCGTTCCCCTTGCCCAGATATCCTCGCGTCTTACGTACGGAATCGAGCAGAGTACCGTCCGTCATCGTGAGGGCGACACCGAAATCCGGACGCCCGACGGCCCCCGAGAGCTTGGGGACATCCTGGACGCGGTCGATGTGCCGTACTTCGAACGACGCCAGGAGTTCGAGACGGCGATCCGCGAGGAGATCGGTACCGGTCCGGTCCCGACGGAGTGACACTCACGACTGGATCGACGCCCACCTTCGAAATCAATCCGGTCGACACCGACGCTCGTGCCGACGACGTCCCGATATCTCCCACGGCCCCACTTATTCTGTCACGAATCCGAAGAAACAGCCATTATGAGGTATCCGTAATCGATTGTACCGGTTACGGACCCGATTGCTCGTCCGCCATGGGATGATCGGTGACTCCAGCACAGATCTTAAGTGATGGTTCGAACTAATACTTCATATGCGAACTAAGAGTTCGGAAAGTGAGGCAAACGATGCGGAGAGGGCGTCGCTCGGGTTGCCGGTCCCGATCAGGGATAGCGATCTGTTCAAACACACGGCGAGCGCGCCGATCCTGAACTTCCTCGTGGACAACCCGGAGTTCGAGTTGTCCGTCCGACAGCTATCCCGACTCACTCCGGTCAGCGACCGGGCGACCGCCGACGCGGTGGATGTCCTTGCCGCGAACGGACTGATCGACGTTCGCCACGAGGGTAACGCCCGACAGGTGCGGATCGATCGATCACGGCTTCAGGACCCCGAGGATCCGATCGAGCGGATTCCGCAAGTCCCCTACCGGACGCCGGTCCGAGTGATCGCACAATACGTGCGCGACGAACTTGCGGATGTCCTGGGGATCGTCCTGTTCGGCAGCGTCGCCCGCGGCGAGGCCGACCGTCGATCCGACATTGATCTCTGGGTACTCGTTGGGGATGATCTGCTTGAACAACGCAACGCGGCGAATCGCCTGGCGCGCCACCTCGAAGGGCTTCAGATCCCGCCGGCGATCGCACTTGCGGAGGCTCGTGACGAGGATTTCGAGGCGCACTGGGAGGAGATCCGGGCACGGCTCGAAGCCGACGACGCCGAATGGGCGTCGGCCGAGCGTCACTCCGTGGAGTTCGTCGTTGAGACGCCGGAGTCGATCCGCCAGCAATCCACTCGCGTCGATGCGGGGCAGCTGTTCGGGTCGGGGATCACTCTCCACGACAGCGAGGCCCTGACGGCGGTCAAACGGGAGGTGCTCCGGCATGAGTGATCCCACAGCCCTGCTGGACCGTCTCGATGCCGCCGAGGACGCGTTCGGTCACGCCGCTGGCCGCCCCGTTTTCGAGCCGGAGGTGAATGCTTCGACTGAGGCAGACCCGGGAGAGGTCCCGCTCCAGAAAGCGTGTCGGCTGCTCGCTGTCGCCCACGAACTCGACGATGTCGGCGAGTATTATAGTGCGATCCTTGAGTCTTCGTTCATCGCCATCGAACACACGCTGCAGGCGTACCTGCTTGCGATGACCGGCGTCGAGGAACACCGACTCCGCGACCACGACCGCCCGTACGAACTGGCGAAAGGACAGGTCCCACTCACCGACGAGACGATCGATCGACTACAGAGACTCTACGACACTAGGCGAACTGACCATTACTATGGGACAACTGTGACAACGCGCCAACAAGCCGTCGCGATGCGCGAACTCGCGGTGACTGTCCACGATCACGTTATCCGCTTCGATCACACGTTGGAACGGTTCTGCTGCTGTTCGGACGGACGATAATAGAAATCCGACCAGATCGCATCAATCTGGATTTACCTTTCCATCCTGTACCAGTGCATCCAGATTGTCGTGGCCGGTGGATCCACCGCCAGTGTGCTGTGCTGAATTGCCTTCATAGTGCAGCCCCAGCCGGATTTCACGCCGATACCCCTGAAGCGCCTGCACCATCTTATCAGCGAGTACATCCACCGGCTGGCCTTCATCGGTGTAGATGGTGGTTTCTTGATCCCCATCGATCAGCTTCCGCATCAGATCCGTTTCCATCACGAACATCACAGCTAGCTTCAGGGCCTGGCTGTCATTCATGCACTTCTTCTGGTATTCCAGATACTTCCCCTTCACCGCTTCCCGCTGCCGATCATCCATCACTTCCAGCAGCCGTTCAGCCGTCATGCGCAGACCGTGTTCCATCGCATTAGCGTTCCCATCCGGCGGGGCTGCATCCGGGTTCCCTGGATTCCCTTCAGCGTTCGAATTCCCCGGCGGGCCAGATCTGCTTGGCTTCCCACCGGGATTACCTTCTGGCGCACCGTGGCCGTCCGGAACATCCCCATCTGGCCCATGCAGGTAACAGTGATCATCTGAATCAGAAACCAGGTTCTGGCACGGCTTTCCTGTGGTCGTATCCTGCCAGCCACATATGGCTGAATTCGGTCCCTTGGTGGCCATCTGTTCCTTAGTTCGTGTTTCGTTTCTAAATACTTCTAAACCACTGCTGAAACCGATATACCGCACACGGCCATAGGACATCAGTCCGGAAGTTCAAGCCAAATGCCCACAATAATGAATTATGCCCGATCTTGGTGCACCACACGAAATGATACTGTCTTTTCTCGAACAGAAAGACCCGGATATTCGGACAAAATATACTGAATATAAAAAGGAGCGATTAGACCCGCTTCCAGACGTTTCCCGAACATCGCTCGATAAGGAGCAGAAAAATGCAGTGTTCCCTCTGCTTCTGAAATCTGAAATTGCCATGCACCAAGCCACTGATAGAAGGCCAGATATGATGCCTAATGATGCCTTCAGTGCGATGGGATTTTGTTCTTTTTTAGACGTGTTAGAAGATATTGATATCGTGGATCCGCATGGGAATACGATATCAAACGATTTGGCAGATCTGTATGGCAGGGCAATTGTGGATGACCCTGAATCCTTCTGGGATATCTACTTCGAAATGGAAGTTGCCCATAAATTTGTTCTCGAAGATTTAGAGGCCTATCCAATAGATGAATCAGAGATAGATGGATCGGGTTCGGATGTTCTCTACAAATCTGGCAATCGGGATTATTGGGTTGAATGCAAGAACAAACGACAGTCTACCAGTTATGAATGGGAATTAGAAAGATTGGGGCGGGAGATATCTGACCGTCTATGGATTGAACACAGTCTGGAGGATGCTATTGGTGAGGATAGTTTTGCCATCCAAGTATCCAGTGATCAGGATATCTCGTCTGAGGTTATTGAGGAAAGCGATTCTAGGGAACAGCTGATCGAGAGGCTAGCCGAGGAGCTATCAGAGATGATCAGCGACCGTGAATCCACGAGAGAAGTAGAAGTACTGAATACCGATTTTGAGCTAGAATTGATAGGCTACCACAGTGGCCGATATCCAATTCAACTAACGGATGAAGGGATGGAAGCACTGAATAAACGTGCAAATCTGGCCAAGATAACCAACCCATATCAGCATCTTGGCATCAACCCAGATATCATCGATTCAAATGGTCACGGTATGGTTCACGCCGAGAACACCGGCGATAACGAAATAGAGATATTCAGCACGTATGCCTTTATTCTGGATATCCCCTGGGACATTCCCTACCATTCCTGGGTATTCTCGACAATTGATGGCGTGACAGAGCAGTTCCCAGACTATCCAGACATTATGGTATTCGTGAAAATACCTGCGGGCATCATTTACCAGATGATGAACCAGCAGACAACCAATCATAGGGGTGAACAGGTTAGTAAATGGAAACGGTTGGAAGAGCGGATTATTGGTATATATGCTGATTCCGACCGTTCAGATCGGGTCAAGTCAGTAGTCCTGATGACTGATGTGGTGATTGATCAGTGGACGGATGATGGTAGACAGATTATGCAGCAGAACGCTGTAAAGTCGATTTTCAATGAGAATGTGGAGGACGAAATCCCGGGTGAATTCGTTGATATGGTCGAAGGTATGAACAAGATCGAGAACCATTTGACCAGAGCAGGCCGGTTCACTCTGAATGACCAGCATCTGTAACTAATCGGGATAGGTAAACAGGTAAGCCACTCTACCCTACTGGATGGATTCAATTTGCAGGCACCGAATTCCAGTTAAGTAATAGATTTCTGCTCTATAAAATCAGTAGTGTCAAAGGGCATTGAGAATAGCCTAGTTCGGTGTATTTCCTGAAAAATTCCAACCCCAATTAACAAGAGCAACCGCTGTCACCATCCTGATTATGTCCAAATTCGATGACTACTTCCGGTATACATCTGAGCTTCTGCAAACGCGGTATGAGCAGTCACAAGCTATTGACCATAACCTGACTGCTGGCGAAGTGCGCGAATTGTTTGTAGAAGAATTCCTTTCTGATATGTACCCTGAGCAGTTCGTATTCGGCGATGGAGAGATCATTGATTCATCCGGTAGAGTCAGTCCCCAGGCTGATCTGGTAGTATACGATCAGCAGTCACCATTATTGACTTATGGCGGATCGAATCATTTCCTTGCTGAAGGTGTTTTAGCACATCTTGAAATCAAGTCAGATCTAACCAGTTCTGTTGATGATGTGTTAACCAAAACCGAGGGGGTGAAGGAACTAAATAAGAATTGGGTGGAGAACACCAGGGAGCAGATTGATTTACCCCATGTCTTTTCAGGAGCCTTTGCTTTCGAAGGTCCATCGCCAGAGACACTGTTAAGGCAATTGTGCGAATTCTATGATATTGAAGTGTTGCAAGAGGGAGAGCAATCTGTTATTGAGACTGGCGATTATCACTGGGGGGAAGTGATCGATGTGATTTGCGTTCTTGGTGAATACGTATTCTTCAAACACACGAGTCTTGACCGACAAGGAAACCCAACAACCACTATGCAGCTACTAGATACGGGTGAAGACAGCCTATCAGGCTTTTTTGTATTCTTAGCAGGTAGCATTTATCGAGGGATGGCTGGCAGACCTGATCTTCGCAGTTATATGTCTATGGGCGAGTATGATGCATTTGAGCTACCTGACTGAATCTCTTGGGGGATAAGGAGGAATACCATCGGATAAGATTGCAAGGAGCCCGAGTGGACTGAGATACCTGTTTGTATATTTATTAGCTTGGCAAACTAGGGCACGAGTACTATCAGAGGTATCGTATCTTATGTCCCGTGGCGTAACTGATGAAGAACTACTTGCTGAGATAGGGAGATTAGCAAAAGAACTCGGGCGTAAGCCTACAGCATCCGAAATGAACGAGAAGGGTAATTATTCTGCATCAGCCTGTCAGAATCATTTCGGAACATGGGGCAACGCATTAAAAGAAGCTGGATACGAGCCACGATACGAGCGATCTGATAGCCCGAGTGAAGAAGAGCTATTAGATTAACTTTCAGAGGTTGCTGACCGCTTGGGTCGAACCCCGAAAATGGATGATATGGATGAAGTGGGGGATTACTCGGCGAAGGTCTATTCCACACGCTTTGATTCGTGGAACGATGCGCTTTCTCGGGCAGGATTAGAGACAAATAGAGACGTTGTGCTTTCAGATGAAGATTTAATTTCCGACCTACAAAAGTTCGCCTCTGAATACGGTAAAACCCCAACACGGCGTGAGATGAATCAGGATGGGCCACATTCAGAACGACCATACATTGAGAGGTTCGGATCATGGAATGAGACACTGGATGAAGCAGGCCTGGAAATCAATCAGGCATCGCATGACCGTGATGAACCAATATCCCGCGAAGAACTACTATTTGAATTACAGCGGCTAACTGACGAACTTGGACGACCACCAACCGGCCCCGAGATGCATGATTTCGGGGCGTTCTCGCATTCGATCTACCAACGGAAATTTGATACGTGGAATAATGCCCTACGTGAAGCAGGTTTAGATCTGCACGACAACAAAGGAACACCTGATGGTGAACTAATCAGTGAAATACAATCACTTGTTGATGAGCTAGGTAGGGTACCGGCTGCCCAGGATATGAACAACAAAGGGAAATATATGCATTCTACGTATCAATCGAGATTCGGCTCGTGGAGTGATGCTGTTAGAGAAGCCGGTTATGAGCCAGTTTGGGGGCAGTCAGGATTCCCGGCCGGAGAAGAACATCCAGGGTGGAAAGGTGGTCATAAACGATACTATGGCCCATCGTGGTCATCTGCCCGTCGCAAAGCACGTGAACGTGATGGTTACACTTGCCAACGATGTGGAATGACCGACGAAGAACATCTGGATGAATATGGTCACAAACTACACGTCCATCATATCAAACCGTTCCGTACATTCGATGACCACGAAGATGCAAACGATCTAGGGAATCTGATCACGGTTTGCCTCGACTGTCACAACCGGCTTGAAGGACTGCCATTAGATTTCCAGACACCGGATTGACGGTGTATTATCTCTGTCCTATAACGCAGGGGGCGCAATTTCGGAAGATACATTTTGATCTGGTGGGGGCAACCCCCTGTTCATGGTGAAGAATTTTGCCCGCTGCCGAATGTGAGCCGGAATATGACCGTATCTGGCCGTCCCGATAAATCGATACCGGGTGATGTGTGGAAGCTCTTCATCCGGTGTCTGTAGATCCTTCAGCTCGGGTGTACCATCCCAGAACTGCTTTCCAGAAGCCCAATACAGGGCTAGCTTCCACAATTCACCAGATCTATCCCCAACCCGACGCTGACCCACTGCATCCCGAACGTTGCCTGGATCCATCGAAGCCAGATCACACAGGATCCGCATCGATTTCCCCAGGTACTGGCGGGCCGAAACCCGACTTTCCCCATCTCTGATCAGCCACCGATAATCCCGCTTCTGAACCCGACGCACATCTACGATCCGGCCCTGTTTCTGACCCCAGTAATTCGATAGAGCTTCCTGGGACGCTACCCAATTCACCCCGAACAGCAGCATGTGCAGGTGGGGAAGCCCGCTGTCTGACCATTCCAGCACATACAGGTTATCTGGTCGGAAGCCCAGACGTTCCGGTGCGTCCCCCTTTGGTTCGTAATCCAGCCAAGCCATGAAGCGGTTTTTCGTTTCCAGCAGCGATTCCACCGCATCCAGGGCCGAATCATGCAGTTTCGGATCAGTAGTGACTGAAACCAGGGCTGCCCTGTCGTGTTCCTCTGCTGCCCGATCCAATGCATCGGTGAACCCATCCCGAATATCGGACGCTTTCCCCGGGGTATTGAATCTGGTTTGATAGGGAATGGCCAGGTATTCCGGTCCGGATCCACGCACCCGTTCGAACAGATTCCACCTGTCGGCTATGCTTCCAAGTTCCGTCGCCAATTCATCAAGCAGATCAGCCCGGATCGAATCTGCATCGATCATCGTATGCTTCGACAGGTAGGATTCAGCCCGTTCCCTGGCGTACCGATCCCGGGATTCACCCCTTAACGCATCCACCCCGTCGCAGTCATGCCTTTTTGCCGGATGCTTACTACGGTTCAAGTGAAACACGTCGGGTGTCGGTTCCACCCACAGATCCCCGCCCCTTCTGGCGATTAGGAACATATCGTGACGTTCGAAGAACCGGCGGGCCAGTTGGTAATCCCGAGTGTCATAATCCGGGGACCCACCTTCGAACACGTCCCGAACGATCTTCACTAACGGTGTGCCTTCCGGGGTGTTCCGGACGTATTTGAACAGTTTCGTCTTAGCCGCTTCACGCCAGGGCGCATCCCAGGGGGTGTTGTGATCCCCGGGACTTTTACAGCCGCCAGTGCGTCCCGTGGGCCGTCCCAGAACCCCTTCCAGCAGTGGATGGGCCGGGGGATTCACGCCGACCCCCCACCGAAGTAGTATCATAATCCCGATAAGAAGCCGCAAAACCGCTATACGTAGTTAAGTAGTGGAATTGTAAAGAATTTGTCTTAAGCCGGTGGGGGGATTTGAACCCCCGGCCTAATCCTTACGAAGGATTCGCTCTAGCCAGTCTGAGCTACACCGGCCTGCAATAAAACGTAGTAGCGATGACCGCAATAAGGATTGCGAATCGGAGGCCCGTCGGGACTCACTCACACGTCGAAGTCGCGGTGGTTCTCAACGGGACAGACGTACGTCCAGAACGACGTTTAGCTCGTGAGGTGCGTAGGACCGAACCGTGTGCCTTGTTTCGACCGTCACGTCGTACTCGTCGCCGGCGGCCTCGCGGATCGCCCGCTCGCCAGGCCCGAAAGGATCGTCCTCGTGCTGGATGTCGTAGTAGTGAACCACGGCCTCCTCGCCCGCAATCTCGAGAGCGGTCTCCAGAAACTCGTCGGCACTGTGTGGAAGGTTCATGACGATCCGGTCGGCCCAGTCGGCGTGCGCCGGGACCGTCTCGCGGACGTCGCCCTCGATCGCCGTGATCCGGTCAGCGACATCGTTGCGTCGAGCGTTCTCCCTGAGATACTCGATCGCGTCAGGGTTGACATCCACGCCGACGCACGTCGCGCCCTCCTTCGCCATCGGGATGACGAACGGGCCGACACCGGCGAACATGTCGAACGCCTGCTCGCCGGCCCCGACCTGCTCGACGACGCGGTGACGCTCAGTCGCCAACCGGGGCGAGAAGTACACCGCTGCAAGGTCGAGGACGAACTCACAGCCGTACTCACGGTGGACAGCCTCGGTGCCGTCGCCGGCGAGGACGTCCCACTCGCGGACGCGTTGTTCGCCCTTGACTTTCGAGGCGCGATTGACGACCGTCTCGACTGGGAGGTCAGCGGCCATGATCGCCTCGGCGATCTCGCGTGCCCGATCGATGTCGTCCTCGTCGATGATCACGACTTCACCGAGGCGCTCGTAACTCGGCTCGAACCCGAGCACGTCGGCGGGCATCGTCTGCCCCTCGCGGACTGGCGAGTCGTGATCGACGACCGCGTACTCCTCGGGGACGGCAGACGGATCGACGATTGGAATGAGAATGGCGTCCTCGACGACGTCGATCTCGTGACCGTCGTCGATAAGATCACGCTCGGCGAGGCGGGCGCGGGTCGCTTCGCCGTCCTCGCGGGGGACGCGGACGCAGGGCACAGCCATACGGGCACCTGCGTGCGCTCGGGCGGTAAGCCTGACGTTTCACCGTCGCGATCCTGAGGAGCGGGTCCGGAACGCTTCGCTTATGCCCTCGGCCGACCCAGCGGAGACATGCTCACCTTCGTTGGCCTCGGCCTCTATGACGAGCGCTCGGTCACGCTCGCCGGCCGAGATGCGATCCGCACAGCGGACCGTGTCTTCGCCGAATTCTACACCAGTCAGCTCGCCGGCGCGTCCATCGAGGAGATCGAAGCCTTCCACGACACCGACATCGAGGTCCGGGATCGAGCCGGCATCGAGCAGGATCCGGATCCGATCCTCGACGCCGCTCTCGAGGACGAGGTCGTCTTCCTGACTGCGGGCGACACCATGATCTCGACGACGCACGTCGACCTGCGACTGCGCGCCGAGCAGCGCGGGATCGAAACGCAAGTGATCCACGGCACGACTGCCCAGGCCGCGGCGAGTTCGCTCACTGGACTCCAGAACTATCGCTTCGGGAAGGCCACGACGCTCCCGTTCGAGCGCTCCCACGGTGGGGATGGTGTCCCGGACAGCGTGATCGAGACGATCGAGGCCAATCGAGATCGGGGTCTTCACACGCTCGTCTTCCTGGACATCACCGTCGAGAGCGACGACGGGACATATATGCGGGGGGACCAGGCAGCCTCGCTCCTCGCCAAGCACTGGCGTCCGAACGCGCTGGGCGTCGTGGTCGCTCGGGCGGGCAGCCCCGATCCAGTCGTCCAGGCGGGCCGCCTGAGTGCGCTCGCCGAGATGGACTTCGGCGGCCCTCTGCATCTTCTGGTGGTGCCCGGGTCGCTCCACTACATCGAGCGAGACGCCCTCGCCGCGATCGGTGATGCACCTGCCGATGCGCTCGACGAGAACATCGTCGACTAACGCGCCTATTGTTCCCCGAGACGTCAGTTCTCGGTCGATTCGACGTCGAGTGCGTCCGTGAGATCGTATTCCGTGCCAGTGATGACGTAGAGCCCCTCCTCCACGACGGTAAGGACGTCCGGGACCCACCGGAGGACGAGCCAGGTGATCGCGATCAGTGCGAACACCGACCCGAACTGCGCGAGGATCCGGTCGCCGATGTAGTACGAGACCAGGTACGGATCGGACGCCGAGAACAGCGACATGATCAGCTCTGGGAAAATGTGCAGCCGCTGGTTGCCGAGTGTATGGGCGATGAAGACGTTGCGAACGATGTTGAGCACGTAGATGACGCCGATGGCGACGCCCATCGCCTTGGCCTTCTGCCGGAGCGACCCGCGGACAGCACCGATCAGCCCGACGAAGATCGCCATGCTCCCGATACCGGTACACGCGAGTCGGATGGTGTACGTGATCGGGTGGCCACCCGGCGAGTAGAGGAACGTGTTCCGGTATGGGAAGTGTTTCTCCGGGAGATCGGCCTGACCCGACAGAGCGGACCCATCGGGAAGTTCGAGACCGGCAGGGAGGTATGGGTACCAGTCGCCGAGACGGTACTGATCGCCGAGCATCCCCAGCACAAAGTCCGTGTGCGAAGTGACCGTCTGGATCAGCGGGCGTCGGACGAACGCGAGCGAGGACAGTGGCAGGAAGAACAGCCACGCGAACGCGATCGCTCGCGAGACGACGAACAGCCGCCGACGGCCGTTGGCGATCAGATAGGCGACGTATATCGACAGCGGGATCGCGATCACGACACCGACGCCCTCGGTGATCGACTTCTGGGCGAAGACGAAGTAATGGACGTACGTCAGCCAGTAGCCCGAAAGGACGATCCACGCGCCGACGTAGGCGCGTTCGGCCCACGTTTCGTCGTAGCGTTCGAGGACCACACCCGCGAGAAAGGCGACCAGCACGACCCACGCGAGCGTGCCGGCGTATCCGTTCAACGCCGCCAACCAGTCGACGAGCGGATCGATCATTCAGTATCGACCGTTGGATGATTCCGACTATATGTCTTGTCGTTGGGACGCGTCTACCCGTGCGCCGCTCACCCGGCGTTCGGCACTGTTTCTTCGATGATGGACTCGACCAGCACGACGATCCCTTTGAGAGCGATGACGATCCCGGCGAAAACGAACGCGATCCACGTCGCGAACCCGACAAGCGTCGCATCGAGGCTACCGTTCGCGGTCCCGATGGCCCCGAACCACGATCCGAGCCAGGCGACGAGTATCCCCGCTGTGACGTACACTGCCGTGTAAAGTCGGATGCCGAGCGTGTCTTCCATAGGTTCGCATCATCGAATGCGAAAATAAAATTGTGGGTCGATTTGTCGCATCTTCGGGTCCCGGCGTGACTGTTCCTGATCCTAGTGCTGGCTGGCTACCTCGAACCAAGCAATCTCTCGTATCGGGCGCTATTCTCACGGCATATTTGGGCGCTCGATAGACGATCAAAGCAGGCCATCAGGAAAAACGGAATCGCCGTCACCTCCTCGCGGAAGTCTGGTTCGGCATCTGCACAACGTGGAACCCTAGGCGCGCTCAGTTTCTCTATTGGCAGACTGTTTGCTACTGAAACGGTCGTCCATCCACTGGCCGAGCAATCCACCGATGACGCCGACGACGATCAGCACAACGGTGAGAATTCCAGCCGTCAGCACCCCGGCACCGGCCGACGACGCGTTCATGAGCCAGGAGTCGCCGACAACATCGACGAGTATCGGGTTTCCCCACCACGCAGACACGGCCACGCCACTTTGCCAGAAGAGGATCGGTATTCCGCCGGATATCCCGGTCACAATGCCAGCCTGCATCCCGTTCACTCGTTGTGATCGGGAGAGATAGCCCGAAGCGACGCATGCAATGAACAGCGGTAGCACCTGAACGCCGTCGAAAACGAAAACCCAGTTAATGCCGATCGTAAATGGGATCGACACGATTCCGAGCAAAACCGCGTTTCGGAGCGGTCCATGACCCAAATCACGGAACTGGTTCTTGAGTGACGCCATATGCAGGGAAATGTTACGATACGATAATAAGTTCGGGGGAGGACAACCGTCGATACGGTTGGGCGTGTCGAAAACCCGCCGTTCACAGCCACTCGCACAAAAAGCGATCTTGACGAGCGAAGCAAGTCACGGCTCGGTGACCTCAGCGTTTGACGATCTCGATCTCGTGACCGTCGGGATCCTTCGTGAAGGCATAGTTGTAGTCACAGGACTCGGGGTCGCGGTAGTCCTCGGCGTCTCGCTGCATGAGCGTCCCCCAGGTGTCTTCGAGCGTGCCTTCGTCCGTACGGACCGCCAGGTGGCCCCAGGCATCACCCATCTCGTAGGACCGGCCGTCGTAGTTGTAGGTCAACTCGACGGACATCGCTTCCTCGGCCGCCCCGGCAGGCTTCATGAAGTACAGCGCGAACGAGGAGTGCTCGCTCCGGCGGACGAGGTCGTATTCGAGCGCGCGTGTGTACCAACCGATGGCTTGCTCTGCGTCCTCGACCCGGATCATCGTATGGTCGATGCTCCAGCGCGCGCCGTGGTCGCGCTCGACGATCTCGATCTCGTGGCCGTCGGGGTCCTTGACGAAGGCGTAGCCCGGGTTCTCCTCCGGCGGGCGGTAGTCCTCGACGCCCTCGTCCATCAGCTCGTCGTAGGCTTCCTCGACGTCCTCGACGCGGACCGCGATGTGGCCCCAGGCGTCGCCCATCGTGTAGGATCGCCCGTCGTGGTTGTAGGTCAGTTCCAGCGTCGCGCCCTCGTCGTGGACATCTGCGGGGCCGAGATGGACGTTGGTGAACGTCTCGGCTTCCCAGCGACTCTTCTCCTCGTAGTCGAAGTGGGTGGTGTACCAATCGAGCGATTCCTCTAAGTCCTCGACGCGCATCATGACGTGATCGAGCGTGCCGTCCATGTTCGATCGGTCGGGCGGACGGCCGAAAAACGTGCCGGACGCGGCCCGTTCGTCACGGAGCGAAAGGCTAGCGAGGGAACGTGCCGATCCGACGAAGGTCCGGCCAGTAGAACCACCACGCGATCGTCCAGGCGACGAGGGTGCCCAGCGGGACGACCACGTACCCACCGCGCCGGAAGAATCCCCAGGAAACGGTGAGTTGGGTCACGCCGACTAGCACGAGCAGGCCGGCCGTCACCCGTGGGTCGCCCCGGTTGACGGACTCCGCGGCGACGCTCGCGAGCGTGAGAGCATAGATCACGACGCCGATCGGCCAGGACAGCAGGAACGGCGGTGGACCGCTGCCGGTTGCTGCGAGATAGTCCGGGAGAAGCGTGACGTGAAAAGCAAACGGATCGAACAGCCCCCATGGCATGACCAATGTTACGTACCCGCCGCTGAGCAAAACCGTCCAGGGTACGACAAGTAGCGTGAGCACAGCCACGGCCCGCGTCCCCCGGTTGACATGTGGCATGGGCCGTTGATACGATCAGGTCCCAGAAACGTTTACCGGGCGATGCAACATACGAAACTGCTTTCCGGGACGGCTTTTCAACGAGACTGGTCGCTGGCGGACACGATGTCGAATATCTCCCGCGTTTCAGCATGGTAACTACCGGAGAAGGCCTCGGTTCGATCGAACGTGATGTCGCCGTGCACGCCGATCGAGTCGACTGGTTCGGTAACCGGGTCGACGATGAGTTCGAACCCAAGCGATCCCGCGCCGAGTTCACCGAGATCGTCGACGGCGATGACCGTCGTGAGATCGTCGTCTGTATCCATACGAATGTCCGGCCAGGGTCCACCGTCCGGGACTTTGAGGTACATCTCGGCCGGTACGCCGGCACCGCCCGGTGGCCCGCGCAACTCGAAGGCCATGCGTTCGGTCCGCAGTCCCGCCCGATGCCAGAGATGTATTCGAAGCGGGAACCTCTCGGTGGTGGTCTCGGGAGCGTATCCTTGCATGATGCTGAGGGTCGCCTGCTCGGTGTCGTCCCGATAGAACGTCACGTGATGCTCCATGTCATCCCCGTCATCGGTCGTCTCGGTGTGGGTCAGCTCCGTCGAGCCACCGAGAGTGCCACACCCGGCCAGCCCGCCGACGCCTGCGATGCCGGCTGTGGCGAGAAACGTTCGTCGTTGCATATCGGTGCTAACGGCAGTCAGCGGAAAGGATCGGCGGTAACTCAAATGACTTTTTGACCGCCGAGTGGCCGTCTGGTCGACCGTCGAGGGGACGCCGCCAGCAGCCGTCTCACCGATCGATGATGAGGCGAAGGACGTCTTCGTCGGCGAGTTCGTGATCGCGGCCGACCTGCTGATCGTCGTGGGCCGCGCTCTCTCCCGAGACACGCGCAAAGCGAAAGCGATCGTCGAAACGCCCGCCGATCTTCTCGCAGGCGTCCCCCACGGTATCGCCCTCGGTAAGGATCAGCGGCTCGTCGTAATCGATCCCCCGACCGGGCTTGTCCATGTAAATACGGATCAGGCCGAGTTCGTCCCAGATGCGGTCGGTCAGGCTGTCGAGCCCTCTCTCCTTTTCGGCACTGATGAAGATGGCGTCGTCGGGATCGATATCGACCTCACGTAAGTCACTCTTGACGGTGTCGACGTAGCTTGGGTCGATCAGGTCCGTCTTGTTGACGGCAACGATCGAAGGCAGGTACTCACGGTTGTCCATGACGCCGTCGATCAGCCGGTCGATGTCGACCTGCTCGCCGATGGTCACGTCGGCGTTGACGAAGTCGTGTTCCCGGAGCACGCTCTTGATCGTCAGTTCGTCCAGTTCGAGATCGACGGACGCGTTGACGGAGATGCCATCCTTGTGCTTCCGGCGGACGTTGACCCGCGGTGGGTCGACGTCCAGCCGGACTTTGTTCTTATAGAGTTCCTCCCGGAGGCGCTCGTACTGCTGGATCTCGAAGGCCGAGAGGACGAAGAGAACGAGATCTGCCGTCCGGACGACCGAGAGGACTGCCTTGCCGTCGCCGCGTCCGCCAGCAGCACCCTCGATGAGTCCCGGGACGTCGAGCAACTGGATGTTCGCGCCGTTGTACTGGAGCATCCCGGGATTGACGTCGAGCGTGGTGAAATCGTAGGAACCGACGTCGCTGTCGGCGTTGGTCAGCGCGTTGATGAGCGTGGACTTGCCGACGCTCGGGAACCCGACCAGCGCGACTGTCGCATCGCCGGTCTTCTCGACGGCGTAGCCCTCGCCGCCGCCCGAACTCGATTGGCGCTTCTCGAACTCCTCTTTCTTCTCGGCGAGTTTGGCTTTCAACCGGCCGATATGCTCCTCCGTGGATTTGTTGTAGGGCGTGGATGCTATCTCTTCTTCGAGTTCCTCGATCTCCGCTTGCAGCCCCATTACCCGACTCTCTGCCGTCACGACTCAAAAACGCTTCCGTCCGCGTCGCGAACTATCGCCCGGACGTGAGCGGGAGACTTCGATACACTCATCCGACGGCAGACAGAGAATTGACTCAATGGCAACCGCGTCTCGCCTCCGGGACAGCACGCAGATCCTGCTCCCGGCCGACGACATCGACGGGCTCGGTGGGGCCCTCTCGGATCGGTTTACCGTCACCATCCGTGACGAAGGATCACAGTTCCGTATCATCGGCAGTCCCGTCGAGATCAAGCAGGCGAGTGCGTTTCTGGCCCGAAACGGCATCGCCATCGAGTGACGCTGTCACGGGCCAGTCAGGTGGGGTGGGTTTTCCCATATCAGCTACTGCATGGGCTTTCGGGCAAATTCCAACCTAGCGACGGATAGCTCTGGCCGGTGACGTGGGGCCAAGGGCCGGGATGGAAAAACAATTCTTAAATCCACGCCGACGGACATCCGTGTATGGCTGGAACGATTGAAGTACTCGTTGCTGGTGGGCAGGTCGATCCTGGTCCGCCACTCGGCCCCGAACTCGGGCCGACCCCTGTCGACGTGCAGGCCGTCGTTGGGGAGATCAACGATCAGACCGAGGCGTTCGATGGCACGGAAGTACCGGTGACGGTCGAGTACGATGACGACGGGGCATTCACGATCGACGTGGGCGTCCCGCCGACCGCGGCACTCATCAAAGACGAAGCTGGGTTCGAAACCGGCAGCGGCGAACCCCAGGAGAACTTCGTCGCCGACCTCTCGATGGAACAGGTCAAGACCATCGCCGAACAGAAACACCCCGACCTGCTCTCATACGAACTCAAGCAGGCCGCAAAGGAAATCATCGGCACCTGCGTCACGCTGGGTGTCACGATCGAAGGCGACGACCCCCGCAAGGTCGCCGCGAAGATCGACGACGGCGAGTACGACGAGATCCTGGTTGACGCCGCCGAAGCATAGCGACGCCGGACATAACCGCGAAGCGATCGGCGCTCGCGTTTTCGTCGCGATATCGAGACGGATAGCAACGCTTCTCAGGCACAGTATTGACTGATCACCCGTCTTTCCAGAGACCAGTCGGCACCACTGCCGAAACGGCTCGCGCTAGGATGCCCCGTTCTCGTCTGCAACGTCACTCAAACCGTCGCGAATACTGTCCTCACCGTGGGCAGAACCACTGCCGCCTGGATCACTCGTGTCGGTATCAGCCCCAGGTTCCGGTGGTTCCTCCGCAGCGGGGACGTGAATCGAGACTGTCGTTCCGCGTTCGACACCGGTGTGAACTGAGACGGTGCCGCCGATCTGGTCGACGAGCCAGTTGACCAGCCAGACGCCGAGGCCACTGCCGTGATCGATCGACGTCTCTTCGAGCTGGTTGGTCAACAGCGCTTCCTCGACCATCGGAATTCCGGGACCATTGTCCGCGATGTCGATCCGGACCTCCGTGTTCGCCCCCACGGCGGCACGCGCAGGGTCTTGACGGCAGACGGAAACCGTGACCTGTTGCTCCGATTCGGGCAAGTCGTTGTGGATGAGTGCATTCCGGACGATCTCCTCGATCACGATCGGAAGCGTCGCCGAGTCGAGCGCCAGGGCCGTCGCCGGCAGGTTGGTTTCGATGGTCGCTTCGGGGAACTGCGACGCCAGTTCTTCGGTCCGTTCCTCGACAATCGAGACGACGTCAACCGGCCCGACAGCTTGTTTGGGCTTTGCCAGCAAGTCGTCGTAGAGCGTTCGAGCGTGTTCGCTCGTATTTATCAGTCTCAGAGCTGTCGAATGGATCTTTTCCAGATCGGATTCGACAGTGTCGGGGACGTCCTCGTCGGCGAGAATCCGCTCGGTGTGAGAGGTAACGACGTTCATATCGTTGCGGAGGTTGTGTCGCAGGACGCGATTCAGGACCCTTAGCTGTGAGTCACGCTGTTTGAGCATCTCCGAGACGGTGTTGAACCGCCCGCTGATGCGTCGCCATTCGTCGATCGAACCCAGGTCGAGGTCCGTCCGATACTCGCCGGATTCAAGCGTCTTGAGTGCGGTACTGAGTTCCTGAATCTGCGCGAACGTCGTCCGGGACACCCAGAGGCCGACGACCGCGATCGAGAGCAACGCCACGGCGACGCCACTGATCTGCATCATCGTCGCAACCCGCAACTGGCCGGCGATTGTCGCGGTCGGTCGGGCGACGCTGACGATCCAGCCGGTTCGCGTTACCGTCGCGTTCGCCGTGATCGGGTCGCGAACGGTCCCGGCGTCGCTGAACAGCGTCTGGTCGTCGGCTGTAACCGTGACGGACTCTCTCGAGCGGCTGACGTCAGTCACGTTGCCAAACAGTGACGTCGGTCCGATCTCGATGTTCCCGCTGAAGACGCCAGTAACGCTCTCGTTCGCGCCCCAGATCGGGGCTGCGATCCGAATGACGTAGTCCCCGTCGAGCGTCTGATCGACGTCGCTGACGTACGTCTCCCCGGCGAGCGGGCGCTGCATGAATGCCCGTGAGGAATAATTGTTTCCGACGAGGGCAGCCCGTTCCGCCGAGGTGAGATCCGAGCCGGCGATCGAAACCAGCGCGCCCTCGGCACTGTAGATGCTGGTACTGTCGAAATCGGTTCGATCGATAAACGTCTCGAGCAGTCGCTGTTGACTGGGTGTCCCGGTGACGTCGATCGTCGTCGCCCAGAGCTCGACGGACGTCGCCGTCGTTTCGACCCAGGTGTCGATCCGATCCGCGACGACAGTGGCCGTCTGTTCGACTGCCTGTCGCTCCTGAGCACGCACGTCAGTTTTATGTAATGTAAATCCAACAAAAATCGTCCCGGACAGAACGAGCGCGATGAGGACCAAAACACTAAACAGCGTTGTCCGGAGGCGCATTTGTAACGACGTGGCTCAAAATGAGTGTGTGGCGATGTAAATGTAGCGAGACAGGGCGGACAACGTGGCAGATACTCGGCAGACGGGGAAATGAGGCGTCGAGCGTCTGCTAGCGCTCAAACCGACTCGAGTTGCATCGATAGTCCAGGTCGGTCCGGGCTTCGTCAATAGTCCAGGTCAGTTTTGAACTGTACCGTCATTCAGGGGACAATGATACTCGACGGAAGTGCAGGTCGCTGTTGCTCTTCGGGGGCTCGCATCGCTCTTTCGGTTCGACGGGTTTAAGTGTCGCTTCGGCGTCGTTTCAGAGGAGACAGGCTAGTGCCTGTTTCACTGACCCGTAGAAGCCCATCGGGCGCACTACGGAGGTGGACAATGGCAGATCAGGACATAGAGAACGCAGTAACTCGTGCACTCAGTGAGTCTCCAGAGCGGAACTTCCGCGAGACGGTGGACCTCGCTGTCAATCTGCGCGACATCGACCTTGACGATCCGTCGAACCGTGTTGATGAGAGTATCGTACTACCGGCCGGGACCGGCCAGGAAACGACGATCGTGGTCTTCGCCGACGGCGAGACCGGGATCCGTGCCGAGGAGGTCGCCGACGACGTCCTCGACGGTGACGATCTCGAAGACCTGGGCGACGACGAGGATGCGGCGAAGGATCTCGCCGAGGAGACCGACTTCTTCGTGGCGGAAGCCGCGCTGATGCAGGACATCGGTCGCTACCTCGGGACGATCCTCGGTCCACGTGGGAAGATGCCCGAACCGCTCCAGCCCGACGACGACGTCGTCGAAGTCGTCGAACGGATGAAAAACACCGTGCAAGTGCGGAGTGGCGACCGGCGGACATTCCACACGCGGGTCGGCGCAGAGGACATGCCGTCGGAGGAGATCGCCGACAACGTCGACGTGATCCTCCGGCGGCTCCACGCCGACCTCGAGAAGGGGCCGCTCAACCTGGATTCGGTGTACGTCAAAACGACCATGGGGCCGGCCGTGGAGGTGGCCTGATGAGCGCCGAATCCGAACGCAAGACAGAGCACATCCCCGAGTGGAAACGTGAGGAGATCGACGACGTCGTCGAGATGATCGACGCCTACGATAGCGTCGGCGTCGTCGACCTGGCGGGTATTCCCAGCCAGCAGCTCCAGGACATGCGCCGGAACCTCTACGGTACCGCGGAGATCCGCGTCAGCCGGAACACGCTCGTCGAGCGTGCACTGAACGAAGTCGACGAGGGTCTCGATACGCTCGTCGACTTCGTTTCGGGCCACGTCGGGCTCATCGGGACGGACGACAACCCCTTCAGCCTCTATCAGCAACTCGAGGCCTCGAAGACGTCGGCCCCGATCAACGCCGGCGAGGTCGCGCCGAACGACATCGAGATCCCCGAGGGCGACACCGGGATCGACCCCGGGCCGTTCGTGGGCGAACTCCAGAGCGTCGGCGCGAACGCACGCATCCAGGAGGGTTCGATCCAGGTGCTCGAGGACTCGACGGTGCTCGAGGCCGGCGGTGAAGTCTCGGCCGACCTGGCGAACGTGCTTGGGGAACTGGGGATCGAGCCCAAGGAAGTGGGGCTCGATCTGCGCGCCGTCTACGCCGAGGGCGTGCTCTTCGAACCAGAGGATCTCGAACTCGACGTCGAGGAGTACCGCAGCGACATCCAGGCTGCGGCCTCGCGTGCTCGGAACCTCTCGGTCAACGCCGTCTACCCGACGGCCCAGACCGGGCCGGCACTGCTCCAGAAGGCCCGCGGCGAGGCGAAGAGTCTCGGCGTCCAGGCATCCATCGAAAGCCCGGACCTCGCGGACGACCTCGTGAGCAAGGCTGACGCGCAGGTACGCGCGCTCGTGAGCCAGATCGACGACGACGAGGCCCTGCCCGAAGAACTACAGGGCGTCGAGGTCGACACTGCATCTGAGACAGCCACAGCGGAACAGGCAGACGAAGAAGCTGAAGACGACACCGAGGACGCCACTGACGAAGCCGAGGACGCAGCCGACGATGACGATGATGACGGCGACGACGGTGGCGACGCACTCGGTGCGATGTTCGGATAACAACGGAGGACAACAATGGAATACGTTTACGCAGCACTCATCCTGAACGAAACGGGCGAAGAGATCAACGAAGACAACCTGACGAACGTACTCGACGCGGCCGGCGTCGACGTCGAGGAGTCCCGCGTGAAGGCCCTGGTGGCCGCACTCGAGGATGTCGACATCGACGAGGCCGTCGAAGAGGCCGCCGCCGTCCCCGCAGCGACGGGCGGCGCGGCCGGCGGCGAAGTCGAAGCTGACGACGAAGGCGGCGACGACGCTGAGGAAGCCGACGAGGAAGAAGCAGCCGACGAGGCGGAAGGCGGCGACGACGAAGACGAAGACGCCAGCGGTGAAGGCCTCGGCGAACTCTTCGGGTAAGACCGACCACCGCAGTTTCGGCCCTTTTTGTGCGAACTGCTTTCCCGTCGAGTTACAGCATTCCGTTCGGCTGAGCGGCGACAGCAATATTGCTTATAATTTGCAATACTATTTGATCCGATACAGTCCGGCCAAGACTGAGATTGTATAAAAAACCCAAATATATGGGATCGCCTCCTTACGAATATCCGAAATAGAGCGTTGATGGACAGATATAGAATATCGAATACCGGTTAAAATTGTGGATTATTAGCAATACTATGGGAACGCTTATGTGGATTCGGGTGATACACGGAATCGATACATGGCTGACGTCGACTTCCCGACACCAGCGGAAACAGCGGAGACAATCACTCCGAAAGCCCTCAAATCCCGGATCGATGCCGGAGAGGCAGTCACGATCCTAGACGTTCGGATGGGAAGCGAGTACGAGAAGTGGCATATCGACGGGGACTCAGTCGAGACAATCAACGTGCCGTACTACGAATTCCTCGACGACGATATCAGTGGAGACGTCTTTGATTCGATCCCCGACGATCGAACGGTTACGGTCGTGTGTGCGAAGGGAGAAGCCAGCGAGTACATTGCCGGTGTGCTCAAAGCGCGTGGCTACGACGCCCAAAGCGTTGCCGAGGGGATGAACGGCTGGGCGGAGATCTACGAGGCCGTCGAAGTCGAGGGCCACGACGGCCCTGGCACGGTCTTGCAGTATCAGCGACCCTCTAGCGGCTGTCTGGGATACCTCGTCGTCGACGGCGACGAGGCCGCAGTCATCGATCCGCTCCGTGCGTTCACTGATCGGTATCTCGACGACGCCGAGGACCACGATGCGGATCTCGTCTACGCACTGGATACTCACGTCCACGCAGACCACGTCTCCGGGATCCGTGCGCTCGCAGACGCGGGGGTCGAGGCAGTCCTGCCAGCGGCGGCGATCGACCGCGGCGTCGAAGACGCAGACGACCTGACTGCCGCCGAGGACGGCGACGTCTTCACCATCGGCGACGTCGAGATTGAAGCGATCCACACACCCGGGCACACGACCGGCATGACCTCTTATCTCGTGGGCGACGCGCTGCTCGCGACCGGCGACGGCCTGTTCGTCGAAAGCGTCGCCCGACCGGACCTGGAAGCCGGCGACGATGGGGCCGAGGACGCCGCTCGGCAACTCTACGAGACCCTACAAGATCGGATCTTGACGCTAGCGGACGACGTGCTCATCGCCGGTGGGCACACCAGCGACGCGGCCGAGCCAGCTGCCGACGGCACCTACACCGCGCCGCTTGGGGATCTCCGTGCGGAGATGGAGGCCCTCTCGATGGACGAAGACGATTTCGTCGAGTTGATCCTGGCGGACATGCCGCCCCGGCCGGCCAACTTCGAGGACATCATCGCGACCAACCTGGGTCAGAACTGGATCGACGACGAGGAAGCGTTCACGCTGGAGCTCGGTCCGAACAACTGCGCGGCCAGCCAGGATTCACTCGCCGGGGACTGATCGACGCATATGTTCCCGGACCCGATCGTCCTGTCGCTGTTCGAGCAGTTCTTTCCCGAGGGGATCGCCCGCTACGCCATCGGCGGGCTGTTCGTCGGTCTCGGGACAGCCGTCATCTACGCAGCCACGGCCATCGCCCCCGGCGCGAGCACGTTCCTCGAATCGACGCTGACGTTCGTCTCGGATCGATCGCGCTTCCAGCAGTACCGCGCCACGCGTGACTGGCGGATCGTCTTCACCGTGGGGATCGTCCTCGGGGCAGCCGTCTACGCCCTCATCTGGCAGGGCGAGGTCTGGACGACCGACGTCCAGCCCTGGCGGCTCCTGGCCGGGGGGATCCTCGTCGGGATCGGCACCCGAATCGGGAAAGGTTGCACCTCCGGCCACGGCGTCTGCGGGATCGGCTCGCGCTCGAAGACATCGCTGGTCGGCGTGATCACTTTCCTGGGCGTCGCCATCGCGACGGCCCAGGTCGTCATGGCACTGGGGGTGAGTCCCTGATGGCGGGCGCGAACGGGCCCAACGACGGTCGGCATCCGCTGTTCATGCCCGTGATTCTGGTCGGTGGCCTCCTCTTCGGATTCGGCCTCGCTGCGAGTCAGATGGCCAAGCCGGAGGTCGTGCTGGACTTCCTACAACTCACCGACCTCGGCTTGCTGTTCGTGATGTTCGGCGCGGCTATCGTTTCCGGACTCGCCTTCGCGGTGATTCCACGCCTTCGCGACCGTGCGCCGCTGACCGGCGACACCTACAGTCGCCGGCTGAAGTCCTTCGACCGGAACGTCCTGGTCGGCGGGGCGATCTTCGGCGTCGGCTGGGGGATCTCCGGGGTCTGTCCGGGCTCGGCCTACGCGAGCGTCGGGATCGGCAACTGGCCGATCCTGATCGCCATCGCCGGGATGTTCATCGGCGCGTACCTCCAGGGCGTCTGGCGATCACGAACGAACTGACTGTTTCGCTTCGTCTTTTCCATGGAACCTGCCACGATAGCGCTGTTCGGCGTCGCGACCGTCTCGAGTCTCGGTATGGCCTGGGTGATCGGGGCCGGCTCGAGCGGCGCGACGCCCTTTGCGCCCGCCGTGGGTGCCAACGCTATCTCGACACTCCGGGCGGCCCTCGTCGTTGGCGTCCTCGGATTTCTCGGGGCGGTGACCCAGGGCGGCAACGTCTCCGAGGCCGTCGGCAGTGGACTTATCAAGGGCGTCAGCCTCCCGCCGACGGGCGTCATCGCAGTCCTGTTGATCGGCGCAGGGCTGATGGCGATCGGGATCAAGACCGGCTACCCGATCGCGACGGCCTTCACCGTGACCGGCGCGGTGATCGGCGTCGGCCTCGCGATGGGGGGCGATCCGGCCTGGGCGAAATATGGGGAAATTGGCGCGCTGTGGGTCCTGACGCCGATCGGCGGCGGGGCGGTCGCCTTCGGGATCGCACGGACGCTCCCACGTCCGGACGTGCCCGAAGACGTGAGCGTGCCCATCCTGGCCGCGCTCGTCGGCGCAGTGGTCGTCAATCTGGAGTTCGCCTTCCTCGGCAGTGTCGGCGGGACGATCGCGACTGCGGGCGGGCGCGTGATGCCAGCCGGTCGCAGCCTCTCTGTCCCGCTCGTCACGGCGCTCGCCGCCGTCGCGAGTGCACTCGTCGTCCGATGGGATATTGCCCGCGACCTGACCGGCGGACTCCGGCGATTCCTGCTCGCGCTCGGCTCGCTCGTGGCGTTCTCGGCCGGCGCAAGTCAGGTCGGCCTGGCCGTCGGGCCGCTGGTTCCCCTGTTCGAGGGACAGTCGATGGTCCCGACGTTCGCCATCCTGCTGGGCGGCGGGTTCGGCATGCTCGTCGGGTCCTGGACCGGCGCGCCCCGGATGATCACCGCCCTCTCCCAGGAGTACGCCTCGCTGGGTCCACGGCGCTCGATCGCGACGCTTGTCCCCTCCTTTTTGATCGCCCAAATCGCTGTCCTGCTCGGCGTTCCGGTCTCGTTCAACGAGATCATCGTCAGCGGCATCGTTGGCAGCGGCCTGGCCGTCGGCGGAGCCGACGTCAGCCGCCGAAAACTTGTGGTGACCGTCCTTGCGTGGATCGGCTCGCTCGCGGTGGCGCTTGGACTCGGATACGGTGTCGCGACACTGTTCGTGGCGAGATGACCCAGGCGGCCGGTCACGCCCCGGTCATGATCTCGAAACGGGCACCGCCGGACTCGCTCTCGGTGACCGTGATCGTCCAGTCGTGGGCCTGGACGATCTCCCGGACGATCGCGAGGCCGAACCCGGTGCCGTCTTCGGCGGTCGTGAAACCGCTCTCGAAGACATCCGCGCGCTCCTCCTCTGGGATGCCCGGCCCGTCGTCCGCGACGAAAAACCCGTTCTCGACATCCCCGACGGTGATAGTCACGTCCTCGCCGACGTGGTCGATCGAATTGCGGAAGAAATTCTCAAGGAGCTGTCGGAGCCGGCTCCGTTCAGCCTGCAGAGTTACGTTCCCCTCGGTTCGAAGCGTCGCCCCCTCCGTCTTGACGGTCTCCCAGGACTCCGCGGCGATCGTCGATAGCTCAACAGCTCCCGTCTCGGTGACGGTCTGGCCGCCCTGTGCAAGCGTCAGGACATCGTCGATCAGCGCGTCCATCCGATCGAGGGCGTCCGCGACATCGTCCAGCTGGTCGCTGTTACACTCCGTCCGGAGCAGGTCGAGACGTCCCACCGCCACGTTTAACGGGTTTCGCAGGTCGTGGGCCAGGACGCTGGCGAACTCGTCGACGCGCTCGTTCTGGCGTTCGAGTTCAGTGGTGACCAGGCCGTGTTCGAGTTCATAACCAACCCACTTGCTCATCAATCGAACGATGGTCTGCTCGGCGTCGGTGAACGGTTGCTCGCGCGGCTCACTCGAGGCAAAACAAAACGTGCCATACAGTTCACCGTTCGCAACGACTTTCCCACCAACGTAACTACCCAGTTCGAACACCTCGTAGGCTGGATCGCTTTCCCACCCGGCTTCGACGGCGTCAGCGATCACGAGTAAATCGTCGGCCTGTATCGTTTTGCGACAGTATGCCTCGGAGAGCGGACACGTCTCTCCAGGTTGGAGGAGCGCGTGATCACCGTGTGCATAGACGATCCGCTGTGTTCCGGACTCCAAATCACCGTTCGATCCCGGTTTGATCTGGGAGAGAAAGCCATACGCGAGATCCAAATGTTCACACCCCAGTTCGAGCAATCGGGTTACCTTCTGTTCGAACGACCGGTCGGTGTCGGCCGTGATCTCGTAGAGTTCTTGGAGCAGATCGACCGTCGCCTCGCGCTGGCGCTCCTGTTCCTTCCGTTCGGAGATATCACGGACAATCCCGGTAAAGCGATGGTCGCCGTCGATCGTCGTCTCGCCGAAGGAGATGCCCAGCGGGATTTCCGTCCCGTCGCGATGGCGACCCGGCAGTTCGATCCAGTCCCAGTCGAGTTGGCGCTGGCCGGCTTCGAGATACCGAGAGATCGCCGCCGTATGCTCGTCGTGAAACCGTTCGGGCATAATGGTATGGAGTGACTCGCCGACCAGTTCCCCTGGCGTATAGCCGGACAATTCTGTGATCGCATCGTTCGCATACTGAATAATGCTATCCTCGTCGATAGTCAGGACGCCAAGCGTCGTCTGCCCGGTCAGCGCCTCGAAGCGGGCCTCCGTGCGCTCGAGTTCTGCCAGACGCGCGCCGCCCGCAGCCGTGGAGAGCGAAGGTGGGGGATCGCCCGCTGGTCGTTGTCGACGCTGCTCGACGGCGGTGACGATCCGCGTTGCAAGTTCGCTGTAGGCGTCCGGCCCATCGGGCCGCCGTACGTAGTCCGTCACGCCCGCGGAAATCGCCTCGCTGGCGGCGGCCGGGGAGTCCACATCAGTGATCAAAACGAACGGGAGATCTGGATGGTCCGCCCGGACGGCCTCGAAGAACTCGATTCCGGTCGTGTCAGGGATGTCGTCGCTGGCGACGACACAATGGTACCCGGAAGCGGCGAGAGCGTCCACTCCAGCATCGGCGTCCGGCACACTCTCGACGGCGAGTCGATCGGCAACACGTTCGAGAGCTGTCGCCGGCGCGGTTTCCGCGTCCACGCTGCCCGCAACGAGGAGGACGCGGATCGTCTCGACCATATCAGGTTCACCCGCCGCCCGAAGTTAAACAGTTCGACGACGCCGAGAGGGCTGCTAGCCGGCCCGTCAAGCCACGCGCTTTGGCGGCACGACCAATACGTTGCCGTCTGCCTTTGCCACGATATCCTCGGAGACGCTCCCGAGCAGGAGTCGCCGGAGCCGACTGTGGCCGCGCGAGCCGACCAGCGTCGTCGTCGGGTCGTATTCCCCTTCGGCGGCGAGGATCTCCTCGACTGGGTCGCCATCCCGAACCGCAATCCGCGTCTCGATGTCCCAGTCCTGGAGTTGGTCGGCCAGTTCTTCGAGCCGGTCGCGAGGGTCGTCGCCCGGCTCCGGATCGGCGGGTGTCTGGACGTGGACCAGCGTCGCTTCTTCGGCCGCATGCCGGAGATACGAGAACGCCTCGAAGGCCTCCCTGGCGTTCTCCGAGAAGTCAGTCGCGTACAGCATCCGCTGGAAGAGATGCTCCTGGAGAACGGCAGGGTCGTCCGTCGCCCGCTGGATCCGGTTGACGAGCAGCGGCGTCACCGACGTCCGCGCGAGGTTTCTTGCCGTCGAGCCGATGAACCGGTTTTCCAGCGGGCTCGATCCCCGTGACCCGACGATCGTGAGACTTGCGCCGACCGACCCCGCGATCCCGTTGATACGACGATGTGGCGTTCCGCGAACGACATGTGTTTCGACGCCGAAACCAGCATCCTCGAAGGTCTGTCGATACCGATCGAGGGCGCTCTGTCGGCGCTCCTCGAAGTTCATTCCGGGCATCCCAGAGTGGACGTTCGATGGGACGACCGTAACGAGGTGGAACTCCTCGACGCCGATCCGCCCTAAACATTTGAGGCACGTCTCGTTGGCGATCGTGGCTTCGCTCGCCTCCGAGAGATCTGTCGCGTAAACGGCTTTCATATCGCCTGGTTGGTAACGGAGCTATAATATTGCTTCGATTGTCCAATACTAGTTGTCCCCTCACGTTCGAACGCCACTCCTGGAACAATACTGAACTGCCAACTGGAGACACCGATTTACAACAGATCGAACACCGGAAAGGCGGCGTAAATCGCCGGATTTTCAGGATTCTGCTCGTTTTCTGTGGAACGACAACCGCCGAATCGGTGACGGCGCCGTTATATTTGAATAAGTTATGAGAATATTTTGATCGGTTATGTGGCAGATACGTGTTTGTAATATTGTGTCGACTGTTCAAAAGCGTTTTACCCACTGGTCGAATAGAGAGTATTGAACGACGAATCATGATCCGTACACAACTGTCGGCGGTCACGAGGGGAGACGCATGATCGGACTCGGATCGCAGGCCCAGATTCTCGGAGCGGCCACACTCGTGGGCGCTGTGTTAATCGAGGCGGTCGTCCTCTATATTGGGTATGGGGCACTGTCGAGTGTCGTCGCGGAACCGCTCGTCGAACGCATTCGTACACGCTAACCCATGGAACTGTTCGGACTCGCCGCGAGCATGCTCGTGCTGTTCGTCGGCTTTGGCTTCATGGTCGGCGTACTGTTCGGCTTCTTCGGAATGGGCGGCTCCTTCCTCGTGACGCCCGCGCTGATGATCATGGGCTTCGAGACGACCACGGCCGTCGGGAGCGGGATGGCCTTCGTCTTCGGGACGGCCGTCATCGCGACGCTCAAGCACCGTGATCTCGGCCAGGTCGACTACAAACTCGGCGGGCTCATGATCGTCGGGACGACCGCGGGGATCGAAGTCGGACGGATCGGGCTCTATTTCCTCCAGGACCGGGGGCTGGCCGGTCTGATCGTCGGCGTCACGTATGTCGTCCTGTTGGGTGGGGTCGGCCTGTTCGTCACCCGGAACGCGCTCCGTGACGACGGCGACGAGAGCGACGTCGACCACCACGACGCCGAGGCGGAGATCGACCCGGACGAGATTCCGGATATCGCGAAGAAGATTCAGTCCTACACCATTCCGCCGATGATGACCATCGGTGGCGGGATCAAGGTCTCACTGTGGATGGTACTCGGCGTCGCCTTCGCGACCGGGCTCCTCTCCGGATTCCTCGGCGTCGGCGGTGGCTTCATCCGGATGCCCGCGATGTTCTACCTGATCGGCGTGCCCGTCCCGATCGCAGTGGGCACAGATCTCTTCGAGATCGTATTCTCCGGTGGCCTCGGTTCGTTCCTGTACGGGCTGGAGGGTGCCGTCGACCTCTCGATCGTCGCGCCGCTGCTGGCCGGGAGCGCGCTCGGCGCGCGGATCGGCTCGACGGCCACCAGCCTGGTCGATGAGAGCGAAATCAAGATCTACTTCGGGCTGATGTTGCTCGGGGGAGCGGTGGCCGTTGCCCTCCGCCAACTGGGCAACGCCTACGGAATCGGCGAGCTCAAGCTGGTCAGTTTCGCCCTGATCATGCTCTCGGCCCTGGCAGTCGGCGGTGCCGTCATCTACAGTGCCGTCAGTGCGATCCGGGTGGACGCGGAGTCGACTGAGGTCGCCCCGGCGGATTGATCATCGGGTCGCCAACCGCTCACAGGTCTCCATCACGCGCCGCCTGTCGAATCGCCGCCGCTCGGTCGCTGATCGCATCGCGCTCCTCCTCGTCCTTGTCATCCCAGTGGCTATAGACCAGTCCCATCCGGTGATTCGACCGGATCTGGTCCTCGTTGCGCCCCAGAAAGTCCCAGTAGAGTGCGTTCAGCGGACAGGCGTTCTCGCCGGTCGTCTTTGTCTTGTAATACCGACAGTCACCGCAGTAGTCGCTCATTCGATCGACGTAGTTGCTGGTGGCTGCATACGGTTTGGTCGAGAGGACATCGCTGGCAAACGTTCCCATCCCGACGACGTTCGGCGTCGTCACCCAGTGAAACGCATCGACGTAGGCGGCGTGGAACCAGCGATTGAGTGCCCGTGGCTCGATCCCGAACGTCGTGCCGAAGTTCGAGAGGACCATCAGGCGCTCAATGTGATGGGAATACCCGCGACGGCGGACACCCTCGATCACGTCAGCCAAACACGCCATGTCAGTCTCCCCGGTCCAGAAAAAGTCGGGGAGCGGTTCGGTCGCGTTCAACTGATTTGCCGCTCCTAACTCGTCGCGCTCTCGCCGATAGACGTGACGCATGAACTCCCGCCAGCCAAGCACCTGCCGGACGAATCCCTCGACGCTGTTGAGCGGTGCGTCGCCGCGCTCGAAGGTATCGATCGCCCGCTCGATTACCTCGCGAGGGTCCAACAGCCCCAGATTCAGGCTACTCGACAGCAGCGAGTGACTCATCGCCCACGAGTCGCGCTGCATGGCATCCTGATACGAACCGAACGTTGCGAGACGATCCGTACAGAAGTCCTCGAGTGCTGAGAGGGCCTGCTGCCGCGTCACCGGCCACCGAAACGCCTCCGGATCGGCCCAGGACCCGCCGTAGGGCGCTTCATCGTAGCTGCCGTCGAAGCGGTCGGCCACCCACGAATCCACGTCGCGAGTTATCTCGTCGCGCTCGAACGTCGGGGGTCCCGGAGGCGTCCAGTCGTCGGGCGGCGTCTCACGGTTGTCCTCGTCGTAGTTCCACTCGCCACCCACGGGTTCGTCGTCGTCCATCAAATACCCGGTCTCCCGGCGTATGTGTCGGTAGAAGTCCTCATGGCGGTAGTTGTCGCCTGTACGATCGGCTGCCCAGTCGTCGAACAGTTTCCGCGAACAGCAAAACAGGGAGTTCTCGACGATTTCGAGGGATCCCCCGCGTTCCTCGACGAGAGATCGGAGCCTGTCTGCGTCGCCGCCTGCCGGACACATCATCCTCAGGTCGTCGGCGGGGGTGTCGTCGAAGTGGGCGTCGAGGCCGTCGCCAAACGTCTCGACCTGGTGGTAGTGGACATCTCGACCCGCGTCCCGGAGTTCGTCTCGGAAGTGTCGCATCGCGCTGAACACGAGCGTGAGCTTCTGGGGGTGGTACGGGAGGCGCTCGGCGAAGGCGTGGGCTTCGATCAGCAAGACTGGCTCGTCCGGCCGTTCGGCGACGGGGCCGTGTTCGCGAGTGAGTTGATCGCCAAGCACCCAGACGGTCACGGGATCGACCTCCCAAAGCGCATGGATGCACTGTTCGTATCGATGATGTGTAAACCCACGTTTCGGTCAGGCCGGCCCGGGCTCATTATCGCTCACCGGAGAACGGTCGCGGCGGGAGTGAGCAAACGCGAAGCGTTTGCGATCTACGCCGCGGCCGCTTCGTTCCTCCCTTCGGTCGTTACTCAGCGGCCGCGGCGGGAGTTCACCGAGTGAAACGAGGCGAACGTCGATAGACGAGCGAAGCGAGTCTATCGGAGATTCGAACCCGATGGCGAGACTCGCTGTGCTCGCGGTTTCACCGCTCGCCTTACGAGACGCTCTTTCCAGTCACGTCTCGCACCGCTCGTCTCGCGTGATTCGAATCCCTTGGTCCTCCGCTCCTCACTCCGTTCGTCGCTACGGACGGGGCGGGAGTGAGCAAACGCGGAGCGTTTGCGAACTACGCCGCGTCCGTCGTGTGTGACGAGCGGATGCGAGGAACCGCGACGGACGCGGCGGGATTCGAACCCGCGATCGAGAGGTTAGGAACCTCTCGCCCTGTCCACTAGGCCACGCGTCCCGCCAGGGAATGGGAGGTGACTGAAGAAAAACGGTTGGGTTTACTGGCGTGGGATCTGGCTGACGCCGGATCGTTCAGTTGGTTTCCGTGCTCGTTTCGGTGTCCGAACTCGCTTCGGTGTCCGAAACGCCGAATTCGTCGTCGGATTCCTCGTCCAAGGAACTGCCACTCTGGATCTCTTCGAGTTCTTGCTCGACCTGTTCACGCCCTTTCTGGAACTCGCCGATTGCCTGACCACTCGACCGGGCAAGCTTCGGAATTTTGTTCGCCCCGAACAGGAGGACTGCGAGGAGCAGGAGGAGGAGTACCTCCGGCCCGCCGGGGATGCCCAGTTGCAAGATTGTTGTTTCGAACATCGCTACTGAAACCTTACCTACTGTCTATTATAGTCTTTTTGCTAAGCGGTGCACCGGCGCGTGAGTCGACCAGCGGTCAGAGTTGTCGAAAGCGGTACACCTTTGCGGGACTCACCCGTACTGGCGGATGCAATGGTAACCGAAGGCGACTCCGCACCGGACTTCACCGCACCACTCGCAAACGGCGACGTCGACTCGTTCACCCTCTCGGAGCATCTCGATGAAGCACCGATCGTCCTTGCGTTCTTCCCTGGCGCGTTCACGAGCGTCTGCAGCCACGAGATGACTGCGTTCCGCGATCGGATCGAGGAGGTCAGCGAAGCCGGCGCGACGCTGTACGGGATCAGCGTCGACTCGCCGTTCGCGCTCAACGAGTTCCGCGACAAACTCGAACTCCCCTTCGACCTGATCAGCGACGCCGAGAAGGAGATCGTCGAGGCCTACGACCTCGCGATGGACTTCGACGACCTCGGCGTCTACGACGTGGCCAAGCGTTCGGTGTTCGTCGTCAACGGTGACGGCGAAATCACCTATGCGTGGGTCAGCGACGACCCCGGCGTCGAACCGGACTACGACGAAGTGATCGAAGCCGCAACCGACGCAGCCTGACGTCGCGAAGCCGACTGATTTTTCCGGACCGCGCCGCTGTAGCCGGTATGACAGATGCGACAGATGCAGGCGGGAACGAAGGCAGCGCGGGCCGGATATACGATCCTGAGGGAGCACACGCGTTTCCCGACGAGCGACTCAATGCGGTCCTGGAGTACGTGCGTGAAGATGCCGAAATCCAGGCGTATCTCTCGGCACAGAACGTCAATCCCGTCACGCGAAAGCAGTACAACGATCACGGCGAAAAGCACATCACCATCGTCCGCAATCGAGCGCTGTGCCTGTACGACTTATTAAAAGAGGGAGGGGTGACATTCAACGGCGCACGCGAACAGGGCCTCGATGAATCCGACGAACCCGTCATCGTCGCGCTGGCGGCAACCCTCCACGACATCGGTCACGTGGTCCACCGGGACGATCACCCCTACTATTCGATTCCGCTTGCAGCGGACTTACTGGACCGGATCCTTGCAGATCTACCCTTCTACGACGTCGCCGCGGCAGTCCGCGTCAAAGCCGAAGTCCTCCACGCGATTCTCTGTCACGACACGGCAGAGAAGCCGCTGACGGTCGAAGCCGGCGTCGTGCGGGTCGCTGACGCGCTGGATATGGAGAGTGGCCGCTCACGCATCCCATACGAACACGGTGGCCGGGGGATCAACACGGTCTCCAGTCAGGCGATCGAAGCAGTCCACCTCCGGACTGGCGATGGAGTCCCTGTCCTCGTCGAAATCGAGATGACCAATGCGGCCGGCGTCTATCAGGTCGACAACCTCCTGAAGGCCAAGTTGCACAACTCGGGGCTCGAAGAGCGTCTCCGCATCGTCGCCATCAACACCCGCGAGGACACCGATCGGATCGTCGAGCGTATCGAATTATAGTCAAGGGCGCTCCAGAAAATCGGACACACGCCTTGAAACGGTCTGATAACAATATTTAATATTTTCACCACCCTGAGTTAGTATATGAGTGTTGTCAGTGTCTCGATGCCCGAGGAGTTGCTCGAACGGATCGATCAGTTCGCGGAAGATCATGGCTATACCGGTCGGAGCGAAGTGTTCCGGGAAGCGAGTCGGAATCTCCTCAATGAGTTCGAAGATCAATCCCTCGAGGGACGAGCGTTGATGGGCGTCGTGACTGTGGTCTTCGAATACGAGACGACGAACGTCGAAGAGAAGATGATGCGACTCCGCCACGACCACGAAGAACTGGTCGCCTCGAATTTCCACAGCCACGTGGGTGGCCGTCACTGTATGGAGCTGTTCGTCCTCGAAGGCACGCTAGAAGCTATTTCGACGTTCGTCGGGAAGATCCGTGCCACGAAGGATACGCTCACGATCGATTACTCGGTCCACCCCGTCGACGATTTCGGGGCGCTGGCCGACATCTCATGAGGGCGTTCAGTGTATGCTCTCGCAGGTGACCACTCACAATCAGATGGTGCATGTCAAATCGAAGGATACGATGGGTGAGATATGGCAATCACTGCATCAGTTGCCGAAAATCTAACACCGGACGGTTTTAGGGCTAGGAGCGCCTCCATTATGTTGTTATGGGCTTTGGTAGCTACGATGAATCCGAGCAGGAGAATCAGGCCAGTGGATCGGACATCGACGACAGCGAGAGCGTCGACGTCGATGCGACCGACCACGACGGGGACGTCAACTTCGAAACCAACGCCTCACAGGACGAACTCCTGGACAAGCTCCAGGACATGAAAGACTAAGACGGCGATCTCTCTCTGTTCGCTACTCGGTCTTCTCGTATTCCGCAGCCAACGCGTCGAGTGTTTCGTGGTGTTCCGTCGTATGTGGGGCCGTCAGCGGCGAAACGCTGATCCGATCCTCGACGACGGCTCGTCGGTCGGTCCCGTCCGGGTCGGGAATGGTCCCCTCGGCCATCCACTCCCAGATCCGATCGTGGAGTTCGATCTCCTCCCCATTTTCGACGGCACCCATCTCGTAGACGCGTGATGGTGTCGTGATCTCCATCGGTGCCGTCGCGTTCCCCTCGACAGCAAGCGGCGCGTTGACGTTCAGATAGTCAGCCTGCTCGAAGACACCGGATTCGAGCCCTCGATCGACAAGATACCGCGCCGCTCGCGTCGCGTTCGCGTACGAGCCCGGCTCCTCCGTGAGTGGATCCCATTTGTCGTCGTCGCGAACCGGAACGTACATCGAGACGGCGATCGCCGGCACGTCGAAGAAGGTGGCTTCGACGGCGGCACTGACCGTCCCGGACCGGCCGAGGACGTACGCACCGAGGTTCGCGCCGTCGTTACACCCGGCGACGACAATGTCGACATCGTCGAGCAGGACTTCCATCCCGGCGACGACACAGTCCGCCGGTGTACCGTCGATGGCGTACCCGAGTTCGTGGTCGCTCACGCCGACGTTCGTCGAGATGGATCGCCCGACTGCACTCCGGTCGGCGGCGGGCGCGACGGCCGTCACGTCACCGACCGTCGAGAGGGCGTCGTACAACGCACCCAGTCCGACGCTGTCGATCCCGTCGTCGTTCGTCAGCAAGATCGTCGGCTCCTCGTTCATGGGCGGACTCGGGGCGGCGGGCGCAAAAACCTTCCTCGCGCGACGACGACCACAGAGCCGTCCGCCGCTTCAGGGAACCGGCACGCTGTCGACGACGGTCTCGGCGTCGACGACGAGATTGTACGCACCCTCGTCGTCGTTCCACAGCGCGAGCGCGTTCTCGAAGGAAAGGAGGTCACCATACTGGCTCTCGACGAGGCCACGGTTCAGTGTGGACTCGCGGGTCAGTACGGCGAAGTGATCGATAGCTTCGCTGCCATCGCCCACCAGGAACAGCGGGTTCGCGTCGGGGCCGGAACTGAGGTCCGGACTGAGCTTGATCCCGACGACGTCAACCCGATCAGTGACGTACGAGTCCGCGTCGGCCATTGTGGTGACGCGAGATTCATCCGGCCTGTACTCGATCGCGGTCGCATCGTCTCGCCGGAGGATCGAGTAGGCGTACTGGACGTCCGTGTTGCGGAACTCGCCGTCGTCGTGATCGGTATCGTCACAGGCATCGTCAAGCCGCTGTTGGAACGGGGGGGCCGCCAGATCGGGCTTGCGATCGAACGACCAGCACTCCCCGGCGGGCGTCTCGCCGGGCCAGAGACGCACGGTTGGGGCGTAGATCGTGTAGGTGTCTTCGACGGCCCGCTCGATGGTCCGCAGGCCGGTTGCCGTCCGCTTGTCGGCCGGCGACAGCGCCAGTATCGACCCATCGGGTTCGAGGGCGTCGCCATAGTGTTCGAGGACGGTCGCCGGCGATTCGAGTTCGTCGAGGACGTTCGAGAAGACGATCAGGTCGAACGTCCCGTCCGGTTCGAAGTCCTCGGCACGCTCGCGATGGACGGTGGTGTGGGCGTTCCGGGCAGTTTCGTCCAGGAGTTCCGAGAGAACGTCGGCGGCGGCGCTCGGTTCGACCGCGTGGTAGTCAACGATACCACCGGCGTCACAGACGAGATCGAGCAAGCCAAGCGCGGGACCGCCGACGCCGGCCCCGATGTCGAGCACCCGAAGCTGTGCCGGCAACCGATCGTCGGCCAATAGTGGTCCCAGGGCGTACTGACCGACGGCATAGTAATCCGGGAGGTGATAGATGGCGTACGCGAGGGCAGTCAGCCGATCGTAGGCGACATCCTCTCCCTGGAGGTAGGACTCCTTGACCGCCCTGATACGCGAGCGAAGTGTCGCACCTGACTCCCCCGTCGGCCAGCCAGCACCGAACTCTCCGACAAGTTGATCTTCGACGATCCGGGTGTAGCCGTCCGGAAACGTCTCGACCCGGTCGACGCTCGCGTCGAGCGGCCCCTCGGGGGCCGGAACGAAGGTCCCGTCCGCGCGTTCGGAGAGACCGAGTTCGACGGCGGATTCCCGGATCGTCTGCGTGACGACGCCCGGGTGGGGCTGGTCCGGAACGTACTCCCTGATCTCGTCGGGATCGATCGGTCGGACGTTCCGAAGATACCTGACGCTGTCCAAAATGGCGTCACGCTGATCGGGATTCATCGGGTCCCCTGGGCCGGGCGAGCGGCCTGATACAATTCCTCGAACCCATCGTCGTCGGCATTCGCGAGTCGGTCAGCCGCGGCGGCGACGTCGTCGACACCTTCGAACGCCGCCTGGATGTCGGCATAGACGCGGGGTTCGCCGTCAGTGACGGTCTCAAGTAAGTCAAACAACCCCGCGGAGATGGGGGTCTGGAATCGATCCGGCACGGGCTCGGCAGCCAGCCCGAACGCCAGGATCGCGGCGTGGGTCCGGGCCTGAACGGTCTCCATCGCCGCATCGTGTTCCGCCGGCGTCGTCTCGAATAGCTCGTTGCCGGCGGCAGTGAGCGCGTTACGAACCCGATCCGTGACGGGGCCTGATTCAGCAGCAACAAGCGGCACGTTCCCGGGAGCGTTCGCCGGAGCGAACAGCGGGTGAAAACTCACCCGCTCGCAATCAGGGGCATGTTCGGCCATCGCCTCGACGGGTTCGGCCATGATCCCTGCAAGATCACAGATGGCCTCTTCAGCGTTCGTGGCGTAACTCTCGATCGCTTCGGCGGTCACCGGCATCGGGACGGCGATGCAGACCAGCTCGAAGCGCTCTGTCGTCTCCGAAGCGACGGCCCGGCCGCCGACAGCGTCGGCCGCCCGTTGGGCCGCAGTCGAATCGAGATCGGTGACGGCAATATCCGGTGAATGAGTGGTGTCTGCCACCAGTGTCCGGGCAACCCACCGACCCATTTCCCCGGCCCCGACGACGAGTACGTTCATGGGAATGCGGTACTCCGGGCCGACTCAAAAGCAATTCGCCTCACCTGCCTTTGACGTCAGCAAATAATAATGAGTTATCCCCCTTCGAAAGCGCTAACACGCCCGAACGGGTAACCGGGCGCATGAAACGCGTCCGCTTTCGTGACCCGGCAGGAACGATTCGGGGGGGACGGTGGGTCGTCGAGGACGGGGAGGCGTACGTCACTACTGCACTCGGAGCATCCGACCCCGTCGCGGCGGACGACCGAACGTATCGGGCCAGCGACGTCGACGTACTCGCACCGGCTCAGCCGACGAAAATCGTCTGCATCGGGCGGAACTTCGTCGACCATGCTGACGAACAGGACGCCGACGTCCCGGACCGCCCGCTGCTGTTCTTGAAGCCACCGAACACCGTCGCCAGCCACGGCTCGACGGTCTCGCTTTTGGCCGGCAAGGAACGCATCGACCACGAGGCCGAACTCGCGGTCGTGATCGGTGAGACTTGTCACGACGTGGACGCAAGCGACGCTGAAGACGTGATCGCGGGCTACACCTGCTTCAACGACCTCTCGAACCGCGACGATCAGCGTGTCGAGACCAACTGGGTCCGCGGCAAAGCCTTCGACAACGCCGCGCCGATGGGGCCGGTGCTCGCGACGCCCGAGGAGGTGCCGGCGGACGCGAGCATCGAACTCCGGGTGAACGGTGAGACGCGACAGTCGGGGAGTCGCGAGGACATGGTGTTCTCGGTGCCCGAACTGATCGCCGAGATCACCGACTACATGACCCTCGAACCCGGCGACGTGATCGCGACGGGCACGCCGGCCGGCGTCGGCCCGCTCGAAAACGGCGACACGGTCGAGATCGAGATCGAAGGGATCGGGACGCTCGAACACGGCGTCCACATCCCCGAGTGACAGATCGACACAGATGGAAGAACTCGACGTCGAGGACGGGTTCGACGTCCACGACTACCGCCACGGGCTCAAATTACTCAAGGAGGACCGGGAGACGATGCGCCTCGAGAATCGCGAGGGGTTCGCATGCCCGGCCTGTAGCCGTCCATTCGAGCGGTTACTGGTTTCAGAAAAGCGGATGCACACGTTCAATTCGCCGCCCGGGCCGTTCTGTCTCGTCCGGACGGCCGAACAGTTGCTGGTGTTGACCCATTCGAAGTGACTCCAGCAGTCGGCTGTCTGTCTCCCCGGAAGGCAAACTGTTAGGGGCCAGGCTGTCGAGTGTAGGGTCATGGCAGCGGTAACCGACCTGGTCGAGCGACTCCGCAGTGGGGAGCTCCGGCTGTACGAACTCGAGGACATCGCCGATCCGGACGACGCGACGGCTGCGCGCCGTGAGTACGTCGAGACAGAGGCCGACGCCGATCTAGAGACAGTCGGCTCGTACTCGATCGACGCCGCCGACGCCGAGCCCAACATCGAGAACATGATCGGGACGGTCCAGATCCCGATGGGTGTCACTGGTCCCCTGCCCGTCGACGGCGAGGCGGCCGACGGCGAGTACACCGTTCCGCTGGCGACGACCGAGGGGGCGCTGGTCGCGAGCGTCAACCGCGGCGTCACCGCGATCCGGGACGCCGGCGGGTCGACTGCCCGTATCATGAAATCGGGGATCACCCGCGCCCCTGTCTTCAGCGTCGCGGACGTCGGTGAGGCCAAGGCGGTCGCTGAGTGGGTCCGCGAGAATGAAGCCGAACTCGCGGCAGTCGCCGAGGACACCGACCCTCACATCGCCTTCGAGGACGTCACGCCGTACGTCGTCGGTGACTCCGTCTTCCTCCGGTTCCGGTACGATACCGGCGACGCCATGGGGATGAACATGGTCACGATCGCTTCTCGGGCGGCCAGCGAACTGGTCGAGGCGGAGACCCCGGCAGAGCTGGTGGCGCTCTCGGGGAACCTCTGTTCGGACAAGAAACCGGCGGCGATCAATTCCGTCGAAGGGCGGGGCTATACCGTCGCAGCCGATGTCTTCCTTCCCGACGACCTCGTCGAGGACACGTTCCACGCGACCAGCGAGGCGATTGCGACAGTCAACACCCGGAAGAACCTTGTGGGGAGTGCGAAAGCGGGCAGTCTCGGATTCAACGCCCACGTCGCCAACATTGTCGGTGCGGCCTTCCTCGCCCTGGGCCAGGACGAGGCCCAGGTCGTCGAGGGATCGAACGCGATCACGAGCCTCGAAGCCCGCGAGGACGGTCTCTACGCCAGCGTGACACTGGCCTCCCTGGAGGTCGGGACCGTCGGCGGTGGGACGGCCTTGCCGACCCAATCCGAAGCGCTGTCGGTGCTTGGCCTCGCTGGTGGTGGCGATCCCGTCGGATCGAACGCGGAAGCACTCGCGGAGATCATTGCGACGACGGCACTGGCTGGGGAACTCTCCTTGCTGGGTGCGTTAGCTTCCCGGCACCTCTCAAGCGCACACGAAGAACTCGGTCGGTGATTTTCAGGCGACGCTGGCGTCGGGTTCTGTGTTGACACCAGGGCAGACATCACTCGTCGCCATCAGCCGTGGTCGGCTGCGTATCGTCGACAACGACGGCGTACCCGAACCCCGTCGCGATCAGGAACAGACCGCTGAGAACCAGCGTCAGTCCGCCAACGACAGCAAACAGGAGGGCAGACCGTGCGAACGGGGCGAGAAAGACGAGCGTGAACCCGGCTGCGCCGGAGAGAGAACCGACGCCACTCCGATATCGGCCCTTCGTTGCCGCATACAGCCCGACCGTTCCCAGACCGATCGCGGCGACGCCTGCAACGATGCAGAGTAGCTCGTATCCCCCGAGACGGACGCTCAGGTCCAGTGCGACGACGCCGGCGGAAGCAATGCCCGCAATGACGAGGGCGATCCCGCCGATCACCGGCTCTGCGGCCGTCCAATCGGTTGGCTCGCGTGTGGTCACATCTACCGGTACACACCCGATCCTCTTGAAACTGTGCGATACGTCGGTGATTCACACACCAGTGCCCAGGAGTCTCCCCTCACTTTCACCGCGGAGGACGGCTTTCAGTTTCACCGCGGATGGACGGCTGAGAGGTTTATGCGACCCAGGTCAACGGACACTCGGCGGCCGTCGGTGAGCACCGACGGGCGTCTCCAGGTGTGAGAACTATGTCGACTGACGACCCATCCATCCCCGCACGCATTCAGCCCTGGCTCGACGTCATCAAGCGCTCGTTGACGATTCTGTTGCTTGCCTACGGCGTGCTCAGGGCACTCGGCATCGCATAGCCCTATCAGACGAGACGATACGTGCCGCGATTTTCGCTGACGTCACCGGCCCTGACGAGGGACGAGAGGGCTCGTCGCGTATACTTCTCGGGCACCCCACGCTCGGCAGCGTATTCGACGATCGCCTCTTCGTCTGGATCATCGAGTTCGACGAGAGCGGCACGGACGATTTCCTCACGGCTGGTCGATCCGCCGGCCCCTTCCGTCGCGCGTCGACCCGCGTCGGCGGCCTCGTCACTATCGACGCCCTTCGATTCGAGGTATTCGTCGTCGTCGATCACGGCCTCGGACACCGCCGCCTCCATCTCCGCGTAGGAATCCAGTCCGTCAAACGCCTCGCCCAGATCCTGGCGTTCGGCGAGCATCGCGGCGCGGGCTTGCCGAGCGGCGTCGGCTGTTTCGGTCTGTGCGAACTTCCGCAGGAGGTCGAACTGCCGGCGCTTGCCACATCGTGGACACTGCGAGGTCTCGGGTCGCCCCTCGATCACCCACAGCGCGCTGCAATCCGTACAGCCGACCACCGAGTACATGGCCGTCATCTCCGACCGGACAGGCTTGAATCCTCCGCTCGGTCTATCGACTTGGCCATCTTCACGTGCGTGATGCCGGCCTCCTCGAACTCGTCGCTGACCTGTTCGTAGCCCAGATGCTCGTAGAAATCGACGACGCGAAGCTGTCCATGGAGTATCAGCCGCGTTAGTCCCTGTCGTCGCGCCGCGGCCTCGACGGCGTCCATCAGTTCTCGGCCAAGCCCTTCCCCACGGTGGGACTCCAGGACCGCCAGGCGTTCGACCTTGCCGACGCCGGCCTCGGGTTCCCGGAGTCGCGCCGCGCCGACAGGGTCGCCGTCGGCGTAGGCGACGAAGTGGGTCGCCTCATCCTCGTGCTCGTCGATCTCGATGTCCGGATCGACGCCCTGCTCCTCGACGAAGACGGCAAAGCGGACGTCGTAGGCGTCCTCTCGGTCGCCGTCGACCTCGATGCGGTAGTCGGTGGCGGTCATGCTCGTGACTGAGCAGTGTAGGCGGTGACGGTCAAAGGGCGTTGCGTTCGTACAGCTACGAGAATGGCCGGCCGTCTGAAGGGGGCGTTACGCCAGTTGCTCGATGTTCGCAACAATCTCTTCGGCGTACTCCTCTGTGCCGAGTTTCTCGGCGTCCTCGAGCTGTCGTTCGAGGTCGTAGGTGACTTTGCCCGCGGAAATCGTTTCCTCGACGGCGTCACGGACGAGATCAGCGGCCTCGTCCCAGCCCATGTAATCGAACATCAGGCGACCGGAGAGGATCATCGCGGTCGGGTTGGCCATGTTCTGGCCGGCGCGCTTGGGCGCGGAGCCGTGGACCGGCTCGGCCAGGACGCGGGCGTCGCCGAAGTTCGCGCCGGGTGCGATACCGAGGCCACCGATCTGGGCCCCGGCGGCGTCGCTCAGGTAATCGCCGTTGAGGTTCGGCATCGCGAGCACGTCGAACTCGTCGGTCCGGAGTTGCATCCACTGGAGCATGGCATCGGCGAGGCGCTCCTCGACCATGACGGCGTCTTCGGGAATGTCGACCTCGTCCTGGGTCTCCCAGAGGGAATCAGGCGCAGCGAAGACCTCCTCGTCGGGGTACTCCTCCTCCGCGACTTCCATACCCCAGTCACCGAACTGCCCCTCGGTGAACTTCATGATGTTGCCCTTGTGAACGAGCGTGACCTTGTCGCGGTCGTGCTCGATGGCGTAGTCGATGGCCTTCCGGACGAGGCGCTTGGACCCGTACTCCGTGATCGGCTTGATGCCGATGCCGATCGGGCCGTCGTGCATCGTCTCGTCGAAACCCATCTCCTCTTCGACGAAGTCACGGACTTCCTCGACCTCGTCGGTGCCTTCCTCCCACTCGATGCCGGCGTAGACGTCCTCGGTGTTCTCCCGGAAGGTCACCATGTCCATCTCCTCGGGAGCCTTCATCGGCGAGGGGACGCCGTCGAGATAGTACGTCGGGCGGACGTTCGCGTAGAAGTCGAGCGTCTGCCGGAGCGCGACGTTGAGCGAGCGGAAGCCAGCGCCGACGGGCGTCGTCAGCGGCCCCTTGATCGAGACGCGGAACTCGTCGATCGCGTTGACCGTATCGTCCGGAAGGTTCTCGTCGTAGCGCTCACGGCCGGACTCGCCGGCGTAGACGCGCATCCAGGCGATCTCGCGGCCGGTCGCCTCTGCGGCGGCGTTGAGCACTTTCTGGGCGGCGGGGCCGACATCCTTGCCGATCCCGTCGCCGTGGATGATCGGGACGATCGGGTTCTCGGGGATGTCCAGTTCGTCCGCGTCCTCGTCGATGACTTCGATGGGCTGGCCCTCGCTAGGTACAGAGACCTGGTCGTATGCGTCTGCCATGTTCCGACCCTCGCCCGTGGCTTACAAAGGCCTGCCGTTTTCCGCGAGAACCGCACTCCCGGCACGCCTTTCCGCGATTCCACTTCCGGCGGTGACTCACCGGAACGCGGCGGCGATCCCCGCGACCAGCGCCGGCCCCTGTTTGACGACCGCGCGTGGCAGTCGCTGTCGGGCTCCATCGAGCGTGTCCGCAAGGGCACCGGTGGCGTTCTCGGCGATCCCATCCCCGTGGCCGACCAGAATCCGGTTCGGTTCGAGATCACCGAGAAGATCCCGTGGCGGAAAGAAGCGACAGGGAAGCGTCAACGTGAGGCGCTCGCTGCCGACGGTCCAGCGGGTCGACAGCAGATCGGGCGTGTACAGCTTTCCGTCGCCCTCACGGTACGCGACGCCCTCCCGCCAGCCCGGAAGCGGATCGATGCGATCGACGACGAACCCCGACTCGCCCAATTCGCGGCCGTAGCGTTCGATCGACGCGTCGACGCGTTCCGGGACGCGATCCATCCAATCCGGAATGAACACCGGCACGTCGTAGCGGTCGGCAAACGTATCGGCGTCACGGGCGTGGAAGTTCGAGAGAACGGCGACGCCGGCCACTTCGCCCAGTTCGGCGGCCAGCTCGTCAACGCCAGCCGCGTCCAGCGGATCGAACAGCCAGACGCCGTCACCGCCGCGGACGGCGTAACTCGCTCGCTGTCCGCCCTCCTCCGGATGGGCAATCCAGCCAAATCCCGTCTCGAAGTGATCGAGGATTCTGGGGTCCGTCGCGTCGCGACGGTCGTATACGGGCATGGCAGTCGCTGGGACTGTCACCGACAAACCGATTGCGAAAGACGAGCGTGGTAGCCGGCGGAAACCGCGTCTCGAATGCCCGCGAACGACAGATGTTTTATCCGTGGCTGTCCGAACAGTGACACATGACTGACCACAGTACGGCTCGGTCGACGCGCCGGGCATTCATCGGGGGCCTCGCAGTCACGGGGACCACTGGCCTGGCCGGCTGTAGCGGGTTGTTCGGTGGCGATTCAAACCCAGTCGCGAACGCACCAATCCCGGATAATCCCGGACAGTATACGTACGAAACGATGGGGAGCAGCGACGCGCCGGTGTCCGGCGCATTCGTCACCAACTGGAAGTGTCCGCACTGCTCGACCTTTTCGACAGGGTTCCTCGGAACGATCGTCGAAGAGTACGTAGAACCCGGGGATGTCATACTCGAACACCGTGCGCTGGCCTATTCAGGCCAGAATCCGTGGATGGGTGAGGATGCACCGCGTGCGGCCGAGGCCGGACTGGCAGTCTGGCGCACGGATCCTGCGTCGTACTGGGAATATCACGAGCACGTCATGGCGAACCAGGGTAATCCTCGTGACACGTGGGCGACGACGGATCGTCTCGTCGGATTCGCTGAGGATGTCGGCGTTAGCAATGTCGAGGCGGTCCGGACTGCCATCGAAGACAGAACGTACGAGCAAACAGTCCGCTCCACGGCGAGTGCACTGGGCAGGGCAGGCATTACTTCTACGCCCGCTCTTGTGATAGAAGGCGAGGTCTTCAATGCACTCAACAAGTCGGCAGTTAAAACGGCGCTCGACGAGAAAACGTCGAATGCCTGAACCAATGCAGGACGAACCCGCAGTCGTCATCCTCCGGCTCGGCCATCGACCAGGCCGCGACGAACGGATGACGACCCACGTCGGACTCACGGCACGGGCGCTCGGTGCCGACCGGATCATCCTCGAATCGGCAGCCGAGGGTCGGCGTGAGACGATCGAGGACATCACCGACCGGTTCGGTGGCCCCTTCGACGTCGAGGTCACTGATTCCCCGCTGGGCCGGCTGCGATCCTGGGAGGGATCGATCGTCCACCTCACGATGTACGGCCAGCCAGTCCAGCGCGTCGAGGACGAAATCAGGGCGAGCCACCGAAAAGAGCCGCTGCTGGTGGTCGTCGGGGCGGAGAAAGTCTCCTTCGAGGTGTACGATCGGGCCGACTGGAACGTCGGCGTGACCAACCAGCCCCACTCCGAAATTGCTGCGCTCTCGGTCTTTCTCGATCGCCTGTTCGACGGGCGCGAACTCGACCGGGAGTGGGAAGACGCCGACAAGCGCGTCGTTCCGAAGGAGACGGGGAAGCGAGTCGAAGAGGCCGAGTAGTGGAGTCCCCGGAGCATGAATCGAGTGCGGCTGGCCAGCCGCAGGATCTCGCGCCCATCGTTCGGAGAATTTAAACGACTCACTGCCTCATGGGTATACAATGGCTTTTGAGGAATATCTCGAGGATCCCGTCATACAGAAGTACCTCCACGAGCTCGTGGGACCGACGGGCATGCCGGTCGCGGCCGCACCGCCCGATGGCGAGGTCACCGACGAGGAACTCGCCGAGGAACTCGGCCTGGAACTCAACGACGTCCGCCGGGCGCTGTTCATTCTCTACGAAAATGACCTGGCGAGTTACCGCCGGCTCCGGGACGAGGATTCGGGCTGGCTGACGTATCTCTGGACCTTCGAGTACGACAACATCCCCGAGCAACTCGAATCCGAGATGCACGACCTCTTTGAAGGTCTCGAGGAACGTCGTGAGTACGAACTCGACCACGAGTTTTACCTGTGTGAGAACTGTGGCATCCGCTTTGAGTTCGCCGACGCGATGGACTACGGCTTCGAGTGTCCCGACTGTGGCTCGTCGCTCGAAGCGATGGAGAATACCGCACTCATCACGGCGATGGACGAACGGATCGACGAACTCGAAAGCGAACTCAACCTGGATATCGACACCTGATGGTCGTCCTCGCAACCAAATGCTACGTCGGCGGCGATGCGCGCGATCGAGCGCTTGATTCACTGGGTTCGCTCCTCGACAACGACCTCGGCGAACTCGACGTCGAGTTCGACCTCGGACTCCGGAACGACGACTTCCCGTCGGTGACGGTCACGGGACCGGACGCGGAAGTCGCCCGTAACCTCCTCCGGGAGGAGTACGGCGAGATCACCCCACATCTCGTCCCTGAGGAGACGTACGTCGGGACGCTCGAATCCTGGGACGACGACGGGTTCGTCCTCGATGCCGGTCGTCCCGTCCGGATTCCGGCCGACGAGATCGGACTGGGGCCGGGAACGCCCGAACAGATTCGGACGCGCTTTGGGCTCGTCCAGCACCTCCCGCTCCGGTTCGTCTGTCTTTCCGATGGGGACGGCGAGACGCCGCCGACAGGGCGACTCGACGACGACGAACGCGACCGGCTCTACGAGTGGACCCGCGGGACGGGCCGGCTGAACGTCAATAGCGCGACCCGAGCGGAGGTTCGTGCGACGGTCAACCGCGCGGGACACGCCGAGGACATCGTTACCGTCGAGCGCCTCGGATTGCTCGAACAGAGTGTCGTCTGCCGTGAGGGAACGGATCCGCCCGGGCTGCTTGCCAGCGTGGGTGAGTATCTCCCCGCTGAACTGCTTGCAGTCGTCCCATGAACAGTCGAACGCGCTTCGTTTTCGGCGTCGTGGGGTTGCTGGGCCTGCTCGCGCTGGCAGGCTGTCTCTCGCCGGTCAGCGACGCCGACCTCGCCGAGAACGCCACCTACGACTGGGACACGGAGGCCAACGCCACCTACCGACTGTATGCCGGCAACTACACGGCAGTCGTCGAGATTCAGGACCAGGCGTCCCTGGAGTTGTTCCTCGAGGATGGACTCGGATCGGAACAGCCCATTCCGATCTCGGGGCTCAAATTCCAGTACCCCAACGGGACGGTTGGGAATGATTCGGTCTACTCGGTGTCGACAGGCCGATCCAAGGTCGTCCTCGAACCCCCCGTGGAAAACGGGACGGTGGCGTTCACCGCGAGGCGGTCAGGATCGACCTTCCGCACCAGAACGCTGGTTGCCGGGTCTCACGAGGTTGCACTCTCACCGAACAAGCGTGTCGGGTTGCCGGTCGTCTCACGGGTCGTTCCCGGCGGGTACGAAACCGAGCGTTCGGGGGACCGGGTCCTCCTCCAGTGGGACACAATCGAGCGCAACACGATCTCAATCAAGACCTATCTCGAACGGGACCTCGTGCTGTTCGGTGGGCTCGTGGGGATCGTTTCAGTGGTCGCGGTGATCGGACTCGCGTACTACCGTCGGGAGATCGCCAAAGTCAGGAGGCAACGACAGGAACTCGGTCTCGATGTCGAAGGCGAGACCGATGACGACGACCCCCGGGACCGCGGTCCGCCGCCGGGAATGAAGTAGCGCTGCCTCCGCAACGCCGCCACGGCGCCGCGGTCATCGTCAGTCTGACGATATGACCGAGGGGCGTCACCTCTTTGTCCGCCCAGTGCCGACATCCGGTATGCGCGTGGGGTTGATCACTGTCGGTGACGAGCTTCTCGCCGGGGATACGGTCAATACCAATGCCGCCTGGCTGGCCGAGCAGTTGACCGATCGTGGCGTTACTGTCGGCCGTATCACTGTCGTTCCGGACCGAACAGCGGACATCGCCGAGACCGTCGACGCGTATCGTACGCAGTACGACGCCGTACTCCTCACGGGCGGGATCGGACCCACACACGACGACGTGACCATGGAAGCCGTCGCCGAGGCGTTCGACGTCGCGCTCGTCGAGGACCAGGCCGCGCTCGACTGGCTCGCCGAGAATCGGGATTACGCTCGCGAGGATCTCGCCGACGGGACAGCATTGATTCCAGCCGGTGCCCGGATGATCCCGAACCGCGAGGGCGTCGCGCCAGGGTGCGTCCTCGCGAACGTCTATGTCTTGCCGGGCGTACCGGCAGAGATGCAGGCGATGTTCGACGTGGTCGCGACCGATTTCACGGGTGAACAGCAGCATATCGAGGTTGTCCACGTCGACGAACCCGAGAGCGCGTTGCTCGACCGTATCGAAACACTGGGGGACCGGTTTGACGTCACTGTGGGAAGCTATCCTGGCGAAATCGTCCGCCTCAAGATCTCAAGTACGGACCGAGACGCTGTCGAACGCGCGACTGCATGGCTCCGTGAACGGGTCGAGTTGGCGGCGGCCGAGGAGAGCTAGCGGGCCAGGTAGCGCCACCACGCCAGCGCGAGGATAATACTGACCAGGCCGACGATCGCCCCGGCGACGTTGATCACCGTCGTATCGACCGTCGAAGTGAGCGGAGTGAGCATACCTCCGGCTACCACCCCGCGGAACTTAAACCATCCCGCCGTTACAGAACACGCCGGAACCGTAGCGGGGTGACAGAACCACGTCCCCCTGCTTTCGTCATCAACCCGGTCTTTTGAAGTGTCTCAATCGTCTACCGTGGACTAACGAATGAGCGAGGACTTCTATGACGTTCTGGGTGTCTCCCGCGATGCGAGCGAGGAGGAGATCCAGGAAGCCTACCGCGAGAAAGCACGCGAGTATCATCCGGACGTGAGCGACGACCCCGACGCCGAGGAGAAGTTCAAAAAGGCAAAGAAGGCAAAGGAAGTCCTCACCGACGAGGAGAAACGCCAGGCCTACGACCGCATGGGCCACGATCGATTCGAGCAGGCCGAAAAGCGCGGGGGCTTTGACGACCGTAGTGGTCGGGGTGGCGCAGGCGGTCGACGGGCTGGTGGCGATCCCTTCGGCGGTGGGGGCTTTGGCAGCGTCGAGGACATCTTCGATCAGTTCTTCGGCGGCGGGGGTGGCGGCCGCGGTCGTGACCGCCCGCGACAGGGCCAGGATCTCAAGACACGCCTCTCGATCGGCCTCGACGAAGCCTACGAGGGCGTCGAAAAACAGTTCACCGTCACGCGGCCCGAAACCTGTTCGGACTGTGGCGGCGAGGGCCATCCCCCTGATGCCGACTCCCGGACCTGCCCCGAGTGTGAGGGACGTGGACAGGTCACCCGCGTTCAGCGGACGCCGATGGGTCGCGTCCAGCAGACGACGACATGTTCACGGTGTGATGGCGATGGGACACTCTACGAGGAGACGTGTTCGACGTGTCGCGGCGACGGTGTCGTGCGAAACGAGGCGACCCTCAGCGTCGACGTGCCCGCCGGTATCCGCGACGGCCAGTCGCTACGGATGGAACGCGAAGGCGCACCCGGCGAACACGGCGGCCCCAACGGCGACCTCCTGATCGAAGTCGAAATCGAGGAGCACGATGACTTCGAGCGCGACGGCGACAACCTCCACTACACCGCACCGATCACGTTTCCGCAGGCCGCGCTGGGCGATACGGTGGAGGTGCCGACCTTCGACGGCCCCGTCGAGGTCGACATTCCGGCCGGGACACAGAGCGGGGAGACGTTCCGCCTCGAAGGCAAGGGCATGCCACGGCTCCGTCGGCGTGGGCAGGGGGACCTGCTGGTCACGGTGCAGGTATACACGCCCGAGTCGCTCAACGACGAGCAACGCGAGGCACTCGAAGCGTTTGCGGAGGCAAGCGGCGAGGAGATCGACGTCGAAAAGGGCTTTTTCGACCGGCTGAAGAACTCGCTGTAGCCGACTCGGGGGTACCGTCTCGGCTCAGTCGACGACGCGCCAGAGATACATCGAGGCGATCGAGCGGTACGGCTGCCAGCGCTCGGCGCGGGCGACCATCGCCTGCCGCTCCATGTCGTCCTCGAAAATCGTCTGCATCCCCTTCCGGATACCGAGATCCTCAACCGGAAAGACGTCCTCGCGACCCAATGCGAACATGAGAAACATCTTCGCGGTCCACGGGCCGATCCCGGAGATATCGGTGAGTTCGTCGATGACGGCCTCGTCCGACCGGCCATCGAACGCTGCCTGCGTGTAGTCATGCGCTTGCCACGCGCTCGCGACGTTTCGGATCGTCTGGCCCTTCCGCCCCGAAACGCCGACGTCCCGAAGCTGCTCGACCGGGACGTCACGTAGCGCGGTCGGCGTCACGTCGAAGTGCTCGAACAGGCGCTCTTCTATCGCGTCCGCCGACGCCATCGACAGTTGCTGGCGGACGATCGAGGTGACCAAACGCTCGAAGGGGTCTTCGGCCGGTTCGACCGAGAGTTCGCCGTGTTCGGCCACGAGCGGGGCCATCGCCGGATCGTCCCGCAGGACGTTGTGTGGTTCTCCCATGATCGATGGGGCCAAGCCACCGGAGAAAAATATGTCGATCAGTCGTCGTCACGACAGGGGACGCGCGTCTCGACGGTCGCTGCGCCGTCGATCGGCTCAGCCGGCACGCCCGCAACGGTCGTCTCCGCCGGGACATCCGAAAGGACCGTCGCACCGGCTCCGACTGTTGCGTTCTCACCGATGGTGATGTCACCGATGAGGGAGGCCCGGACGCCGATTTTTGCCCCGTCTTCGACAGTCGGGTGTCGTTTTTCGCGACGCATCGAGTTCCCACCCAGGGTGACGCCGTGGTACATGAGGACGTCGTCGCCGATCTCGGCAGTCTCACCGATCACGACCCCCATACCGTGGTCGATGAAGAGTCGCTCGCCGATCTCGGCCGCCGGATGGATTTCGACACCGGTCAGAAACCGCGCGATGTGGGAAATGATTCGCGCCGCCAGACGGTAATTTCGCTCCCAGAGTGCGTGAGCGATCCGGTAGAACCAGACTGCGTGAAGGCCGGAATAGGTCAACAGTACTTCCGCTGTGCCGTCCGCTGCTGGATCCTTCGCCTTCGCCGTCCGTACGTCGTCGAGTATTTGCCGTAACATGCGTTTGAAGGAGACTGGTCGTTTCGGCATCGGTCCAGCGGGCGAGAACCCGCGTCAATCGCGCGCGCCCACGCGGCCGAATCCGCGCCAGTCAAGCCGTGGTATGCGAACTAGTGGATCAACAGGCTTAAATCTATCAGATCGGCCGGAGATACGCCGGTTTCGACGGCCAGTATGCCGGCAAGATCCTCAAAACCCGCGACGGTGGCGAGCGGCCGTCGGATCGGACCGTAAACAGCGGTACACAGAATTAGCACGCTACGAGACAAAAGATCGGTTGATAGACGGGCGAAAATAGCGGAATCCTCGCCGTACAGGGTGCAGGAACGACACGCCACGGGTCCGCAGCGGTCGCCGCGCTATCGGGATACGACGTCCGGTTGCGGGATATCACTGCGGAAGTGGTCCAACACGGCCACGAATAGATCGATTGGCGCTTCGAGAAGATGGCTTATCAGGAACGACATTCGCAAGTATCTTCGCCGGGCGGCCACGAAGGACGGTTCGATGTATGAGTGACGATTACGAGACGCTCCTGGTCGATGTTGCAGGCAGTATTGGGACGATCACGATCGACCGGCCAGAGCGGATGAACGCCATCAGCCCAACCCTGCTCGACGAACTCGCCGACGCGATCGAGGCGCTGGAATCAAACGACGACGTTCGTGTTGTCGTCCTCGCCGGCGCGGGCGACCGGGCGTTCTCGGCGGGCGCGGACCTCTCGGTGATCACCGAGGGCAACGCCGTCGACGTCGCGCAGATTTCCCGCACGGGACAGGAAACCTTCGCCGCGGTCAAGGCGTGTTCGATGCCGGTCGTGGCCGCGATCGACGGCTTCTGTCTCGGTGGCGGGATGGAACTGGCGACTCACGCTGACCTCCGAATCGCGACCGAAGACGCCGTCTTCGGCCAGACCGAGCACACTCTCGGGCTGCTGCCGGGCTGGGGCGGAACCCAGCGACTCCAGCGGATTGTCGGCGAGGGACGGGCGAAAGAAATCATCCTCACCGCCGATCACTACGACGCGGACACCATGGCCGACTACGGGTTTCTCAACGAGGTTCTCTCCGAAAACGAGTTCGAGGATCGCGTCGACGAACTCGCGGCCGATCTCGCCGCCGGCCCGCCGATCGCCCAGGCGTTGACCAAGCGGGCGATGCACAAGGGGCAGGACGACGTCGATGCCGGCCTGGAGATCGAATCGAGCGCGTTCGGTCTCCTCCGGGACACTGAGGACCTCGTGGAGGGGATCGACGCCTTCCACGAGGACCGCGACCCCGAATTCGCCGGCGAATAACGTCGTCACACATCAGTCATATGATCAGTATTCCCAGAGCCGGTCGATACGGTCGCTGATCTCGGGATGGGCGTCACGGAGCGCGTCGGGGTCGGTTTCGCCGTTGACGTTGCTGACGTGAACCTCCCCGCGGCGGCCGTCGTATCGGTCCTGGAAGTCGTAGACGACGCCCACAACGTCGACGGCTGCCGGGACGTGATCGCTGTCACGGAGGAACTCGACCTGCCGGTCGACGTTGTACTCGACGAGATGGTCGATCGCGGCCGCGCGGTCCAGGTCCTCGGGGAGAGTCTCGACGCCTGCCCGGAGGTGTGGTTCGAGTATCCCGATCGAGTGCTCGATACCCGGTGGTTCGGAGATCCCATCAGTCAACGCGTCGTAGGTGGCCGTGACTGCGCCACAGCCGGTGTGACCGACGACGACCGCCGTCTCGGTCCCCGTGTGTGCGATCGGATAAAGGACGTCCCCCGAGACGACAGATTCGCCGTCGGCGTCCTGGAGGACGCGGTTGCCGATGTTGCTGACAGTAAAGAGATGGCCCGGGTCGTCATTGCCGAAGAGGTGATCCTGCATGACGCGGGAGTCCGAACAGCAGACTGTCACTGCGTCGGGTCGCTGGCCGTCCTGGAGGGTGTCGAACCGGTCGTCAAACGCGCTCGCGTGGGCTGTATTGCCGGCAAGCAGCGAACCGAGAACGTCGTGCATACGCGGGCAGAATCGTGCCGGCGGTTTAGTGGTTGAGATTTGCTTCCGCCGTCCCGCGTCCGACTGTTCGAACAACGTACAAGGATAAAGTGTCTCCCTCGCGGAGGCGGGTGTATGGGTGAGACTGAGATAGACAACGTCGACAAAGCGATCCTCTATGCGCTCCAGGAGGACGCCCGGAACATGTCCTCGGCTGACATCGCCGAACGAACCGGGACCTCCGACAGCACCGTCCGCAAGCGCATCCAGCGACTCGAAGCCGACGACGTGATCAAGGATTATAGCGCCCGCGTCGACTACCAGCAATCGGGTTATCCGCTCCGGATGTTGCTGTACTGTACCGCGTCGATCCCCGAACGCGGGGACCTGATTCCCGACATTCTGGCTATCGACGGCGTCGTCTCCGTCCAGGAACTGGTCACCGGTGAACAGAACCTGCTCGTCACCGTCGTCGGCGAGTCCGACAGCGACATTACGCCCGTTGCCCAGGAACTGCTCGACATGGGACTGACTGTCGCCGACGAGGTCCTCGTTCGAGCCCACGAGACGACGCCGTTCGGCAAGTTCGACTCCGGAGCCACGACTGCAGACGATTCCTGAGGCGTCTCCGGCGTGACGCCGTAGCCGCTACCGCGGCGAGTCGCGCCAGCACGGCGCCGTCCGTTTCTCGCCGGCGCGTCGTCGATCGCCGCCCGAGTGGCCAAATCCCGTCCCGCGAAACGATCCCCAGGACGACCTGTGGCGTCTCCCCCGGGAGACCGCACAAACATAACGTTTTATAATAGGATATATTCGATCGGATTGTGACGATAGCAAGATTTAATAATCAATCTGTTCTCAAAGATAGTGATTACGACCAGAACGGGATTATACGGCTGAACCGATTCCCGGAACGGTCGTGAGGGACAACGATGTCTGGACGCACAGCGAACGCGACGGTCGGATCGCTCCCGGACACGGCGGCTACGAAGTCGCTTGTGCCCGCAGCACTGACGTGGCTCGTGTGGGCCCTGTTCGCCGCGAGCGTGGCGACGCTCGTGGCCCAAGTCCGAGCGAATGACGTATGGCGCGTGGCCAACGTGGTCGCGATCGACGGCCTGACTGTCCTGCTGTGGGTCGTCGTGACGTTCGTCAGCGGAATCGTCCACAGCTACTCGCGCCGGTACCTGTCGGGGAGCGCTCACGAACGGCGGTTTTTCGTCGCCGTCTTCGGTTTCACAGCGGTCGTGATGGGGCTGGTCGGGGCCGATCACGTCGTGGTCTTTGGCTTCCTGTGGCTGGTGATGGGTCTGGTGATGGCGGAACTCGTGGGACTCGTTACGGGCTGGAAGCAAGCCCGGGCGGCCGCGCGCGTCGCCCGCCGGTACTTCCTCGCGAGCGGCGCGCTGCTCGGTCTGGCGCTCGGAGCGTTGTGGTGGGCGACCGGCGAGCCGACGATCACGGGGATCACCACGGCCACAGACGGCCTCGGCGGGCCGGTGTGGCTGGTAGCCGTCGGCGCGCTGGTCCTCGCGGCGATGATCCAGTCGGCGCTGATCCCCTTCCACACTTGGTTGCTCGCCTCGATGACCGCGCCCACGCCGGCCTCGGCGCTGATGCACGCCGGGTTCGTCAACGCGGGCGGGATCTTGCTGACTCGCTTTGCCCCAGTGGTTGCCATCGACCAGACGGTCATGTTCGCGATCGTCCTCGCGGGCGCTGCCAGCGCACTCCTCGGAAAACTCCTCAAATCCGTCCGGACTGACGTCAAGGGCACCCTGGCCTGCTCGACGGTCGGCCAGATGGGCTTCATGATCATGCAGGCCGGCCTGGGTTTCTTTGGGGCCGCGATCACCCATTTGATCCTTCACGGGTTCTACAAAGCCCACCACTTCCTGAGCGCCGGCGAGGCAATCGAGCGCACCACGCCCGGCGAGGAATCCACGGACGGACTGGGGCTCGTCGGCATCGCCGTCACGCTCCTCACGGGGCTGGCCGGTGGCGCGCTGTTCGCGGTCCTGACGGGGAAAGGTCTCCACGTCGACGGCGGCCTCGTGCTCGTGCTGATCGTGGTCGTGACGACGCTACAGGCGACCCGGGAGGTCGTCGCGCGCACGTCGCTGCCGGCTCTGTTCCGGTACGGGGCGATCCCGACTGTGTTCCTGCCGGCCATCGCCGTATACGCACTCGTGTATTCGGCCGTTTCGGAGCTGATGGACGGCCTTCCGGTCGTGACGGCACCGACGGAACTCACCGTCGTCCACGTCGTCGTCGCCGCCGGGTTCGTCGGCGCGTACCTCGCCGTGGAGACCGGCGTCTACGAGCGAAGCCGGCGACTCTACGTGGCGTTGCTGAACGCGAGTCATCCGTCCGCGCGTACCGTGCTGACTGCCAGGGAGGACTACAATGAGTACTGAAGACACCATCGAAAACAGCATCGAGAAGGCGGCGGCTACCGTCGGGTCCGCCTGGCCGATCCACTCGTTCGTCACAGCCAACCCGCTATCGGGCTTCGAGGACACGCCCTTCGAGAAGGCAGTCCGACAAGCGGCCGACCTGCTCGGCGGCCGTGGCTACCCCGATCCGGAGACGTTCCGGGCCGCCCTCGACGACGGCCGGATCGACCGCGAGATACTCGAAGCCGAGCTCGCCGAGCGCGGATACGCGGCGGACCCGGAGTCGTTACTCGACCGCATGGACGTGACCGGGACGTCCGACCGGAGGAAAACGAGGACGTCCGACGGTGCGGCCGAGCGTGTCGATCACGTCCTGACCAAGTGGCTCTCGGCGTTCCTCGACGAGGGACACGCCGAGTGGTCGATGCCCGACCGCGAAGCGGGGTTCTACGCCGCGTTCCGTGCGGTAGCGTCACACGACACACAGATCCCCGAGACCGGACTCGTCGCCGACCTACCCGAGAACGCTCACGACGCCATCGCGGCCATACTGGAGTCGTATTCGAAGAGTCAGTGGGTCCCCATCTTCGAGGAGCAACTGGCCGCGTTGCCCGGCTGGACCGGATTCATCAAACGTCGCGCCGAGGACGGTGACGTCTGGCAGTCGACTGCCCCCAGCACGCTGGCGGACTATCTGGCCGTCCGACTCACACTCTGTGACGCTTTCAGCGTCGACATCGAGCCGTCGATCGATCCCGGGAGCGAGGCCGACGCGAACGACGATGTCGCCACGGCGTTCCTGCGGGCCTGGGAGCGGAGTTACCGGAGCGAACTCCTCGAAGGCGTCGCGACCGAGAGTCGGTCGGTCGCCGGGACCGATCCGTCGGGACGCCCGGCCGCCCAACTGGTCTTCTGTATCGACACGCGTTCGGAGGTCATCCGCCGGCACGTCGAGGCCACGGGCGACTATGAGACCCACGGCTATGCGGGCTTTTTCGGCGTCCCGATGGAGTACCAGGGCTTCGACGCCGAGCGCTCGGTCGACGCCTGTCCTCCGATCGTCGATCCACAGCACCGCGTCACGGAGCTGCCGACAGAGACGGAGGCGAGGGCCCGTCACGATCGCTGGGCGCGGCTCCGCGCGGCCGCCGGCGACCTCGTCGAGACGCTGACGACGAACCCGGCCACCGCCTTCGGCTTCGTCGAGAAGGCGGGGAGCGGATACGGGCTGTCGCTGGCGGCCCGCACGCTCGTTCCCGCTCGCGTCTCCGACCTCTTCGCGGCCGCCGACGACGTGACTCCGGACGAACACGAGTTCTGTGATCCGCTCGTCGATCACCAGCACACCTACGCCGGCGACCTGCCGGTCGGCCTGACCCATGACGAGCAGGTCGAGTACGCCGCCAGCGCCTTCGAGTTGATGGGCATCGAGGAGTTCGGCCGCCTGTTCGTCTTCGTCGGCCACGCCGCCGAGACGACCAACAACCCTTTCGATTCGAGCCTGGACTGTGGGGCCTGCGCCGGCAACCCCGGCGGCCCCAACGCCCGGGTCCTCGCGACGATCTGCAACGACGACGATGTCCGGACCGCGCTGTGCGAGCGTGGGGTCGAACTCCCCGAAGACACCGTCTTCCTCGCCGGCGAGCACAACACGACCACCGACGAGATCACCCTCTTCGACGACGCTGTCCCCGAGAGTCACGCCGAGGACCTCGCTCAGTTGCGCGAGGATCTGGCTACCGCTCGCGAAGGTGCCGCCGCCGAGCGCGCCGCGTCGATGAGTGCGGCGGGGATCGCAGGTGTCGCCGAGACCGAGCGCCGCGCGTCCGACTGGGCGGAGACGCGTCCCGAGTGGGGATTGGCCGGCAACGCCGGCTTCGTGATCGGCCCCCGCGAGTTGACGAACGATCTCGACCTCGAGGGCCGTACGTTCCTTCACTCGTACGATCACACGACGGACCCCGACGGCGACGCTCTCGCGGCGATCCTTACCGGTCCGATGGTCGTCACGCAGTGGATCAACGCCCAGTACTACTTCTCGACGGTCGACCCTGCCGTCTACGGCAGCGGCTCGAAGATAACCCACAACCCTGTCGGCAACGTCGGCGTCTACCAGGGCAACGGCGGCGATCTGATGACCGGCCTCCCGCTGCAGTCGCTGTTTGGGGCCGCCGAGGAGCCCTACCACCAGCCGCTTCGCCTCTCGACGGTCGTCCACGCGCCGGTCGACCGCGTCACTGCGGTCCTGGCCGATCACGGGGAACTGCAGGAACTACTGGACAACGACTGGCTGTCGATGTCTGTCGTCGATCCGGCCCGGGACCACCGTGTCTTCCACTACGACGGACAATGCACCTGGACGCCGGCGACCGAACCGATCGCGGACGAACCGATGGTCCCGGACGCGCCCGCTGTCGGGGACGATTGACCATCTAGCTCCCAGCCCCGGGCGTCTCGACCGGGCCCACGCCATTCAATACCGTCGCGGACCAAGCGGCCGTTGTGAGCGACGACATCACCTCGCGCCACGAGCGCCTTGATCGCCACGACGTGCCCGGCCCTCGGAACGCCCTCCGGCACTGGATCAAGACGCGCAATCCGCTCTGGATGCTCGTCGTGCCGGCGATCATCTGGGTGCTTCGGCTGGTCCCGAGCGTCCGCATCAAGAACGTCGTCCTCCGTCTCCTCGGGGCCGAGGTCGGCGAGGGTGTCGCCCTTGCAATGGGTGCGACGCCCGATATGCTCTGGCCGGACTTGCTTGAAATCGAGGACGACGCCATCGTCGGGTACGACGCAACCTTGCTGTGTCACGAGTATCTCCAGGACGAATATCGCACTGGGACGGTCGTCGTCGGCGAGCGGGCGATGATCGGCGCGAGTGCGGTCGTCCTCCCCGGCGTCCGCATTGGGGCAGACGCTCAGGTGGCAGCCAACTCCCTCGTTTCGGAGGACGTGCCACCGGGTGTGACTGTGGCGGGTGTGCCTGCCGAGGTTGTGAGTCGTCCGGAGGAAACGTCCGGGACGACCGATGAGTCGTCACCTGAAGCGGGTGACGCCTGATTGGAAGACGCGCTGGTTCGGGACGATGAACTCGGCGTCGTCGTTTTCGACGTGCGTCACGAACATGTCGATCTCCTGGACGACGCCGCGTCGATCGCCGATCTCCACCTCGTCGCCGATCGAATAGGGTTCCGACAGCAGCAGGTAGATCCCGGCCGCGCCGGCGGCCAGCAGATGTTTGAACGCCAACCCGCCCAGAAACAGTATCCCGAAGACGTAGACGCTCAACAGGACGAGCAGGGCCGTCGTTGCGACGCCGAGTTGCCCAAGGGCGACCAGTGCGGCCACGTAGAAGATACTGTATTTCACGAGCGGGGCCAGGACGTAGATCTGCGGGAGTTTGATGCTACGGAGTCGTTCGCTGACTGCCAGAGAGGCTTTGTCACCCAGGATCAGGCCGGCGATCACTGCGAGAGCGGCGATGAACAACTGCGAGAGGTAGGCACTGAATCCGGCCCAGAACTGGGTCGGGTAATTGAGCTGGGCCGTCTGGATGGCGATGAATATCGCCAGCGCGTACACGAAAATCGCCGCGAGCTGGGCGACCAACCCGACCGTCGAGAACCCGACGTTCTGGAGTGTCCGCTCGAAGACCGTTCCCTCGACGGCCTCGGGGATCCCAGCCTGTTCCAGAACCGAATGGGTCATGCGCCAGACGAGATAACTGAGAACAGTACCGATAAACAGGACAAAGATCGCCACGACGACCGCCGTCTCCTCGGAGAAAAGCGTGCGTATGAGATCGGGGATGTCAACCATCAGTACTCCTCCGGATCGAGTTCGAGAATCAGCTCACCGCCTTTGAATGCTCGTACCAGCCCGTCGCTTTCGCTGAGAACGATCGCCGTCGCATTCGTATCCCGCGTCACCGCTCCCGCAGCCATGTGGCGGGCACCCAGCCCCTTCGGAATGTCGACGCCTTCCGCCGACGGTTCGAGATAGCGGTACGCAGAGACGATCTTCCCCGAGTCGGAGATGACGAACGCGCCATCGAGCCGCGAGAACTCCTTGAGCATCACGTTGACGATGGGATCCCCGACGTGGACGTGGGACTTCTCGAATGGATTGTAGCTCAGCGGACGCGACTTGTTCATCACTTTGCCGGCGTCGCCGACGACGAACAGTGCGCCGACGGGCTTGCCTTTCTGGCCTTTCTTGCCGAGTTCGACGGCGACTTCGAGGACGTTCCGGATAACGCCCGGTTCGGCCCGCGAGTTGACGAACAGATCGTAGACGCCGGATTCGACGAACTCACCTGCGCGGACGCGAACGATCGTGTCGAGTTCGTCAGCGTAGGTCCGCCCCAGGCACAGAATATCGTCCGTTTCCATTACGTACTCCTTTTCGAGCGCACCTTCGACGCCAAATCGGACGCGATCGTCGATGGCCGTGAAATCCAGCGGCAACTCGACGAAGCGCTCCGCATCAGGGCCGTTCTCCGCGCCAACGACGATGACCGTGTACGCTTCCGCGAGTTCATCATAGAGGCTATTGCTCGGCGCAAACAGGAATATAGCGTCGAGATCAGCACTCAACCGTCCCAGCACATCGTCAATCTGACTCATTGTCCTATTTTCGATCGGACACGAAAAAAGGGTTGCGGGCGTCAGACGCTCCGCTTCGAGGCACGTCTCGAAGTGGCGACATCGCTGAGAGTCTTCGCCAGCTTCAGCCACTGACTTGCCCGGGAACGCGATCCCAATCAAGGGAATGCCGAGAAACGACGCCGCGGACCGCACTTGCTGACCGCCACCATCAAGATATGGACAACTATTAAGTACGAATGACTGAAACGATCATTCCGAACAAGCAATGATCGACGAAGAAAAAACACGTAACGCAGAACACGACGACACGCGATCGATCGACCGACCAACGGGCGACAAGCACACCCTGTCGACACCATCACGGCGACGGTTCCTCCAGGCAACAGCGGGAACCGGAATCGCCGTCGCGAGTGGTGGCTTGGTGGGGCATGCAGCGGCCGATTCACACACGAGTGCGCTCCCACCGCTCAGACGGAACGGTAATCAGATCGAGACACCCGATGGGGAGACGATCGAACTCCACGGCGTCAATATCGCCGATCCAAAGCGAGTCGACGTGACCGCGTCGGTACGCGGGAAAGATGCCGCCCAGGCGATCGATCTTGCGACAGACCCCAGTCAGGGCTGGCATGCCGACGTCGTCCGGCTGCCGGTCCAGCCGGTCGACATCGGCGAACACCAGGCTGGAGCGGGACCGGAGCCGCCGGCGTTCGACGAATCTCAGCTGCAGGACTATATCGAGAACCATCTCGATCCGGCCGTCCAACAGTGCGCGGCAAACGGGGCGTACGCGATCATCGACTACCACCGGCATCGCGACATTCCGTGGACGGATGACGGGCTCAGCCAGGAAGTGACGATGTTCTGGGACATCGTCGCCCAGCGGTACGGTGAGATGGATCACGTCATCTTCGAAGTATACAACGAACCCCAGGGCAACCCGAACTACGGCGTCTCTGGCCAGGAGTTAGTGGACTTCTGGGGTGAGTGGAAAGCCACAGCCCAGCCGTGGGTCGACACCGTTCGGGAGTACACAGAGAATCTCGTGCTCGTCGGGTCACCGCGGTGGTCACAGATGACCTTCGGTGCGGTGATCGAGGAGTTCGATGGGGCAAATATCGGCTATACACTCCACCTCTATCCGGGACACGGACCGACGACACCTGGAGACTACGATGACTTCGTCACGCCGGTCAACAACGGCGGCGGAGATGTTCCCTACGACGACGAGACGCCCGCCTGGGAGGTCGCGCCGGTCTTCATGACCGAGTGGGGATTCGATTACGACGCCGACCCGGCCGCGGGCGGCGGCGTCAACGAGGATACGGCAGCTGGCGCGGACTGGGCGGAGCACGATTCGGATTTCGGCCACCACGTGACCGAGTGGCTCTCGACGCGCCCGGTGCATTCGACCGCGTGGGTGTTCGACGTGCTCTGGGACCCCAACATGTTCACGCGTGGGTTCGATGTCCCCGACGACGAAGGCTGGGCACCCTATACGGGTGGGGAGATCCCGGAATACGTCACTGATCGGCCTGCCGAATGGGTTCTTCAGACCGGCGACGGCGAAGCTGATATCGACGACGTCCGGTGGCTCCTGAATAACCGCGACAGCGAGGCAGTCAAGACGAACCCGGACGCCTACGACTTCGACGGTGACGGGACCGTCGGCGTCGGCGACATCCTGGCACTATTCAGATCGATCTACTGAGAGAGCCATTCTCGGCATTTCCGCGTCCAACCCCAAAAGCAACGCTCACGCCGGAGAGTCGCTCACGCCCAGTCGTGGTTGTCGATGCCCTCGTAGTGCTTCAGACGACTCTCGATCTCCCAGGGTTCCCAGCCACACTCATTGTAGAGGACGTTCGCAAGTTTGTCGAAGTTGCTCTTATCGAGTTTGATCCCACGGCGTCCGCGGTGGATAATATACGGTTCGCCCCTGAGATCAGCATACACGTTGCGACCTGTCGGGTAGTCGCCGTCGATGGCCGAGAGGTTGAGGAGGGCATCCTCCGTGATCGGTGTTCCCCACTTGTGCTTTGCGATCATCGTCGCCAGGAGGGCGCATTTAACGGATGGCTTCCGCATGATCGTGAAGAAAAATCACGCTCATATAAATCCTGTTAATAGCAAGTTACGTGAGGGGAAATACTTATACACGCATAGAACAGATTCACCTGTATGAGCAGCATGAAGCACGAGGACAGCGATCGCGGGCAAACGAAGGAACTCCGGAAGGAGCATCCCAGTGGATGGTTTCATCTCACCCAGCACGACGCCGTTCCCATACTTGTCGACGCGCTTCTGGACCTTCCACCGAACCGTGAGTTCAACAAGACTGAACTCGCGGAACACGCCGGCGTCACGCGCCAGACTGTCGGGAACTACACTGCCCTCCTGCTTGAAGTCGAACTCCTCGAAGAAGTCCCGAACACGTCACCTCGTCGGTACCGGGTCGCAGACAGCGATGTCGTCCGAGAACTCTTCGAGCTGAACAGCGCACTCAACAACGTCAGCGGATAGAAACCAGAAGACGCACTTGAACGCCCCAGGCGAGTCCGTTCGAAAAACGACGTGAGTGAATGTGGAGACTGGGACGCGATTTTTCGGGATCAGGCTGCCGCACCGACGTACAGCACCGCCACGAGGAACACCCAGACGGCGTCGACGAAGTGCCAGTACATCGAGACAGTACTGACGGACGTGTGCCGGTGCTCGGAGTACTGACCGGCCATGCCGCGTGCGAAGACGATCCCGATCAGAACCGCCCCGAGGGTGACGTGTGCGCCGTGAAGGCCGGTCAGCCCGTAGAAGGCACTTCCGAAGGTCCCCGTCGACAGCGAGAACCCATCAACGACGATGAACTGGTAGTACTCGTAGGCCTGTCCGCCGATGAAGACGATGCCCAGCGCGAGCGTGACGCCCAGCCACTGGAGGAATCGCCGTCGATTACCTCGTCGGAGCGCGAGGTGGGCGACGTGGAGTGTTACGCTTGAAGCGATCAGGATGGCCGTATTGACGACGACGAGACTCCCCAGCAGGTGGGGAAGGTGATCGGGCGGCCACGCGCCGGCGCGGATGAAGAAGTAGTAGACGAAGCCGGCACCGAACGTGGCGATCTCCGAGCCGAGGAACAGTAACATACCCAGCCGGAGGCCGCTACTCGCGCTCGGGTCGGCGCCGCGATGCCAGAAGTCCACGACGAAGGCGTGATACAGCCAGCCGTACATCCCAACCAGGAACAGGAAGACGCTGACGATGATCGCACCCGGTCCGACGGATGAACCCACCAGGGGGTCGTCCCCGCCGGCAAGCAGCCAGAGCGCAGCGCCCAGATAGATCCCGGCGGCACCGATCGCGGTGATAAAGGGCCACCAACTGGCCTCACCGAACCCCTGTGGCCAGTCCTCCTCGGCGGGGAGGTGATGCCCGTCGCCCGCATCCGTGTCTTCGACAATGCTCATAGGAATGAGTTCCCCGGCGGCGGGCAAAAAGGCACCTTCGGGGGAGTCTTTTGCCGCCGTCGCCCGATCACCCGGCTGGCCGGCGGGAAGCTGACAGTGTCCTGGCCGCGTTGCCCAAGCCGGAACCTACACGGGCCGGACCCACGAAGGGGCCCCAATGGCGTCGCCTAGAAGCCGAGAACTCGGGCATCGACTGCTCGCGGTCGCGGCACTCGGAGTCGCCGGGCTTCTCGTCCCGTCGGCCGCCGCCCACGGCGGGAGTCTCGGGGCGAGCGCCCGGGAAAGCGTCACCGTCCCGACCTGGCTGTTTTTGACAACCGGCGGGGCCATCGTGGGCGCTTCCTTCCTGCTCGCGAGCTTCGTCACCGATCGCCGACTCATCGACGAACTCCACGGCTGGCGGGCGACCATCCCGTTCCACGGTCGCACGGCAGTTGGATCGATCGTGCGCGCCGGTGGCGTCCTCGGGATGATTGCCATCGTCGTGATCGGCTATGTGGGTCCCCAAAGTGGACTCAGCAATCTCGCGATCCTGCTCGTCTGGGTCGGGTGGTGGGCCGGGTACACGATGAGCGCATACCTGCTCGGCGAGACATGGTCGACGGTGAACCCCTGGCGGACGATCACAACCTGGCTCCCATCGCTGGATCGAACGCTCCCGGCCGTAGGTGCCTGGCCCGCTGTCGTCGGGTTGCTCACCCTCATCTGGATCGAAGTCGTCAGCCCACTTGCCGACGACCCGACGTTGTTGTCGACGGTGGTGGTTGGCTACTCAGTCGTAACCCTCGCGGGCGCGGTGGTCTTCGGATCGGACCAGTGGTTCGATCGTGTGGACCCGATCTCGACCGTCTTCACATACTATGGCCACGTCGCCCCGATCGCGACCGTCTCGACGCGCGTCGGAGAGGGCACAGACCAGCAACGGGACAGCCCGGATAGACTGACCGTTCGACCGCCGGGCGTCGGACTGACGCGAACGGACCTCGTGACGGATTCGAGCGACGTCGCGTTCGTGGTGGCGTTGCTGTGGTCGACGACCTACGACGGGCTCGTGGCGACGCCCGCCTGGAAGGCCCTGATCGCACCGCTGGTGGAGGTCGGCGTGCCGGCCCATCTGCTGTATCCGACCGCGCTTGCCGCCGGTTTCGGCCTCTTTCTCGGGGCCTACCGACTCGCCGCCCGGGCCGCGCGCTCAAGCAGCGAGACGTACCTGGCAGCCGACAGACTCGCCCGGCGGTTCGCACCACCGCTGATCGCCATCGCCGCCGGTTATCACCTGGCGCACTATCTCGGATACTTCCTCTCGCTCGCGCCCGTGCTCGCGACGGTTCTCACGTCGCCACTGTCGCCGCCCGCGGTGGTCCCAGTGTTCTCGCTGCCGGGTTGGTACGGCGCGATCCCCGTCGCGAGCGTCCTCGCCGGCCACCTGCTGGCGATCTGGATCGCCCACGCGGCCGCTTTCGATCTGTTTCCCGGCCGTCTCCAGGCGATCCGGAGTCAGTATCCGTTCACGCTCGCGATGGTCGCCTACACGATGACGAGCCTCTGGATCGTGACTCAACCGACGATTCAACCGCCGTTCCTCTGACCATGACAATTACATCTCCCCCAGATCCCGACGCCTACGACGTACCGGCCGGGGCTGACCCGGCACGCTGTCCCGAGTGCGGCCGACCGTTCGTTCGGGCGGAACTCCGGACCCTCCATCGCGGCCAGGAGCACGGGGAAACCCTCGACCAGGACGAACGAGACGCATTCGAAGACATTTACGAGGCCGAATCCGAACGATTGCGGCTGTTCCGGCTCAAAGCACTGATCGCCCTGATCGTCCTCTATTTCGTGCTGTTGATGACGTACGCGCTGGTGTGAGGATCGGCTGTCGGGGCACTGCGCCGGTTCAGCGCCGACGGCGTGCGACCCGTTCCTCGGCCGTGTCGGCACAGACGACCTCGTAGAGCAGGGCGCGCCCGCCGTCCTCGGTCGGCCGAAGAATCCGGCCAAGCCGCTGGGTAAACTCCCGCTGACTCCCGCTGCCAGCAAGCAGAACCGCCACGTTCGCGTCGGGAACGTCGATCCCCTCGTCGAGGACGTTCGCCGTGATCACCGTCGAGTAGGCCCCGGTCCGGAACCCCCGAAGGATCTCTTTGCGCTCCGCAGTCGATGTCTCGTGGGTGATCGCCGGTCGGAGGAACCGCTCGGAGAGGCGATAGACGAAGTCGGTCGAGGCGGTGAAGACGAGCACCCGGTCGTCGGGGTGCCGATCGAGCAATTCAGCGAGGGTGTCGACCTTGCGTTCGGCCGTCCGGACGATCGAGCGGGCCCGCTCCTTGGCGAGCAAGGCCTCCCGGGCCGCCGGGTCGGTCCCCGACCGGATGACGAGTTGCTGGTAGTCCTCGCCGCTATGCATGTCGATGTTCGATCGAGCGAGGTAGTCGGTGAAGGTCTCCTGGTTGCGCTCGTAGCTGGCCCGCTCGTCGTCGGTGAGTGTGACTTCCAGGCGTTTGACGTCGTACGGCGCGAGGTGTCCGCCCGCCAGTTCATCGGGATCGAGGCGATAGACGACCTCGCCGATCAACTCGGTAACGACCTCGTGAGCGCCATCCGGTCGCTCGAATGTTGCGGTCAGCCCCAGCCGGGCGGGCGCGGCGAGCAGTCTTGCGATGTCACGGTAGCCTTCGCCGCCAAGGTGATGGACTTCGTCGAAGATCACCAGCCCGAAGCGGTCGCCGATCTCGTCGGCCCGCAGATACGCCGAATCGTACGTGGCGACCGTCAGGGATTCGAGTCGCTGTTCGCCACCGCCGAGTTGCCCGATCGAAACGTCGAACTCCGTCTCCAGTTCCTCGCGCCACTGCTCCAGCAGATCGATCGTCGGCACGACCACGAGTGTCGGCGTGTCGAGCGCTTCGATCGCCGCGATCCCGATGATGGTCTTGCCACTCCCGGTCGGGAGTTCGAGGACACCACGATCGTCACCAGTACGCCAGGCATCGAAAGCCTCCTCCTGGTACGACCGGAGTTCGTAGGTCGAATCGAGAGCGAGTGTGGGAAGGTCGAAAACGCGGTCCGCTACTGTCGTGCCCGTCGCCTCGATGGCGTCCCGGACCGCCGCGTATCGAAAGCCGGGCGCTCGCCAGGATTTCGAACGTTCGTCGCGCTCGACATCTGCGAGGGACTCGCCTGTTTCTGCGTCCAGCCCGTCGATGCGGACCGTCCCGTCCTCGTAGGTCAACGTGACGCGAGCCACGGCTGGTTGTCAACCCGCGGTAGCCTAAAGGTTACTTCCCAACGAAGAAGTGCCGGCCTCGTCTCCCGGCTTTCTCAACCCTTTTATCCACGAACGAGCATCTATCGCATATGACTGAGACCGAGCAGGACGACGACTCAGCCGGCAGAGCCCAACCTGACGAGGAGGGTGAGCCGACCGACGAGCAGATCGCGGCCCTCCGCGAGGAGCAACTCGAAACCGTCCGGGAGGCCGACGCCGAAGCGCTCGCGGACGAACTTGCGGCCCACCGGCTCAAGATCGAGCGCCTGGAGTCCGAACTCGCCGATCTCGAAGAGACGGTTGAGGGGAAAGACGAAGAGATCGAGGACCTGACGAGCCGACTCAAACGCAAGCAGGCCGACTTCCAGAACTACAAAAAGCGGATGAAACAGAAGCGAGAAGACGAGAAACAGCGCGCGACCGAGGATCTCGTCGAGCGGCTACTGGACGTTCGGGACAACCTCCGGCGCGCGCTCGACCAGGACGACGTCGCGGACCTTCGAGATGGCGTCAAGTCGACACTCAGCCAGTTCGAGACTGAACTCGACCGGGAGAACGTCACGTCGATCGAACCCGAACCCGGCGACGAGGTCGATCCCGAGCGCCACGAGGTACTGGTCCGGATGGACAGCCCTCAGCCAGATGGGACGATCGCCGAGGTTCACCGACCCGGCTACGAGATGGCCGGGAAGGTCATCCGGACGGCACAGGTCGCCGTCAGCGACGGGCAGAGCGGCGATGAGACGGTCAGTGAGACCACCGAATCGGACGAGTCCGAGTCAAGCGGGAAGTGAACGCCGTCAGAGACGTGTGGATCGCTACTTCATAATAAAGCCCCCGACTGCGTCCGGCTCCCGATAGCAAAACCGCAGGACGTGAGCCGCCCCCTCTCAGCCCTTTGTTCGCGCTATCTAGTAATGTTTAACCGGCAGAAGCCGGTACGTACGGACAACATGGCGAGCAACAAGATTCTCGGAATCGACCTGGGAACGACCAACTCAGCGTTCGCAGTGATGGAGGGTGGCGACCCGGAGATCATCGTCAACAGCGAAGGCGATCGGACGACGCCCTCGGTCGTGGCGTTCGACGACGGCGAGCAACTCGTCGGCAAGCCGGCGAAGAACCAGGCCGTCAAGAACCCTGATGAGACGATTCAGTCGATCAAGCGTCACATGGGCGAGGAAGACTACACCGTTTCCCTGGACGGTGAGGAGTACACGCCCGAGCAGGTCTCGGCGATGATCCTCCAGAAGATCAAACGCGACGCCGAGGAGTACCTCGGTGACGAGATCGAGAAGGCCGTCATCACCGTCCCGGCGTACTTCAACGACCGCCAGCGCCAGGCCACGAAGGACGCCGGCGAGATCGCCGGCTTCGAAGTCGACCGCATCGTCAACGAGCCGACAGCGGCCTCGATGGCCTACGGGCTCGACGACGAGTCCGACCAGACGGTGCTCGTCTACGACCTGGGTGGCGGGACGTTCGACGTCTCGATTCTCGACCTCGGTGGCGGCGTCTACGAAGTCGTCGCGACCAACGGTGACAACGACCTCGGTGGCGACGACTGGGACCGGGCGATCATCGACTGGCTGGCCGAGGACTTCGCCGAGGAGCACGGCATCGACCTCCGGGAGGACCGCCAGGCCCTCCAGCGGTTGAAGGACGCCGCCGAGGAAGCCAAGGTCGAACTCTCCTCCCGGAAAGAGACCGAGATTAACCTGCCATTTATCACCTCTACTGACGACGGTCCGGTCCACCTGGAGACGGACATCACCCGCGCGAAGTTCGAGAGCCTGACGAGTGACCTGATCGAACGCACCGTCGAGCCGACCGAGCAGGCTCTTGAGGACGCCGACTACTCGAAGTCGGATATCGACGAGGTGCTGCTTGTGGGCGGATCGACCCGCATGCCCCAGGTTCAGGAGAAGGTCGAGGAACTCACCGGCCAGGAACCGAAGAAGAACGTCAACCCCGATGAGGCCGTCGCGCTGGGCGCGGCGATCCAGGGCGGGGTCCTCTCGGGCGACGTCGACGACATCGTCCTGCTCGACGTGACGCCCCTCAGCCTCGGTGTCGAGGTCAAGGGCGGCCTCTTCGAGCGTCTGATCGAGAAGAACACGACGATCCCGACCGAGGAGTCGAAGATCTTCACCACCGCCGCGGCCAACCAGACCTCGGTCCAGATCCGCGTCTTCCAGGGCGAACGCGAGATCGCCGAGGAGAACGAACTGCTTGGAGCCTTCATGCTGCAGGGCATCCCGCCGGCTCCGGCCGGGACGCCCCAGATCGAGGTCACCTTCTCGATCGACGAGAACGGCATCGTCAACGTCTCAGCCGAGGACCAGGGCTCGGGCAACTCCGAGGAGATCACCATCGAGGGTGGCGTCGGCCTGAGCGACGAGGAGATCGAGGAGATGCAGGAGGAAGCCGAGGAACACGCCGAAGAGGACCAGCAGCGCCGCGAGCGCATCGAGGCCCGCAACGAGGCCGAGAGCGCCATCCAGCGCGCCGAGACGCTGCTGGAGGAGAACGAGGATGCTGTCGACGATGACCTCCGTGAGGACATCGAATCCGAGATCGAAGCGGTCCAGGAAACCCTCGACGACGACGATGCGACCAAGGAGGATTACGAGCAAGCGGTCGAGGCGCTCACCGAATCCCTCCAGGAGATCGGCAAACAGATGTACGACCAGGCTGGCGCGGAAGGTGCTGCAGGCGCTGGTGCGGCCGGTGCAGGTGCCGGTGGCATGGGCGGCATGGGCGGCGCTGGTCCCGCAGGCGCGGGTGGCCCCGCCGGTGGGCCGGGCGGCGCTGGCGACGAAGCTGGCGAGGAGTATGTCGACGCCGACTTCGAAGAGGTCCAAGACGAAGACGACGAAGACGAGTAACACGAGTCGAGTCGTCTTCGTCTTGGGCTCGCGAATCTCCGATTCGCGGTGTCTCGAAGTTCGAGCAGAGCGAGGACTTCGATCGACGACGAAGACGAGTAACGACCGAAAAGTCGGTTAGCCGAGACGACAGTTCGGCAACGCTACGAATTGTGACGTGATTTCTCACCGCAAATAGTAACCTCCATACGTTCCGGTCTCGAAAGATTATCCATGACGGATCTCCCGGAAATCGGACTCGGAACCTGGCAGAACGAGGACCCCGACCAGTGTGCCGACAGCGTTGCGACGGCCCTCGAAATGGGGTATCGACATATCGACACGGCGGAGATCTACGGTAACGAGGACGCAGTCGGCGACGGGTTGGCGAAGGCAGACGTTCCTCGGGACGAAATCTTCCTGGCGACGAAAGTCCACGGCGAGTCCACCAGTCTCTCCCATGAAGGCGTGATCGAGACAGTCCACAACAGCCTCGATCGGCTCGGCGTCGAGTCCGTCGATTTACTGTACGTCCACTGGCCGACCGGCGATTATGACCCCGAGGAGACCCTCTCGGCGTTCGAGGAACTCCGCGAGGCGGGCGTCACCGAGCGGATCGGCGTCTCGAACTTCGAGCCATCCACGGTCGAGCGTGCGCTTGCCGTCCTCGATGCGCCGCTGTTCGCCAATCAGGTCGAGATGCATCCGCTACTCCAGCAGGAAGCACTCCTGGCACACGCCGACGAACACGACTATCATCTCGTCGCATACTCGCCACTCTCCCGGGGTGATGTCTTCGATGTTCCGGAGCTTACCGAGATCGCCGAGAAACACGGCGTCAGCGAGGCCCAGGTCAGCCTGGCCTGGGTGCGGGAGAAGGGAGCCTATCCGATCCCGAAAGCGACCAGCGAGGCCCACATCCGGGACAACTTCGAGAGCCTCGAACTGGAACTCGACGACGAAGACATCGCAACGATCGACGATATCGACCGCGAAACGCGCCACATCGACTACCAGGCCGCTCCCTGGCACCAGTAGCGGTCCTGATCGTCTGTGACGCGCGCCGAACAATCCCGAGATTTGGACCGGTTTGGGGGTGGCTCGTATCGTCGTTAGCATATTCATAAACTTAAGGTGACGACCGATCCTAGGACACATATGGATACGAGAAAGGTCCAGCAACTCGGACCCTCGACGCTCGCGATGACGCTGCCGGCGGAGTGGACGACGGAGACAGATGTCGAAAAGGGTGACGAGATCTCCATCCGGATCGGGGACAAGGGGACGTTGACTGTACTGCCCGAGTCCGTCCAGTCAGGCGATACAGAGGCGACGATCTACGTCGCCGATCTCGACGCTGATGCCGTCGAGCGGGCGATCGTCGCCCAGTACGTCCTCGGGCGGCAGGTCATCCACGTCGAAGCCGACGAGGGGGCGACACTCGACAGCGCCCATATCAACGCTGTGTATAACGCCGAAACCCAGTTGATGGGGCTGGGCGTGATCGAAGAGACGCCCGAACGAATCACCGTCCGGTGTTCGGTCGATCCCGGCGACTTCTCGTTGCACAACCTCCTCGAACGGTTAGAGAGCACGGGCAGCACGATGCGAAACGAGGCGATCCGGGCACTCGCCCACGGCAACCCGGATCTGGCTCAACGGGCCCTGAACCGGGAACGACAGGCCAACAAGATCTTCGTGTTGCTCCTCCGGCTCATCTTCACTGCCCACCAGAACCCGAACGTCGCCCGCGGGATCGGTCTCGACGATGCCTTCCCGCTGATCGGCTATCGGTCGGTCGCGAAGAATCTCGAACTCGCCGCCGATAACGCCGAAGACATCGCCGACATCGCACTCGAAGCTGACGGGCACAGCCTCGACGTCGACGCGGGAACGATGGATCGGATTCGCGACATGGTCGAACAGGTCGACAAAATCTCCGAACAAGCGGTCAAGGCCGCCGTTGATCGAGACTATCCCGCTGCCATCGAGGTCCGATCGAAGTTTCGCGAGATCGACGAGATGGGGGCGGATCTCCTCGACGGACTCGAAGAGATGCCCAACGAAAAGCTGCTTGCCGTCCGGGAAGTCCTGGTCGGCCTTCAGGACACGGCGCAGTATTCGGTTCGCAACGCCGAGATCGCGACGAACCTCGCACTCAACGAGGAATCCGAGCACATCACCCTCGAGTGATGGAGCTGAACAGGCGATGAGGACCCGGCCATCGATCACCCTCACGGAAGCAGATTCGGATTCCGCTGGCACTGGTGGTGCATCAGAGTCAAAGGTGGCCTTTGACGTCGGGGACCCCCTCAGGAACATGACTCACTGCGAATGAGGCTCGCTGGCGATTCGATCGGCCCGAGTGCTGGAAACACTTGCAAACACAAACCGGACCCCACCGGTGTCGCCTGGTTCCGCGTGAACCGACCAGCCATGGGATTCGGCCATCGTTCGGACGATAGAGAGCCCAAGACCGGTCCCCTCGTCGCTTGTCGTATACCCGTATTCGAAGATCTTGTCGGTCGCTGATTGATCGATCCCTGGACCGTCATCAGCAACGAAGAACCCGCCGTCGATCGATCCGATCGTGACCGTCACATCGTCGGGCCCGTGTTCGACACTGTTCCGAAAGAGGTTCTCGAGGATGGAGCGAAGTTTGCTCCGGTCTGCCTGTACCGTGGTGTCTTCGGCGACCGTCAACGATGCGGATCTCGTATCGACGGTTTGCCAGGCGTCGCTGGCGACGGCTGCAAGCGAGAGTGACTCGGCGTCCTCGATAGTTTTGCCCTCGCGGGCGATGGTCAGCAGGTCAGAGAGGATATCCTCCATCCGCTCAAGTGAGGCTTGCGTGGTATCGACCGCGTCAAGCACCGTGTGACGGTCCCCGGATTCGATCTCGCTGGGTCCGAGACACGTCCGGATCCGTTCAGTATTGCCGAGAGCCACCTGAATCGGGTTTCGAAGATCGTGAGAGATCGTGCTTGCAACCTGATCGAGGCGTTCGTTCTGGGCCTGGAGTTGACTTCGGGAGCGTTCCAGTTCAGTCACGTCCCGAAGCACCACCGAGTACCAGTTCGCGTGTGCCTGGCTCTGTCCGCCGACCTGTGAGACGTTCACCGAATAATGACGCGTCCTGTCGTTTGTCGTCATCGAAATTTCGGTCGTCGTTTCCGCCTCGTGTTCAGGAAAAACTAATGACTCACCGAGTGCCGGAAAGACGGCGTCGAATGGCTGGCCAACGCCGCTCTCGACGGCCGGAACCAGACGTTTCGCTGCCTGATTATAATCAACCAGGCACCGATCGGCCTCGAGGACAAACACGGGATCCTGCAGCTCCTCGACGACTGCGTTCCGAGCGACTGGCTGGATGTCGAACAGCCGAAATCGGAACAGTGCAAACGTCATGAAGAGACTGAACGGTAACAATCCGTACGTCGAGTGGTTGAGCTGTGTCGCTGGGAAGAGACCGAGTTTCCCGCTGATCGTGAACAGCGGTATCGAGAGCGCACCGAGAACGAGCAACACGAGTGGATACCCGCTGTCTCTGGGTGTAGAGAGGAGATACCGCACCAGTGCAGTCATCCCCGCCCCGCCAAGGACAACTATAACCAGGAGAGCCGAGAGATACACGAGTCCTGGTTCGACGGTCACGTACTGAAACGGCTCAGCGATGACAACCCGCTGTTCGTAGAACAACTCCGAGAAGGGACTGACGAACGATGGGGTCAGGGCGTTGATGATGAGATAGCCCAACCCGGCCCTGGCTAACCAGTGGCGATGAAAGTCGCTGCCCGAATACAGTGACGCGAACACGATCCACGCCATGAACGAACCCATTGCGGTTTTCTCGGCGAACGTCCGGACGATCCACTGTATCTCCGGATCGGCGACGACGAACATCACAAATTGAAATATTGCCCAGACGAATCCGAGAAACAGTGAGAAGGCAAACCACCGCGAACCGCGAACGTCGTCGTGATGCGCGAAAACCCAATATGCCAGCGAGACCTGGACTGGGACCGTGACAACGAGAACGAGGACGTACGTTGCCCAGACCAGCGCCATATCGTCTAGTTGCCAAAGTCCGGTATTAATCGCTGCCCATCTGTTCTCAGAAATGAGAACCAGGTGCGATTGGACGTAGCGGAAACGGCTTGCTACTGGCGGGTCAGTCGTCGGCAGCCGGGGGCGACGCGAGCTCCCGATCGGCCCGTGGCCCCTCAAGGTCGATTCCGGGCAACAGATCACGCAGGTACCGACCGGTGTAGGAGCCCTCCGTCCGTGCCACTGTTTCCGGCGTCCCGGTCGCGACGACCGCCCCGCCGTTCTCGCCACCCTCGGGACCGAGGTCGATGATCCGGTCCGCGTTCTTCACGAGGTCGAGTTCGTGTTCGATCACGACGACCGTGTTCCCGTCGTCCGTGAGTCGGTGGAGTACGTCGATCAACTTGCGCTCGTCCGCTGGGTGGAGTCCGGTCGTCGGTTCGTCGAGGAGATACAGCGTCTCGCCGGAATCCTTCTTGCCGAGTTCCTCGGCGAGTTTCACGCGCTGTGCCTCCCCACCCGACAGCGTCGTCGATGGCTGACCGAGTTTCATGTAGCCCAGCCCGACGTCTCTGAGTAATTCGAGTCGACGACGAATCCCCGGGTGACTCTCGAAGAACTCGTGGGCCTCCGCGACGGTCATCTCCAGGACATCCGCGATCGTCTTGCCCTTGTAGGTGACGTCCAGCGTCTCGGCGTTGTAGCGGTCGCCGCCACACTCCTCGCAGGGCACTTCGACGTTGCTGAGGAAGTTCATGTCGATGGTGACGGTTCCCTGTCCGCCACAGGCCTCACACCGGCCGCCTTTGACGTTGAAGGAAAACCGGCCCTTTTTGTAGCCGCGCTGAGTGGCGAGTTTGGTCTCGGCGAACAGTTCCCGAATGTGATCAAAGACGTCCGTATACGTGGCCGGATTCGATCGCGGGGTGCGTCCGATCGGCGACTGGTCGATCAGCCGGACGGTCTCGATCCCCTCGATGCCCTCGATCGCGTCGTGTTCGCCGGGATTCACGCTCGTGTTGTCGTTCATCTCGCGGGCGAGTCCCTTATAAAGGACATCGTGCATGAGTGTCGACTTCCCCGATCCCGAGACGCCGGTGATCGCCGTGAACGTCCCAAGTGGGATGTCAACGTCGAGGTCCGCCAGGTTGTGCTGGCGCGCACCCTGGATCGTCAGTGTGCCATCGGGGTCACGACGCTCGTCGGGCACCGGGATCGACCGCTCACCGGCCAGATAGTCGCCAGTGATCGACTCCTCGCTGTCCAGCACGTCCTCGACGGGACCGTTGACGACGATTTCGCCGCCGCGATTGCCCGGTCCGGGACCCATGTCGACGATGTTGTCCGCCCGTCGCATCGTTTCGGTGTCGTGCTCGACGACCAGCAGCGTGTTGCCCAGATCGCGCAGTTCTTCCAGCGTGTTCAGCAGGCGGTCGTTGTCCCGCTGGTGAAGCCCGATCGAGGGTTCGTCGAGGACGTACAGCACGCCGACAAGTCCAGACCCGATCTGGGTCGCGAGCCGGATACGTTGGCTCTCGCCGCCGGAAAGCGTCGAGGCTTCCCGATCGAGAGTGAGGTACTCCAGGCCGACCTCCTGCATGAATCCGAGCCGGGCCCGGATCTCCTTTAAGATCTCCGTGGCGATCATGGCGTCTCGCTCGCTCATCCCGTCTTCCATACCCTCGAAGTGTTCGAGGGCGTCGCCGATCGACAGTTCGTTGACGTCGGTGATCGACGTGCCGTCGACGAGCACCGCTCTGGATTCGGCCTTCAGTCGCGTGCCCTCGCAGTTCGGGCACGTCGTCGTGGCCATGAACTCCTCGATGTGCTCGCGGGCACGATCGGAATCAGTCTCGACGTGGCGGCGTTCGAGGTTCGGGATCACGCCCTCGAAGCGCTCGGTCTTCTCGCGGGTGCCGTTCTTGGTCTGCCACTGGAAGTGGACGACGTCGTCGGTCCCATAGAGAAACTGCCGCTGGATCGATTCCGGCAGCTCCTCGAACGGTGTCTCCAGACTGACGCCGAAGTGCTCGGCGACGTTGTCGAGCTGTCGTGAGTAGTACGTCCGGTTGTAGCTCCAGGGTTCGAAAACGTGCTTGAGCGGTTTCGATGGGTCGGTGATAACGAGGTCCTCGCTGACCTCCTTGGTCTCACCCAGCCCTTCACACGCCGGACAAGCACCGTGTGGCGAATTGAACGAGAACGAGCGGGTCTCGGTCTCGCTGATGTCGATCCCACAGTGAGTGCACGCCAGGTCTTCGGAGAACTCGACGACGAGTCGGTCGGCAGCGGTGTCGTGGCTCTCGTCCTCGGCCAGATCGCCCGTGGAACGAGCGGTCGCACCGCCCAGTTCCGCGTCTTCGGGCGGGTCGGGCACGATCACTTTGAGAATCCCGTCGGCCGCCGTCAGCGCCGTCTCGACGGAGTCGGTGATCCGCGAGCGAGCGTCAGGGGCGACCGTCACGCGGTCGACGATCACGTCGATCGTGTGATCGTAGTTCTCGTCGAGATCGGGCCGATCCAGCGTCAGATCGTGTTCCTCGCCGTCGACCTCGACACGGCTGTACCCCTCACCGACGAGGTCGTCGAAGCGATCCTCGAAGGCCCCCTTCTGATCGCGAACGATCGGCGCGGCGATCTTGAGTTTCGTGCCCTCCGGAAGCTCCAGGATCCGTGAAACCATGTTCTCGGCGCTTTGCTCGCCGACCTCGCGCCCACACTCGGGACAGTGTGGTGTGCCGACGCGGGCGTACAGCAGGCGGAGGTAGTCATGGAGTTCCGTGACCGTCCCGACCGTCGAACGGGGGTTGTTGGCGGCGTTCTTCTGGTCGATCGAGATCGCGGGCGAGAGCCCTTCGACCGATTCGACCTGTGGCTTGTCCATCTGCCCGAGGAAGTTCCGCGCGTAGGCCGACAGCGATTCGATGTATCGGCGCTGGCCTTCAGCATAGATCGTCTCGAAAGCGAGAGATGATTTGCCCGATCCCGAGAGACCGGTGACGACCGTCAGTTCCTCGCGTGGAATCGTACAGTCGACGTCCTTGAGGTTGTGCTGTTCGGCCCCGCGGACCTCGATGACGTCCTTGCTCATTCGGTATAGTCCACGGGTTGGACCAGTGAAACCCTGTCGGTACGTGCGACCTTCGCTGAATTGCCACTGGTTGTACCAAATGAATTGGGTACGACCATTATATCAATCCCAGGACAATTCCTTATGTGGCATGACAGACCTAACCACCATTTCGCTGTGGGCAGGCACGGCAGGAATGTTCCTGGGAATGCTGTACTTCATCGCGACAGGATGGAACGTACGGGATTCCCGGCGAAAGAAATTCTACGTCGTGACGACGTTCATCGCGGCGATCGCCTTCGTCAACTACCTGGCGATGGCAACAGGCTTCGGTAAGCTGCCGATCGAAGTCATCGAAAACATCCTCGGCACGGAGTTCGGCAGCGGTGTCCCCGAGGAGATCTACTGGCCGCGATACACCGACTGGATCCTGACGACGCCGCTGTTGTTGTACGACATCGCGTTGCTCGCCGGTGCTGACCGCAACACGATCAGTACACTTGTTGGACTCGACGTGTTGATGATCCTCACCGGCGTCGTCGCGACGCTGACGTTCACCGGCGGGGCCGGGCTGGAAGTCGAGGGCGCTCGCATCCTCTGGTGGGGCGTCTCCACCGGCTTCCTCCTGGTGTTGCTGTACTTCCTGTTCTCGACGCTGACGGCAAAAGCCAACGAGCTGTCGGCTGACACACAGCGTACGTTCAAACTTCTGCGCAACATGATCGCAGTCCTCTGGCTGGTCTACCCGGTCTGGTGGATCATCGGCACCGAAGGACTCGGCGCTATCGGGATCGGCCCGGAGACCGCCGGTTTCGCCGTGCTTGACGTCACCGCGAAGGTGATCTTCGGGATCATCCTGCTGCGAAGCCACGACGTCCTCGACGAGGGCGCTCCGTCGGCAAGCTGAGCTGTACAGTGCCGGAAGTCCAAGTCGAATTTCGAACTTTTTTCAAGGTTGCAGTCGCCGAGAAGTCACGCAACTTCGTCCGCGAGCGATCACTCACTCCGCACGCTCGACGGTCGTGTCGAGTACGTCCGTCACGGTCGAGATCGCGTCGCGTTCCACGACCCAGCCGAGCAGGACCAGCCCCTGAACGAGAAAGGCGTTTGTGACGAGGAAAAACAGCGCCTCCTCGATTGGAAGCCCCAGAATCGCGAACCCCGTTGTTTGGGTCGCCGAGAACGTCCACAAACCGATTTCGATCGCCAGCCGATCGACGACCCAGAGGTAGACGGTCGGAACTGCGAGCGCGATGGCAACGGTTCGACGTCGTCGGAGCAGGACTGGCCAGCCGAACCCCCACTGGAGGGCGAGAACCGGTGCTGCCCACACCAGGATCGCGCCCAGATACGTCCCGGCCGGGATCGAGAGCAGGGCAAGTCCGGCGACACCGATCGCTCCACCGGCAAGAACGCCGACGACCCGCGGTCTCCAGGAGACAGATCCGCTCCCGTCGGGCGTATCGATGAGCGTGGTCCACAAGCCAGTCAGTACCGTCTGGGCGACGATGAACAGCAACTCCTCGTAGGGGACGACACCGAGGCGGCCGACCAGCGTCGAGCCGTAGTCCCAGATGCCAAGTCGGATCAACTGACCGTCCCACGGGAACGTATAGACCAGCGCGACACCCGCGAGCAGGACGGTCCCGGAAACCTGGAACGGCTGAAAGCGCCGGCGTACCCCGAGCAGTATCGTCAGGATCGCGACCGGGACGACCACGAAGACGATCACGAACGGAAGGTAGGCGATCGGTGTCATCGCGAGTGCCCCATCCGATGACCGACGACACCGGTACTTGTCTTCCTGGGGGCAGTAGCCGGTCCTGGAAGGTTCGGGGGCTCGATTCTCATGAGCAGTCTCTCATTGTACGTATGCCAGCCGGCTGAAGTCGATACCTATTCTGTTGGGGTACCGACCGGATCGAACGGCTACCGTGCCATCGATTACCGGTCAGGAGTCGAAAAAAGCCCGGACGAGTTTCTTTTCGGCCGCCCGGAGATGCTGGTAATACGTTGAGGGAACGACTCCCATCGAGTCGGCGAGTTCCTCACCCTCGCTCTCACGTGGCCACTCGAAGAACCCGCTCACGTAGGCTTTTTCGAGGGCAGTCAACTGCCGGTCGGTCAGTTCGGACTCGACAGCACTCCGAAACGCCTGGGGTGTCTCGCCCGGGTCGTCGGATTCAGTGTAGGAGACCAGCGTCGCTGTCTCGTAGGTCGACCGGTGTTCCTCGACGATCGCCCGACCGTTCTGTTCGGTCGCGACTTGAAAGGCGAGTTCGATCCCGTCGTCGTCAACGGAAATGTCCTGGATGTCGCCGCCGTATCCGGACAGGATCCTGACGAAGGGCGTCCCGTCGGTCGTGATTTCGATCACACAATCGTCGTCCGTCCGTGAGAGGACGGTCACGGCAGAAACCCGTTCGTCCCGCTCGGCCGCCTCGCGGAGGCTGGCCTCGTCGTCCGCGTCGATATGGAACAGAAACCGCACCCGCCCGTCGTCGGTCGCCTGCGCACCACGGTACGCGAGGGCACCATCGAGTCGCCCGGCGAGGGTAGCCAAAAGGAGATCCGGCCCGTGCAACGAGACCGTGATTTCGACGGTGGCATCGGTCGTCACGGTCCGCTTGCTCAGGACGGCGTTGACAGCTGACCCGATCGCCCGACCGAGAGCGGCGAGTATCGTCCGTTCGGTTTCGTCGAAGGCGTCCGGATCGCGGTCGTAGACGACGAGGACCCCGTAGGTCGTCTCTCGATAAACCAGCGGGATCACCACTCCAGAACCAGTCAGTCCGTCCCCGTCCGAAACCGTCGATCCGTCCACTCCACCGACGGGGGATTCCAGGTCAGCGTCCTCGAACCGTTGGACCTCCCCCCGGTCCACGGCCGTCGCGACCACGTCGATGGCAGATCCGGCCGCCGCGTCAGTGAGATCGAGCGTGACGGACTCGGTGTCCGTGTGGCTGTCTTCGGTGATCGTGATCGTCTCGGATGGCGGGTCGTACTCCCCGATCCACGCACGATCGAATTCGTCGCCGGCCCCGACCCGTTCGACAGTCATTCTGTCGATATCCGCTCGCGAATCGGCCCTGACCAGAATCTCAGTCACGTCGCCGACGAGCCCCTCGACGCGCTCCAGCAGCCGCCGTAAGGTCTCCCGCTCACGTTTGATCGCCGCCTCCGCCTCCTTGCGCTCGGTGATATCCTGCTGGAACCCCACGAAGTTAGTCACCGTTCCGTCGTCGTCCCGGATCGGCGAAATCTCGAGGTTGTTCCAGAAGGTCGAGCCATCGGCACGGTAGTTCCGCAACTCGACTGCAGCCGCTTGCTCGTCCATCACGGCTTCCCGGAGTTCCAGGGTCGTCTCGGCGTCGGTCCCTTCGCCCTGGAGGAACCGACAGTTGACCCCGATCGCGTCCTCCTTCTCGTAGCCCGTCATCTCCACGAAGGAGTCGTTGACGTAGATCAGCGGCTTGTCGGGTGCCGTCGCGTCCGCGATCGTGATCCCGACTGGGGCTTCATCGAGGGCACGCTCTTTCAGGCGCTGTTGTTCGGTCGCCGTGCGGTCGCTGATCGGCATCCGTACCTGTCGGTCCCTACGATCAGGTTCGGGGACGGCGTCGTCGATGGCTTCGACCACGAGACCGAGGGCGTCATCACTCGTCTGGGGGACATAGGCGGTCGCATCGGCGGCCACTGCCCGACGAGCGATGGCCCCCGTCGAAACGCTCGGGATGACGACGACCGGCAATCCCGGTCGATCCTGACGGATCGCCTCTAAGAGCGCCAGTCCGTCGAATCCCGACTCGGTGTGGTCCACGACAACGCAGTCTGCCTCGTCGGCTTCGACCCGTTCGACTGCCGTACGGAAGTCGGTCGACGATTCGACGACGACGTTGTCCGCCATCTCCCGGAGCCCGTCCGTCGAGACCGGCGACGCCCCTGGATCGTCCCCAACCCGGAGTATTCGCCGACCGTCCCCTGAACTGCTCATGGCCACTGTGTTGGCAGACGATTACCGTAAAGCTGGGGCTCGAATCGACTGATACCCGGCTGGTCGGCGGAGCTCAACCGAGGAACCGCGCTTTGATCCCACGCTCGCGCTCGTCCTCGATGACGGCTTCGGCGGCGTGTTCGCCACTGATGATCGTCATCGGCACGCCGATCCCCGGCGAGGTGAACCCACCGACGTAATACAGTCCGTCGACCTGCTTTGCCCGATGTGAGGGACGCATCGGCCCGGTCTGGAACAATGTGTGTGCCAGCCCCAGGGCAGTTCCCTCGGGGTAGTGCAGACGCTCGGTGAAATCGTCGACGCACATCGATGCCGCCGTGACGATCCGGTCCCGAAGGTCGACGCCGATGTTCGTGGCGAGGTCATCGAGGACCCAGTCCCGGTATTCCTGGCGTCGCTCGTCGCTGTCTTCCAGCCCCGCCGCGATCGGAATGAGGACGACCACTGCATGGTGGTCTTCGGGAGCGACACCGTCGTCAGTGATCGAAGGGACCGAAAGGTAATATGCCGGATCGTCCGGCCAGCCGGGTTCCTCGAAGATCGACGCGAAGTGTGGATCCCAGTCGTCGGGAAACACCAGCGAGTGGTGTTCGAGCGGGCCCACGTCGCCTTCGACGCCGAAGTACCAAAGCAGCGCCGAGGGTGCGTAGGTCTGGTCGTCCCAGTGGTCGAGATCGTGATCGCGCTTTCCGGGGGAGAGCAACTCGCGCTCGACGTGAGCCGGCGGTGCGTTGGCGACGACCCGGTCGGCACGGCGGCGACCCGCAGTCGTCTGCAGGGCGAGTCCGGTGATGGTTTCCTGGATGTCCGTCACCTCGACGTCGGTTCGATACGTGACGCCCAGTTCCTCGCCGAGTTCGGCCAGCCCCTCGACGAGGCTGTACATCCCACCCTCGGGGTAGTAGACCCCCATGTTGTAATCGACGTGAGACATCAGGTTGTACAGCGCCGGCGTGTTGTGTGGGGAGCCGCCGAGAAAGACCAGCGTGTACTGCAGCAGTTGCTGGAGTTTCGGGTTGTCGAAGTAGTTTTCGACGTGGCCCTGCATCGATCCGAGCATCGTCAGCCCCGGACCGGCGGCGACGACGTCCCGATCGAGCAGGTCGCGAAAGCGGGATCGATCCTCGTAGACGAAGTGTTCCATCCCCACGTCGTAGGTGTGTTCGGCCTCCGCAAGGTACTCCTCGAAGGCCTCACCGCCGCCCGCCTCGTAGGCGGCGAAGATACGCTTGATCTGGTTGCGATCCGGGGTGACGGTCACCCAGTCACAGGGTGCATCGACATCCTCGTCGTAGGGCGTGCCCGCACCCGGGACCGGTTCACTGTCGCGGAAGAACACACGGTACTGCGGGTCGAGTTTCTGCAGTGTGTAATACTCCTCGGGCACGCGGTCGAACTGATCGAAAAAGCGTTCGAAGACGTCGGGCATCAGATACCACGAGGGACCAGTGTCGAAGCGGAAGCCATCGGTTTCGAGCAGGTTCGCGGCCCCCCCAAGGCGGGGCTGCTTTTCGAGGACGGTCACGTCCGCGCCGGCGTCAGCGAGAAAGGCGGCGGCGGAGAGTCCACCGATCCCGCCACCGATGACGTCGACCGACCGGCCGGCGAGTGACCCGGCTGCATTTCCTGTCATGGCACGTACCAGATGCCGCGCTCGCGGTCCATAAATGAACCGACGACCACGTGCGGGAGTGCGATGATACTGATCGAGATGCTCCAGAAGGCGACCAAACCCGGTAACAGCGGCGCGCCACCGAGCGGCTCGCTCGCGACGAACAGGATCGTCCCGACGACGGCGGCCGTCGCGATCGACCCGGCGATCAACACGCCCCAAGCAGTCAGCGCGATCACGCGTGGGTCGTCACTCTCGAGAAACGGCGTGAGGACGCCGCCCTGTTCCGGGACGTCGTCCTCGATGGAGACGTGTCGCCCGACCTGTCGCATGGAGTACCAAAGCGGGAAGTACAGCCCGACGGCGACGACTACGGGCACGACCGCGAAGAAGGCGATCAATACCGCTGTTTCCCCCGCGTCGACGAACCAGGATCGTGTCCCGTCCCGGCGAACGTATCCGAGCCCGACGTGGGCGACGGCGAATGTCGCGAACGTGATCCCGATCAGTGGGCGTGTGACGCTGAAGTACTGCGTAAACGGTTCGAGCCCGCCGGGCTGGAAGATGTTCACCATGTATGCGCTGAACGTCTCGAAGGTCCCCGGCCAGGCAACGATCGGAACGGCCATGACGACACCGCCACGGACCAGTGCGGCGAGATGACGCTGGATGGGCGTCCGGAGGTAACCGCTCCCGGTCTCGGCGTCCATGACGTGGAGGCCGCCGTAACCGCCTTTGAGGACCGCGACGAGGATCGCAAGCGCGAGGCCGGCCACCGGCGCGAGGGCGAACAGGGTGATGAATCCTGCGACGAGCGCGAGATATTCGACGACGTAGCGCCACTGGAAGGTGAGGCCACGCTGGCGGATATTATTGAAGTGTTCGTACCCACCGTGGGGCAGGTTCAGCGCGACCATCCCGAACAGATAGATGGCCGCTTGGGTTGTCAATCCGAGCCGGACCCCCGCTGCCTGGCCCACGACGAATCCGATGGCGATCGTCGCCAGCGCCACGCGAGACGCCACGATCGGTCGGTTCCCCGGCCACGAGACGGAGCCACGGAGGACCGACGATTGACGTGTCGATTGTGCCATGGGCCGGGGTTCGCCCGGCAGAGTCCTCAAGTACCCGCCCAACTCGTTTGGGTCCCCTTCCGGGACCAGCCACGATCGATGGCCGGCGATGACAGACCATTTATTTCGCCGGGGGACTACCTGGGGGATAATGGGGATCGAACAGTTGTCGTGTCCGGCGTGTGGGGCGACATTCGAAATGGGGTTGCCCCGGGATGTGACCGTCCAGTCCGTCACGACGGAGGATCGCGAGGAGCCCGATGACGACCGCGTGAAAGTTCGGCCCAACGCGTGCTCGAACGGCCACGAGTGTTACGTCATGTTCCGCTTTTGAGGGGGCGTCCCTCACCGACTCGCTCACACACGCTCGGGCAGCCATCCACCCGAGACCTCGACGTTCGCACCCGAGATGTAGTCACTGTCAGGATCGAGAAAGAACAGCACGGCCTGGAGCAGATCCTCGAAGTGAGCGGGACGACCACGCGGGAGTTCCTCAGGGAACTCCGCCGAGTTCTCGACGACGTACGGCGAGACCGCGTTGACGGTGATCCCATCCTCGCTGGTATCGGCCGCGAGCATCCGCGTGAACATCAACACGCCCGCCTTCGCCACGAAATACGGGAAATTCTTCGGGCTGACCAGCCCCTTCTCACTCGAAGCGTAGCCGACGTTGACGATCCGGCCGTCGCCCGCCTTTCGCATTCCCGGCAGCGCGCGTTTCGAACACAGATACGTCGCGTCGAGATTGGTCTCCATCACGGTCTGCCAGGTGGCATAGTCTAGTTCGTCCCATCGATCCGGTGCGAACGCACCGACGTTGTTGACCAGGACGTCGACGCTTCCCAGTCTCTCTTCGACCGCGTCGAACAGCCCGTCGACGCTGTCCGGGTCAGTCACGTCCGCCTGGACGGTCAGTGCTTCGACGCCCGCCTCGCGAGCGGCCTCGGCGACTACCTCGGCTTCCTCGGGGCTGGTTCGATACTGGACGGCCACGTCCGCCCCGCAGTCGGCGAGCGCGAGCAGCACCTCGCGCCCGACGCCGCGGGCGCTGCCGGTCACGAGCGCGGTCTGACCGTCGAGGGTCGGCGAGAGCATATTCCGGTTACGGGGGCCGACCACAAAATGGTCAGGACAGCGGGGTAGATTTATTGACGGGCCGGGAGACGCCCCCTTCATGGAGTACGACATCGAACACAGACCCTCCTACGCGTTGCTCTCGGTCGACCTCAACCAGAGCGAAGAGTTACAGGCGGAAGCCGGCGCGATGGTCAGCCACACCGACGGGATCACGATCGACACGAAAGCCCAGGGCGGCATCGTCGACTCGCTGAAACGCACGGCCTTCGGCGGCGAGTCATTCTTCATGAACACCTTCAGCGCCGACCGGCCGGGCCACGTCACGCTCGCCCCACCCCTGCCGGGCGACGTGATCGGCAAGGAACTCGCGGACGAACGCCTGCTCGTCCAGTCGGGGTCGTTCCTGGCCGCCGAGTCGGGGATCGACATCGACACGAAGTTCGGCGGCGGGCGAACCTTCTTCGGCGGCGAGGGCCTGTTCCTGCTCGAACTCTCCGGCACGGGTCGCACGTTTCTCTCGAGTTACGGCGCGATCGAACGGGTCGACCTCGACCCCGGCGAGACCTACACGGTCGACACCGGCCACATCGTGGCCTTCGAAGGCACGACTAACTTTGACGTCAAGAAAGTCGGCGGGCTCAAGTCGACGCTGTTCAGCGGCGAGGGCCTCGTCTGTGAGTTCAGCGGCGAGGGGTCGGTCTGGCTCCAGACCAGAAGTACCGACGCGTTCCTGTCGTGGCTGATCCCGAACCTGCCCGCTGGCGACGGCGGGGATCACGACGAGGGGTTCAGTATCAACTTCTGATCGGCGCTCACTCGAAGACGGCGATCGATCCGCGGTGATTCTTCCCGTGCCGGTTGAGGACGGCCGTTTCGCCGTCTCCCGCCAGTGCCACGGTGTGATCCAGAGGCTGCCCGCTCTTGGCTGCCGGCGAAAGTGTTGTCTGCCGTGCCCAGACACCCTCGGAATGGGCAAACACGGACGCCGAATCCGGGGACGTGTCGGTCGAACCTTCCGGCGTCGTGATACCCACGATGGCACTCGACCCGGCCGCCGAGACCGCGATCGATCGTCCGAAGTCCCGATACGGCACGGAATTCCCAGCCACGAGCTTCGGCCGTGGCGTCCACGAACCCCCGCTGCGCTCGAAGACGTAGACGGACCCCCAGAATAGTGTCTCCGATCCGCCCCGGTGGATCATCACGCGCTCGCCGGGTGCTCCAACGAGC